>NZ_VHIK01000020.1:0-98363 GCF_006680105.1 Bacillus sp. B4EP4a
GGACTTAACCAACGCTTTTTGAAAAATGAAATACCTTCTTATTATTATCTAGTTTTGAAGGAATGAAAATTTCTTCTTGCATTTTGGTTTCATACATGGTATGATAGTAAATGTGAAAAAAAGATTAAATGTTTGGTGGCGATAGCGAAGAGGTCACACCCGTTCCCATTCCGAACACGGCAGTTAAGCTCTTCAGCGCCGATGGTAGTTGGGGGTTTCCCCCTGTGAGAGTAGGACGCCGCCAAGCTATAATCTTTGTATTCTTTTTGAGTGATTGGGAATACTATATTTATAAAAGAAACATTTATACCGTCGCGGGGTGGAGCAGTCCGGTAGCTCGTCGGGCTCATAACCCGAAGGTCGCAGGTTCAAATCCTGTCCCCGCAATCATGAAAAAAACGAAACTTAGGTTTCGTTTTTTTGTTTTATCCGAAATTCGAATAATTATGTCCCTAACTTATTTGTTTCTTCTTTTGAAACAAGGTAAACTACATATAGAATGGTTTTTGTTCCATAATATTGCGTTTATGGTTCTCGACATGAACTTTAGGACGTTTTCCTAATAATGATAAAGGTGATTGATATATGCATCAGGTTGAATGGATTTCTCAGAATGAGGAAGAAACAGCGCGATTTGCGCATGAATTGGCACAAAAGCTTTCAAGTGGCGATGTGCTGGCTTTAGAAGGTGACTTGGGTGCTGGAAAGACGGCATTCACAAAAGGGTTGGCTAAAGGATTAGGTGTTACCAGAATGGTGAATAGCCCTACCTTTACGATAATAAAGGAATACATGGGTCGATTGCCTTTATATCATATGGATGTATATCGGGTAAGTGAATCGGAAGAAGATTTAGGCTTTGAAGAATATTTTGATGGTGATGGTGTGACTGTCGTTGAATGGGCCCATTTAATAAAGGATCACCTTCCAGAGGAAATCCTGACCATCTATATTTATCGTCTGAGCGATACAAGCCGGCGTTTTGTTCTGGAAGCCAAAGGCGAACGATATGTAAAGTTATGTAAGGAGATTATTTGATGAAGGTTTTAGCTATAGATACATCGAATTTCACATTAGGGGTTGCCCTGGTAAACGGGAGTCAAGTAATTGGTGAGTATACGACGAACCTAAAGAAAAATCATTCGGTGCGGGTTATGCCAGCAATTGAAACACTGCTGAGGGATTGTGATACTAAACCGAAGGATTTGACTAAGATAGTGGTCGCTCAAGGCCCGGGATCCTATACAGGCGTCAGGATTGGAGTGACGATTGCAAAAAGCTTGGCATGGACACTTCAGATTCCGTTATCGGGTGTTTCCAGCTTAGAGGTTTTAGCAGCTAATGGACGTTATTTTAACGGGGTGATCTCTCCATTGTTCGATGCAAGAAGAGGGCAGATTTATACTGGATTATATGAAATGGAAAATAACTCTTTAAAGACAGTCATTGAAGATTGTAATATTCTATCCTCTGAGTGGGCGAATCAATTGAAGGAATTAAATCGTCCTGTTTTATTCGTTGGTCAAGATGTGGACATTCACCGGGATGCAATTACGGAAGCATTAGGTGATTTAGCTGTATTTGCTCCGGTACAGACATATAACTCAAGACCAAGCGAACTGGCCTTCATTGGCCTTGATAAGGCTGAAGTCGATGTTCACCAGTTTGTACCGAATTATATCCGCATGGCTGAAGCAGAAGCTAAGTGGCTTGAACAGCAGGGGAAATAAACAAGGAAAGCGACCGATTATTATGAGTAAAACATTGACGTTCCGAAAAATGAATACGGAAGATATCGAGCAAGTGCTTAATGTGGAAAAACAGTCCTTTACTTTGCCTTGGAGCCGGGAAGCTTTTTTTAATGAACTGAATCATAATCAATATGCTGTATACATGGTGATAGAGGATGAAGGGAAAATTGCCGGTTATTGCGGTGCGTGGATAGTCATTGATGAATCGCACATTACCAATATAGCGATATTGCCAGAATACCGAGGGCAAAAGCTTGGGGAAGCTTTGCTCAGGAAGATGATTGAAATCTCCATTTCGATGGGTGTGGTGAGGATGACGCTTGAGGTCCGTGTCAGTAATGCAGTAGCCATTTCGCTTTATGAAAAACTTGGTTTCCAAAAGGGTGGAATCCGAAAAAATTATTATACAGACAATCAAGAAGATGCTTATGTTATGTGGGTGAATTTTTCATGAAAAAAGATCAATTTATATTAGGAATTGAAACGAGCTGCGATGAAACTGCGGCAGCTGTCATAAAAAATGGAACGGAGATACTGAGTAATGTCGTGGCTTCACAAATCGAAAGCCATAAACGTTTTGGCGGTGTTGTCCCGGAAATAGCTTCCCGTCATCATGTAGAACAAATTACGATCGTTCTTGAAGAAGCACTGCTTCAGGCAGGTGTGACATATGAAGACTTGGATGCCATTGCCGTTACAGAAGGTCCCGGACTTGTAGGGGCACTATTAATAGGCGTGAATGCGGCGAAGGCTGTAGCTTTCGCACATGGAATACCTATTGTCGGTACGCATCATATCGCGGGTCATATTTATGCGAATCGGCTTATTCAGGAGATCGAATATCCTGCGCTTTCTTTAGTCGTTTCGGGAGGCCATACGGAATTGGTGCTTTTAGAAGAACCGGGTTCTTTCAAGGTGATAGGGGAGACGCGGGATGATGCAGCAGGTGAGGCGTATGATAAAGTGGCCCGAACCTTGGGGCTCCCTTATCCTGGCGGCCCTCATATCGATAGGCTGGCACAAGAAGGCTCACCAACTTTGAAACTGCCTCGGGCATGGTTGGATGGCAGCTATGACTTTTCTTTCAGCGGGTTGAAATCAGCGGTAATCAACACTTTGCATAATGCTGAACAGCGCGGGGAAAAAATTGAACCTAAAGATTTAGCGGCAAGTTTCCAAGCTAGCGTGATAGAAGTGCTTGTAATGAAAGCTGTAAAGGCAGCAAAGGAATATAATGTGAAGCAGGTATTGCTTGCTGGAGGAGTTGCCGCAAATAAAGGCCTTAGGGAAGCATTAACGGAAGCTTTTAAGGATTTACCTATGGATATATCCATTCCGCCCCTATATCTTTGTACGGACAATGCCGCCATGATCGGTGCTGCTGGCAGTGTCATGTTTGAAAAGGGAAAACGATCTGGTTTGGATTTGAACGGAAATCCTGGATTGGATATCGAAGCATTTTAATTGAAGAGAAGACAGGATCCCTCACTTTGGCATCCTGTCTTTTTATCGTGTTTATAAAAAAATAGAATATTCTGTGGATAAAGTTTTTTTGATAATCATACTGCATGTGTATAAGTGGTGTTTTTGTGGATAAGTGGATATGTTTCTGTGGATAATGTGTATAACTCAAATTAATGGCTAGTGAACGGTAAGTGGTTTGTTAACAAGTTTGTGGATAACTTTCAAGCGACGTTTTGAATGGAAAAGAAAAAGACCGAGTCAATTGACTCGGTCTTTTGTCATTCTTCCAGTTCAGTCCATTCTTCGAGAAGCTGGTCCAAACTTTCCTGTGCAGTATCAAGCTTTGTTTGGACCTCCATTACTTTTTCATGGTCCTGAAAAACATTTGGATCACAAAGGAGGTCATTATATTCGTTTATTTCGATTTCAAGAAGCTCCATGGCTGCCTCGATTTCCTCAATGCGCCGTTTTCGCTGGCGTTCAGCTTTTTTTGCTTCTTTATCAATTTTGTAATTCGTTTTTTCTACAGCTGCATCTAAAGTATTAGCCTTTTCCTGCTGTTCAAGTGCTTGGATTTCAGCCTGCTCCTGTTTCTTCTCTAGATAGTAATCATAATCACCGAGGAATTCTTCGTTGCCGTCTTTGGAGAGCTCTATCACTTTCGTTGCTATTCGATTTATGAAATAACGGTCATGTGAAACGAAAAGAATAGTTCCCGGATAATCGATCAATGCGTTTTCAAGCACCAATTTACTATCGAGGTCCAAATGGTTCGTTGGTTCATCAAGAATTAAAAAATTCCCTTTTTGCATCATCATTTTGGCTAGAGCAAGCCGGGCCTTTTCGCCCCCGCTTAGTGTGGAAACGGTTTTCAAAACATCGTCCCCGCTAAAAAGGAAATTACCGAGTACGGTGCGAATGTCCTTTTCCGGTTTAAGGGGATAGTCGTCCCATAATTCATTTAGTACGCGTTTATTGGAAACAAGGTTAGCCTGTTCTTGATCGTAGTAGCTGACTTCTACGTTCGTTCCAAAACGGAAACCCCCAGAAAGTGCAGGCAGCTTAGAAATGATCGTTTTCAATAAAGTAGATTTTCCAACTCCATTTGGGCCAACAAGTGCTATGCTCTCACCTTTAGTCATCCGGGAATTTATATTCTTTGATACCGTTTCCCCTTCGTATCCAATAGCCAAGTCCTGGAGGTGAAGTACTTCATTTCCGCTTTGCCTTTCAATCTGGAAAGAAAAATTCGCAGATTTTTCATCACCTTGCGGCTTGTCCAATACATCCATCTTTTCGAGCTGTTTGCGTCTGCTTTGTGCTCTTTTCGTGGTGGAAGCCCTGGTGATATTACGTTGGACAAAGTCGCGAAGCTTTTCAATTTCCCCTTGTTGCTTCTCGAACAGTTTCATGTCCCGCTCATAATCCTCCGCTTTTCCCTCTAGGTAAGAACTATAATTACCATGGTATTTTTTAATGTTATTTCGGGAAATCTCATATACGAGGTTTACTACTTTATCTAAAAAATAGCGATCATGGGAAACAATAAGGACAGCTCCCTGGTAGCCTTGTAAATATTGTTCAAGCCAAGAGAGGGTTTCGATATCCAAATGGTTCGTCGGCTCATCCAGAATCAATATATCCGGTTTCCTTAAAAGCAGCTTCCCTAATGCAAGCCTTGTTTTTTGCCCACCGCTTAAAGTGGAAATTGGGGTAGAATAGTCAAAGTCAGCAAACTGAAGTCCATGCAATACGGAACGGATATCCGCTTCATATTGATAACCGCCCTTCTCTTTGAATGTCACCATCAAAGTGTCGTATTCATTCAGCACTTTTTGGTAAATTGTTTCGTTTTCAAAGATGTCAGGTCTGGCCATATCAGCCTCAAGGCGACGCAGTTCCTTTTCTTGCTCTATAAGATCCGTGAATACAGTCAGCATCTCATCCCAAATGGACAGTTCGGATTCCAATCCCGTATCCTGGGCCATATAGCCGATGGTGACGCCTTTTGGTTTGATTATTTCACCGCCATCATGGGAAAGCTGCCCAGCTATGATTTTAAGCAGAGTGGATTTACCGGCGCCATTTCGGCCGACAAGTGCAATTCGATCTTTATTTTGAACTTCGAGCTTCATATTTGATAAAATAAGTTCAGCTCCATAATATTTCGATAGTTGATTGATTTGTAATAAAATCATAGATTTCACCTCAATTGATTATTGTTAGTGTAACGTATTTTAGTTATTATCGGCAACAGCTTGGTTCCAAGCTGAAACAAAAGCTGTTACATAAAGTGGAATAATAGTGTATGATTTAGGAGGGGTTACTTAAATGGGAGACTTAACGCATTTTAATGAACAGGGCAGGGCCAAAATGGTCGATGTGAGTGCTAAGCCTGAAACAACCCGGACGGCAGTAGCTCAATCGAGCATTTTATTGAATGATGAAATATATGAATTGGTCACGAACCATAAAATGAAAAAAGGTGATGTACTGGCTGTTGCGCAAGTTGCAGGAATAATGGCCAGCAAAAATACATCCAATATAATTCCGATGTGCCATCCCATTGCTCTGCAAGGGGTCAATATAGCCTTTGATTGGGAAAAAGAAGAACAAGGATATAGGCTTAGGATTGAAACGGAAGCTAAGACAAAAGGGAGTACAGGTGTGGAAATGGAAGCGTTAACAGCTGCATCCGTGACTGCCTTGACTGTTTATGACATGTGTAAGGCCATTGATAAGGGAATGGTGATCGGGCCTACATTCTTAGTGGAGAAAACGGGCGGAGTGTCTAGTAGCGATTATAAAAGGCAAGTAAAACAAACAGATAGAGATTAAGTTGAAAAGCATGTGTGAAAGCGGGGAAGAACAATGAACCATGACCCAAAGATACCGCAGGCGACAGCCAAAAGGTTGCCATTGTATTATCGATTTTTAAAGAACTTACATTCCTCAGGCAAACAAAGAGTTTCCTCGGCAGAGCTAAGTGAAGCTGTAAAAGTGGATTCTGCCACAATTCGCCGTGATTTTTCCTACTTTGGCGCGCTTGGGAAAAAAGGCTACGGCTACAATGTCAATTATTTATTATCCTTCTTTAGAAAAACACTAGATCAGGATGAATTGACCAAAGTCGCTTTAATCGGGGTAGGAAATTTAGGAACCGCTTTTTTAAATTACAATTTCATGAAAAATAATAATACTAAAATTGAAATGGCTTTCGAAGTTTCTGAAGAAAAGGTCGGCAAGCGAATAGCTGATGTGCCCATCTATCATATGGATCAAATCGATACACTATTGCAGGAAAATAATATTACTGCGGCTATATTGACAGTGCCTGCACAGGTAGCCCAGACGATAACCGATCGTCTAGTCAAAGCTGATATAAAAGGAATATTGAATTTCACACCTGCACGGCTGACCGTGCCTCCATCCATAAGGGTTCACCACATTGACCTGGCCGTGGAGCTTCAGTCGCTCATCTACTTCCTGAAACATTATCCAGTAGTGGAAGAAGCCGCATTGGAGGAATGAAAAAAACGCTGCATCATTGCAGCGTTTTTTTATTTTTTCTTATTTTTTTGTGCGGCTTTAATCTTAAAGTGCAGCATGATCATGCGTAATCCCGATCCAAAATCAAGAGTTGCAATAAGGACAAGTATGTAGGCAAAGAGTCCCCATCCGGAAGAATTGACGGTTTGAATCGCGATAGCGGTAAAAAGAGCTCCTAAGCCTGCATAGATGATGCCCATGAATAATGGTGATTGACGTTTCATAATAAACCTCCGATGAAGGCCTGTGCAGTATCTAGCATCTTCTCAATATCCTCCCGATATACCACTTGAAGGATGATAACAAGCGTATTCATCGCAATATGTGCGCTCATGGAAACAAGAATGCGGCCTGTTTTCGCATAAAGGAAAGCAAAGGTGAAGCCCATTGCCGTATATAAAAGAAGATGTTCAAATTCACCATGCGCCAAGCCGAAAATAACTGAGCTGATTAAGGCTGAAATAAAGAAGTTAAAGCGTTTATGAAGTGATCCGAAAATGATTTTCCGGAAAATTAATTCTTCCAATATAGGTCCAATTACTGAAGTGACGAAAATGACCATGGGGACTTTGTAAATGAGTGAAATAAGTTGCTGCGTATTTTCAGATTCAGACTCCACCCCAAGCATTTGTTCAATGCTGCCGGCAATGCTTTGTGCAAAAAGAGCCATGAACACTCCTGCAATTGCCCATAATACGGACAACGAAACGGAAGTTTGATTTCTCGTGTCCAACTTTTCCCTCATATCTTTTCTTATTAAAAAAAGAATCAATAATAAAGCAACGAGAAAACTGAAAACTATCCAGTATGCTGCAGACTTCACTTCGAGTTCATCTGCCGGCATTCCAGTATAAGACCCGATCAGCATGAAAATGGGTACCCCAACAATACTGGATAATTGCATGGCAATATAAGTGATGATGACGAACCAATATTCTTTTTTCAAAAATGAAAACTCCTTTTATAGTCACCCATCCCGTTCGGAACGTTCCTGATATGGGGACAATCTATAAACGCATACTCCAAAATGGTATCAAATATTGAGGCAGAACACCACTTAAAGGTACCCCTAACATAACATTTCAATTACATTGTTAAGGAAATCATTATGCTAAAGTAGTTTACCCATAATTTATCAGAAATTAATAAAAAATTTTCAATAAGATACTTGCAAAAAAGGCTCGGTTTATTTAATATTATAAATGTGTTAGCACTCGATGATGAAGAGTGCTAATAATCATGAAACAAATTATCAAGAGAATATGAGGAGGTTGTTTCACTTGTTAAAACCATTAGGTGATCGCGTTATTATTGAACTAGTTCAAACTGAAGAAAAAACTGCAAGCGGTATTGTTCTTCCTGATACTGCTAAAGAAAAGCCACAAGAAGGTAAGGTAGTAGCAGTTGGTACTGGCCGTGTCCTTGAAAATGGCGAACGTGTTGCTTTAGAGGTTGCCCAAGGCGATCTAATTATCTTCTCAAAATATGCAGGTACTGAAGTTAAATACGAAGACACTGAATACTTAATTTTACGTGAAAGCGACATTCTAGCTGTTATCGGCTAATTATACATCATACTTAACTGAACGAAAATTTTCTTAAAATTTTAGGGAGGTACTTATAAATGGCTAAAGAAATTAAATTTAGTGAAGAAGCTCGCCGTTCCATGCTTCGTGGTGTGGACGCACTTGCAGATGCAGTTAAAGTAACGCTTGGACCAAAAGGTCGTAACGTGGTTCTTGAGAAAAAATTCGGTTCACCGCTTATCACAAATGACGGTGTGACGATCGCTAAAGAAATCGAATTGGAAGATGCATTCGAAAACATGGGTGCGAAATTGGTTGCTGAAGTAGCAAGCAAAACAAACGACGTAGCTGGTGACGGTACAACTACTGCAACGGTTCTTGCACAAGCGATGATCCGTGAAGGTCTTAAAAACGTAACAGCTGGTGCTAACCCAATGGGTATCCGTAAAGGAATCGAGAAAGCGGTCAATTCAGCAATTGCAGAATTGAAAGCCATTTCCAAACCTGTTGAAAACAAAGAATCAATTGCACAAGTTGCTGCCATCTCTTCAGCTGATGAAGAAGTGGGCCAACTGATTGCAGAAGCAATGGAGCGCGTTGGTAACGACGGCGTCATCACAATCGAAGAGTCTAAAGGTTTCACAACTGAATTGGACGTAGTAGAAGGTATGCAGTTCGATCGTGGATATGCATCTCCATACATGGTTACTGATTCAGATAAAATGGAAGCTGTCCTTGAGAATCCATATATCTTGATCACAGATAAAAAAATCACGAATATCCAAGAAATCCTTCCTGTCCTTGAGCAAGTTGTTCAACAAGGGAAACCGCTATTATTGATTGCTGAAGATGTAGAAGGCGAAGCGCTTGCAACTCTTGTTGTGAACAAACTTCGTGGAACATTCAACGCTGTTGCGGTTAAGGCTCCTGGATTCGGTGACCGTCGTAAAGCAATGCTTGAAGACATCGCAGCTCTTACAGGCGGCGAAGTAATCACTGAAGAAATCGGACTTGATCTTAAATCTGCAACAATCGATTCATTAGGCCGTGCGTCTAAAGTGGTTGTTACAAAAGAAAATACAACGATCGTTGAAGGTGCTGGAAATACAGCTCAAATTCAAGCTCGTGTAAACCAAATCCGTGTTCAATTAGAAGAAACAACTTCTGAATTCGACCGTGAAAAATTACAAGAACGCCTTGCTAAATTAGCTGGTGGTGTAGCGGTAATCAAAGTCGGTGCAGCTACCGAAACAGAATTGAAAGAACGTAAACTTCGTATTGAAGATGCATTGAACTCCACTCGTGCCGCTGTTGAAGAAGGTATCGTAGCCGGTGGTGGTACAGCGCTTCTTAACGTATACAATAAAATCGCTGAAATTCAAGCGGAAGGCGACGTAGCAACAGGCGTGAAAATCGTTCTTCGTGCAATCGAAGAGCCTGTTCGTCAAATCGCTCACAATGCCGGTCTTGAAGGCTCTGTAATCGTAGAGCGCCTTAAAGGCGAAGCAGTAGGCACTGGCTTCAATGCAGCTACTGGACAATGGGTGAACATGATCGAATCCGGTATCGTCGATCCTACTAAAGTAACTCGTTCAGCTCTACAAAACGCTGGTTCTGTAGCAGCTATGTTCTTAACAACAGAAGCTGTTGTTGCTGACAAACCAGAACCTGCTGGCGCTGGCGGCATGGGCATGCCTGATATGGGCGGCATGGGCGGAATGGGCGGCATGATGTAATCATTCGCTAAATCCCTTAGAGGGGTTTAACGAGGATTCAGAATGAATGCTCACCAAACATGTGAATATCTTTAAAGTTGAAGGCCTCCCACAGTTTACTGTGGGAGGCCTTTTCTTTATATTTGAATTCTGTATGTCCTAATCGTTGTTGATTTTTTTATTTCCTGCAGCTGCTTGATCAGTAACTATGTATGCGTATGCCTGAATGGATGCAACGTAATTTTCTTGTTGTTATGCGGTAATTTCTTAAGAAGACGTTGTAATCGTATTGCAGGCAGTTTTTGCACCAATGTATATCCCTCTGGTGAAGTGAAGACAAAGTTTTCATCCATGTAATGATGACTGTTTTGAATTTTCATTTTATTTTGCTGTAGTAGATGCCTTTTTAATAACTTCATGACCTGATCGTCCATCAAAATGGTAAATCGCCTAGGGGATGTAAAGGTAAACTTCATACATCCAATTTCAACGAAAGACATACATATAGTTCCGGGCGATGGGGGGACAACAACTACTAGAGTTTTTTCAAGTAAAAGGAACTGTTGAAAGTTGGATTAAAAATGTTTTTAACTTAGTGAAGGATCATCCAAAGGCGGTTTTCCCTTATTTCGTTGGATGTTTGATTTGTAGATCGGTAAAATTGTTAACGCTTACATTTTTGCAGATTGAAGTTGCAAAAAGATGTACTAAACTATTTGAATATGTCCATTTATAATCAAATTATGAAAGGGGTTACTATCATGAAAGAACGGTCTCAACGAGTACTTACCAGATTTTTGAAAGTAAATACCTTTTTAACTTGTGAGGATTTAAGTAAAGAGTTCAATATTAGTGAGCGTACTTTTCGAAACGAATTGGTTCTGATTAATAAATATCTGTCTGAAAATAATTATCCATCCATTACGACGATAAGAGGAAAGGGGTTGAAGTTAGACCTGTCTGATGTGGACCGCGGAAAGCTCCAATTGAAAATTGGTGATGATAGGGAAACGGATTATTATAGGCCCAATGAACGTTTTCTTGCCTTACTTTTAGATATTGCCGATACCACAAAAAGGACAATGCTTTTTGAAATGGAAGAAAAACTGCAGGTATCGAAAAGTACATTGGATGAGGATATGAGAAGACTTCGCCAGTTTTTAAAGGAATATGGTATTTCTGTAGTGAGTTTAACGAAGCAAGGGATTGTATTAAAAGGAGATGAACGATCAATACGCACTATGTTGTACGACGTAATTAATAGTGTTACAGATATTTCCAATCTATTGGGGTACCGAGATAGAGATACTGTGAATACCTTTGCAGATCAATTTGTCCTTGATTATTTGGATACAAGTGCATTGAGGGTCATTGGAGAACATTATGACGAAGTCTTTGAAAAGTCTAGAGTAGAGATTAATCATGTATATCGAAATCAAAGCATTCTATTTTTAGGTATATGGGTAAGGCGGTTGCAAGAGGGAAATAACCTTAGGGAATTAGCCAAAGTTAGAGCCGAGATAAAAGAAGATCCTGTCAGAAATTTTGTGGATTTCATCTGTATGGAGTTTGGTTTATATCCATCATTAAATGAAATAAAATATACTACCTTTACAATCGAATCTTTTAATCCAAAAGATATGAATAATTCATTCGATTGGGTTACCGCACAATTATTAGCTATTCAATTAATTGAGCATGTAGAAAAAGTAACCAGAATCCCCTTTTCTCAGAGAGAAGAAGATTTGTATGAAGGTTTATATAAGCATATCACAGGGTTATTAAGCAGGGCGAAGAACGATTTACAGGTATTTAATCCGTTGAAAGAAACTATTAAGGAGTCCTTTGCCGAGATTTATCAGGCAGTCACATGCTTTAGTAAGCAAATAGAGGACTATATAAAAAAACCATTATCAGAAGATGAAATCGGGTTTTTGACCGTTTATTTTTCAACTTCTGCCAGCCAAATAAAACAGAAAGAACAATATGTTTATCAGGCTGTTGTGCTTTGTAATCATGGGATTTCAACTGGAAAGCTATTGGCTGCGAATTTGAAAGAGCAATTCAATATCGAGATTGTAGCAGTATTGAGTTCGTTTGAATTAGCCTTTATTGACAAGCTTGATGTTGATTTAGTTTTTACGACCATTTCAATTGATTATCCAAGAAAACCCGTATTATTGCTTAATCCAATATTAAGAGAAAGTGATAAGAAGGAAATTAAAGATTTTTTACTCAAAAATAAGAATAAGAGAAGGATCGTTTCCAATAAGTTAGATGCCACAATGCTAATGCAGGATATTCTTATGTTAATTGTAGAAAGCGGCGGTACGGTAACACAGGAAAGCTATCAGAAAGTAGAAGAGACTTTTAAAGAACATCATTTAAAAATTAATACAAGGGAGATACAGCCAATGTTGCAGGATATTTTGAGGGATTCCAACATTCTACTAAAGCAAGAATGTAAAGACTGGAAAGAAGCGATTACGAAATCTGCCCAGATATTGTTAACAGAAGAGGTCATTGAAGAGCGATATATAAACGCCATGATTAAATCTGTTGAAGAGTATGGGCCTTATATAGTAGTAGGGAAGCATTTAGCGTTAGCACACGCAAGGCCAGAAGATGGAGTAAATAAATTAGGTATTAGTGTCATGACGTTAAAGGAACCGGTGAATTTCGGAAATCCGGATAATGATCCGGTGAAAATTGTTTTTTGTCTAGCTGCAGTGGATTCTTATTCGCATCTAAATGTGATGAAAAATCTGATTGAGTTAATTAATGATGAAGAGAAATTAGACCAGTTAATTACAGCACAAGATGTAACCATGTTTAATCAGGTGTTATATGGAAGTGAAGTAATGGAATGAGGAAAGCTGTGGTTATTACAATTGGTGTAGATGCAAGTAGGAGAAGATGAATTATATAAAACAAAAAACGAAAGAGGAGAGAGTGACATGAAAAAAGTAAATATCTTATTTGTATGTGGAGCAGGTTTAGGAAGCAGTTTTGCTTGTCAAATGGCGGCAGAGGATGTATTAAGCAAGTTGGGTATTAATGCCAAGCTAGATCATAGTGATATCTCGTCTGCTGTTTCAGTAAAACCCGATATTATTATTACGGCACAGAATTTCAAATCCCAATTTGAGAAATTTTCAGTTGATCCAAAACAAACGACAATTGTTTATTTGAGAAATATTGTATCTAAACTAGAGATTGAAGAAAAAATCACCCCGGTATTAAGGGAAAAAGGCGTTTTAGCTTAAAAATAAATAGAGATAGCTAGAGATGGGGGGAGAAAATGGGTGTAGTCAACTTTATTATAGAGAATATTTTGACACAGGCATCAGTCACAATCGCGTTGATTGCTATGTTGGGGTTAATTTTGCAAAAGAAATCAACAGGGCAAGTTATTTCTGGTTCGTTAAAGACGATGTTAGGATTTATGGTATTGTCAGCCGGATCCAGCATTATAGTTGGTAGTTTAATATATTTCGGTAAAATTTTTACAGAAGGTTTCCATATGCAAGGGATTATTCCTTCAATTGAAGCCATTAATGGCCAAGCAATGAATGAGTTAGGCTTGGGTCGCGATATCGCACTAACTTTCTTAGCTATCTTTGTTTTTAATATTTTAATTGCCCGGTTTACTAAATGGAAATACATCTTTTTAACTGGTCAGGCAATTCTTTGGATGGCTACTATGACAACAGTATTTGGTTACTTTGCAGGTTTACGTGGTGTTGCATTGATTTTAGTAGGCGGTTTCATTGGGGGCGTCTTTGCGGTAGCAATGCCTGCGATTGCACAACCATTTGTTCGGAAGATTACTGGTATGGATGATATTGCATTAGGACACTTTTGTACGGTTGGGTATGTGTTTGAAGCAGGTGTAGCAAAACTAGTTGGGGGAAAAGGCGAAAAGAAAAAATCTGTTGAAGATTTGAAATTACCAGCTCAATTTGAATTCTTACAAGATACCTATCTATCTTTGATGGTGGTAATGACTCCTCTTTATATTATTACAGCAGCGTTCGCAGGTGATGAGTTCGCTTCTAAAATATCAGAAAATACAAACTACTTAATGTTTGCTTTCTTACAATCTATCCAATTCGTAGTTGGAGTGTATGTATTACTAGCAGGGGTTCGCTTATTACTAGGTGAAATTGTTCCGGCATTTAGAGGGATTGCCATGCGGTTGGTTCCAAATGCAAAGCCTGCATTAGATTGTCCAGTCCTATTTCCATTTAGCCCTAATGCAGTCATTGTAGGGTTTATCACAACTACTATAGGTTCAATTATTGCAATGTTTGTATTACCAGTCTTTGGGTTGGCAATGATCTTACCAGGTATTCTGACAGCCTTCTTCGCGGGTGGGACTGCCGGTATCTTCGGTAACTTAACAGGTGGTATTCGCGGTGCAATTATTGGTGGTATTGTACATGGTTTCTTCATTACATTATTACCAGCACTGTTAGTAACGACTTTCAATTCTATGGGATTTGTCAATGCAACAGCTACAGATGTTGATACAGTAACAGCTGCTTTACTATATGCATGGCTCATTGGTCCACTTTTAAAAGCTTTCTAGGACGTTGAAAGAGAAAAGGAGGTTCAAGTAATGTTTGGATTTGGTAAGAAAAAACCTAAAGAACCGAAAAAAGAAACAACCGAAAAGGTAGTGTTAACAGTAGAACGAAAAGAAGAGTTAGTACGTATTATCTCCACTAAAAAAGAAGAAGTAAATCAAACAGTTGGAGAAGAACAAGCAAAAATTCATGAGGAGATTGGCCTGGCATTTAATGAACTTGGTGAAGAAAATAATGCTATTGATTCGTTAGAAAAAAGTATTCAGGCTAAAAAGTCATTAGGCGAAGGTTACAAAACTTTATTAAAACTTTATAACAAGAAGCGTGCAGAAGCAGCAAAAGTGAATGATGAAGAATTATTACAGATATATCTAAAGAAAATGGATCAAATGATGCAAGTTTCTAAAGAGGTTACGCGTGGTGTTCGATAAGGAAGAAAATAAAAGAAGTATAAAGGGAGAGTAATTGATTATGTATATAACACTAAAAGAAGTAACACTTAGGGCTGAAGAATTGAATTATACAGTTGGGTCATTTAATGCACATAATTTAGAGATGTTACCTGATATGATACGTGCAGCAAAAGAGCAAGGAGCACCAATTATTATTCAAACAAGTATAGATACTGCGAAATACATTGGTCATGAAAATTTTGTTGCTGTATGTAAAACTATGGCCACAAATGAAATGGTAGATGTGGTATTGCATTTAGACCATGCAAGGGATTTTGATGATATTAAAGAGGCAATCAATAAAGGATATACATCAGTGATGTTTGATGGTTCTCATTTACCATTCAAAGAGAACATTATGAAAACAAGAGCAGTAGTAGAATATGCACACAAATATGGTGTTTCGGTAGAGGGCGAACTAGGGACAATTGGTGGTACTGAAGAAGGGATTCATGTAGATGAGGATGATAAGGTTTATACTGACCCAAAAGATGCAGAAGAGTTTGTTAAAGCAACAGGGGTTGATGCTTTGGCCATTGCAATCGGTACTAATCATGGTCAATATAAATCTAAAACAGAAGTAAATCTACCGCTATTAAAAGAAATCAATGCTGTAGTAGATGTACCTTTAGTTATTCATGGAGGTACAGGTGTTAATGAAATGGATATTCATGAATTAATAAATAATGGGATTCGTAAATTTAATGTTGGTACTGAGTTGTTAGTAGCATGGACGAAAGCAGCGAAAGAAACATTCGGAGAAACAAAAGTAACTAAATCATTACGACATAATATTATTCCATGTAATAAGGCAGTAAAAGAAATTGTCAAACATAAAATTGGAATCTTCATGAATAAAGAAGACAGTACGCTTCAAGTAAAATAGTCAAAAAAAAGTTCATTTGGCATTTTTATAAGAGTTGGAGAAGATGGATAATAAAGAGAGTACGGGGTATTCCTAGTACTCTTTCTTTATTCGTTAGATTATGAGGTGGTAAGATGGATAAAGCCTTAATCTTATTAGCAGGTTTACCAGGAACAGGGAAAACCTACTTGAGTAATATCATCAATAGTAAATTAGGGTCATTTTATAATCTTTCTCAGGATGACTTGAAAGAATATTATTGTGATATATATGGTTATCGTAATTTAGAAGAAAAGCAGAAGATAGAAAAGATAGCATGGGCGAAGTACTATGAAATAATGGAAAAGCAAATGCAAGTAGGCGACAATATTATGTCTGATTATCCTTTTAGTCAGAAACAAAAGCCTCATATTCAGCAATTAGTAGATAGATATGGTTATGAGATCGTTACTATTCGGTTAATTGCAGATTTAGATATTTTGTTTGAACGGCAAAAAAAGCGAGATTTGGATCCGACAAGGCATTTGAGTCATATCGTGACTTCCTATAAAAAAGGGGATCATTTAGCTAATAGAAGTAATGCAGATAATTTATTGATCTATGAGGAATTTATAAATAGATGTACAACAAGAGGATATGACACGTTTGAATTAGGGAAATTATATGAAGTCGATGTATCAGATTATACAAAAGTGAATTATTCTAGGTTGTTGGAAGATATAGAACGGGGGATACATTAAAAGGTACATTTCTGAAACTAGCAAAGAATTGTGAAATCCAAAACTTAGAGGCTGTTCTTCAAAAAGCTGAATTCCCTCCACACATTTTTGTTCAATGTGTTAAAAAAATCATTGTAACTATTAAAGAGATAGTCATCAAAATGTTTTTTAAAACGGAATTCTTCAGGTAGAGCTGTATATGCCCTACAATTAATTTGAAGTACGCCTGGCCTTGAAAATTTTATGGGAAATGTGATGGGTACTGATGAAAATGGAATATATGAGTTTAACAAAAAATACCTAAAATGATCAAGTGATTAAATCTAGATTTGCGTTCGAAATGAATAAGAAGAAACAGCATAACTAGAGCCCATCTCAAACGAGAAGGGCTTTTTTTGTCCTCGGGTTTGTCCTCTTCTTAATAATATCGCATTTAAATTAATTTAGTTGAATTCTTGCGAAATATTGATATATAGTCCTTTTTTGTATCCTATTACTTTCTATTTTATTTAAAGATGAATGGGTGGCATGATGTAATCATCGCCTAGAACCCTTGGTATATAGAGGGTTTAACGACGATTCAGAATGAGTGCTCACCTAACATGTGAATATTTTTAAAGTTGAAGGCCTCTCACAGTTTACTGTGGGAGGCCTTTTCTTTATATATGAATTCGTTATTTCCTAATCGTTGTTGATTTTTTAATTCCTTCTACAGCTTCAATCAATAGTGAAGTGCAGGTATGC
This sequence comes from Bacillus sp. B4EP4a, assembly GCF_006680105.1. Lineage (NCBI taxonomy): Bacteria > Bacillati > Bacillota > Bacilli > Caryophanales > Bacillaceae > Bacillus > Bacillus sp. B4EP4a. The sequence continues at coordinate 17,375 of NZ_VHIK01000020.1, forward strand.
CTAAATAAGTGTGGAGTAATGTTCTTTTCCATTCCTGCTTTTTTCGGAAGCCGTTTAAGTTGGGTATCAACTATTCGGTGCTTCTATGACATGTTAACAGCATTTCATCAATCTTAATCGTACGTAAAGAACCCTTTGTTTTTGGTGTTAAAAGTTGCCCATTTTAAGGGGAATGATCACCGATTCTTGAACCGGTATAGGGAATACACGATTTCTACCAGGGAAGCATCGCTGAAAAATAAGGGAATTATGAAATTTAAATTATATCGTTTCACTTTTGGGACGAGAGGATTTACTAAATATATTAGTATAAAGTTAGAAGAGCGGAAACACTTACCCTACCCCTACCCCTAACCCCATTGTTAAAAGGAGTTTGACCACAATGAAAATTATTAGAGTTAGAGAAGTTGCAATCGCACTTTGGGTATTATAATAGTAGGAGTTGAATTTAATGGATGAGTTAATAGATGAGTTTAAAAAGATGAAATATCATCAAAAGTTATTACTTTCAATTGCTTTGGATAAAAATCCTGAACAATATACTTTTTTTCATTTCATTTTGAATAATGATCTGAGTGAAAAGGATTCAAAGGTAATTTTTGATATACTTCATGCTTTAGAAGATAAAAAGGAAGGTACTTACCAAAAGGGTAAATATGAAGCAGCCATTGCATCATTATTAGGAGATAATCCTTCAGTGTCCATGGATACCTTTGAAAAGGCATTATTACATGTAAATATTGATGTGAACCCTATTTATCTAATTAAATCCTTGAGAAATCAATATTTTCAAGTTGATTTATGTAATTACCTCTTGGAACAATAAAGAATAATCTCAACAAGCATCCGTATATAATATTATTTTGGCAAACTAACTAAATATGCAAAAGCGAGAAACCCCCTTTTTTCTATAGTTGCACTGACCTAAAAAATGAGAAAAGTAAACACCTTTCGTTGAAAAGTAGGTATTGAATATCAGCCAATCAATGTGGAGGTGTTTTTTCACTTTCATGATAATCTCTCCTTCTGAAATTAATAGGGGGTTAGATGATATAAAAATTCACCATCCAGGGTTGCTAAATTTTTTGAATAACCCAATTTTTCCAACGTATACAATCTCCATTCTTAAAATCCAGGTTACTCCAAGAATTTGCCAACCCATATAAGAGCAAAAAACCACCTTTTAGTTGGGCGGCATGATGTAATCATCGTCTAGAACCCAAGGAATATAGAGGGTTTAACGGCGATTCAGAATGATTGCCAACCTAACATGCGAATATTTTTAAAGTTGAAGGCCTCTCACAGTTTACTGTGGGAGGCTTTTTCTTTTTATGTAAAGTAAAATTCAGTATAAAAATTCTGAAAATTTTAAGTTGTTTAACACATATTCGGGTGATATACTAATTTCACAAATATAATCATGATTATAAAATTACTATGATTGTTTTGTAATTACGATTAAAAGTTTATAGAAAGCGCTAATAGTGAGTTAAAAATAATGATAATGACCACCTTACGGCGGATGAAAAATGACTAAGAGGAGGATGAGAAATGTCAACAGATTATAAAGAAAAAGAAATTATCACTAATTTTCCTTATGCGTTTCAAACCATTGAAAACACTTGGATTGTTTTAAAAGATGGAACTAGACTTTCAAGTCGTATCTGGTTGCCTGAAGTTAGGGAAGGGCAAAAAGTACCTGCCATTTTGGAGTACATTCCTTACAGAAAAACAGACGGTACAAGGGCAAGAGATGAACCGATGCATGGTTATTTTGCCGGGCACGGTTATGCAGTTGTCAGAGTGGATATGAGAGGTTCGGGGGAATCAGATGGTCTGCTAAGGGATGAATACTTAAAGCAAGAACAAGATGATGCTCTGGAAGTTATTGATTGGATATCAAAGCAAAATTGGTGTGATGGAAATATCGGTATGATGGGTAAATCATGGGGGGGCTTTAATTCCCTTCAAGTTGCAGCCAGAAGACCCAAAAATTTAAAAGCGATTATTACACTCGGGTTTACCGATGACCGGTATAACAATGATATCCACTATAAAGGCGGCTGCCTCTTAAATGATAATTTCTGGTGGGGGGCCATTATGCTAGCCTATCAGGTGCGTCCGCTTGACCCTTATATTGTTGGGGATAGCTGGCGTGAAAAATGGCTGGAAAGATTAGAGGAAATGCCTTTATGGATGGCGCAATGGATGGAGCACCAAACGAGAGATGCTTATTGGAAGCATGGTTCAGTTTGTGAAAATTACGATGACATTGAAGTGCCAGTTCTAGCCATCGATGGTTGGGAAGATTCTTATACGAATACCGTATTAAGTTTAATGAAAGGGCTTTCAGTTCCCAGAAAGGGGATTATTGGTCCTTGGGCACACGTATACCCTCATGATGGTGTTCCAGGACCAGCAATGGGCTTTTTGCAAGAAGCTGTTAAATGGTGGGACCATTGGCTAAAAGGAAAAGAGAACGACGCGATGGATGGACCGATGGTGAATGTATGGCTTGAGGAAAGTATGCCTCCTTCTTCCATTAAACCAGTAAGTAAAGGAGAGTGGATTGGACTCGATTCCTGGCCATCAAATGAAGTGCTAACGCAAACTTATCAATTGACTCATGGTAAATTGCTAGAGGAAAGAGATGAAACAGAAGAGCGAGTGTTATTAAAAACACCTTTAAATCACGGCCTTTTATCAGGTGAATGGATGGGTGCCGGAGTACCGGGTGAAAGTCCATCAGACCAACGATTGGATGATGGTATGACGATGGTATTTGAAGGGGATGTCTTAGAAGGCCCATTAGAAATAGTTGGTTATCCAAGATTTGAAGTACAAATGACAAGTGACAGACCAAAGGCAATGCTCTTCGCACAACTATCAGATGTGGCACCAGATGGAGCCGTTACCCGTGTTTCTTATGGAGTAATGAATTTAACCCATTTAAATGGACATGATCAAGTAGACTTGTTAACCCCAGGTGAAAAGGTAAATGCATTTGTTAATTTAGACTGTTGCGGGCATAAATTTAAAGCCGGGCACCGGATACGTTTGTCCATTGCAACAACTTTTTGGCCAATGTTTTGGCCAATGCCTGAGGATGCAACACTTACTCTGAATCTTGAAACCGCGAAGTTTTCATTACCAATCTTTAAAGGAAGCCGGGTATCTGGACCGAATATGAGTCCTCAAAGCGCCCCATTAACTCCGACAACTATACTTTCAGAGGGAAGAGTCGATCGTTCCATTACATACGATATTTTAACGGATACATGGACTTGCATAACCGATGGTGTTGGAGGGGTATTTGGTGAAGGGGTCTATCGCTTTGATGACATCGATGTTACGGTTGAACACAATTTGAGACGAGAGTTGACATTAAGTAATGCTAATCCTCTTTCCGCGAAATATACAATTTATCAAAAAATGAGGATTGGGCGTGAGGGTTGGTGGATTGACGCTGACATTACCGTTACCCAAACTTCTGATGCAGAAAGCTTTATGATTGTTGGGGAAATGGATGTTAAAGAAAACGGCCGACCGGCATTTCATAAGAATTGGGATCAAAAGATTGAGCGTTCAGGACTTTAAAAAGCCAGGGATTGGAGAGAAAAGAGATGAAAGGTAAACTAAGGAAAAATATACCTACTCTAGTCATATTAATCATTGCAGGTGAAATGATTTATACATTGCCTTATTTTCGAAACTATTATTATGATGTATTCTTAAATGCCTTTCACTTGACCAATACACAAATGGGTACGCTTGGCAGTGCATATGGAGTTTGCTGTTTGATTTCCTATATCTTTGGAGGGTATGTGGCAGATCGATGGAGAACGAAGCACTTGTTATCCATATCCTTATTTGCGACAGGGATTCTAGGCTTTGCTTTACTATTGTATCCCCCTTACCCTGTGTTGCTGCTAATCTATGCAGCTTGGGGTATAACATCCATCATGACCTTTTGGGTAGCGTTAATAAAAGCCGTCCGTTCGTTAGCATCTGAAAATGAACAAGGAAAAGCATTCGGCTTTTTTGAAGGCGGACGCGGTGCTGCCAAAGTTATCGAATCTGCTTTGGTATTAGGACTTTTCGCCTTTTTAGCAAAGCAACTGAGTGACAAGCTGGCATTGTCCTCTGTGATTATTTTTTATTCCGTGATGTGTATTCTTTTAGGGATCATGATTATGTTACTTTATAAGGAACCTGATGGTAACAACAGTAGTGATGAAATAAAAGAAAAGGCAGATAAAAAATTTGATTGGGCAATACTTTTGAGGATTCTTAAAATGCCAACAACCTGGTTGGCAGCCATTCTTATTTTAACGTCTTATGCGATGATTAATAGTTTCTATTATATTACGCCTTATGCAACGGCCGCCTTTGGTGCTTCAACAATAATTGCCGCTGCTTTGGGTTACTTTTCACAATATTGTCGCCCAATCGGAAGTTTTGGCTCTGGCATTATCGGGGATCGAATTGGTATTTCGAATATGGTCATAATTGGCTATTGTGTTCTGGCAATCGGTTTAGCTGCTCTCATCGTATTACCCGGAAAGCCTTCTTTCATCTTATTACTGTTAGTTTTTATAGCGATTATTTATATATCAATGTATGCATTACAGGCAACGCACTTCGCTATTTTGGTGGAAGGAGACTATCCTGTCGAAACAACAGGAACAGTTGCCATGCCCTTGATGATTATTGGGTATAGCGGAGAAATCTTTATGCCAATTGTTGCAGGTGCTTGTTTGGACCACTGGAGTGGTACAGACGGTTATAAGGTATTATTTACTATTTTATTAGGATTAACGATTGTTGGGTTGATTACGGCTATAATTTGGCAAAGAGTAACGAAAGAAAAACGAAAAGAGATTGCGCTTCTGAAGAGAGAAATGAAAGCAAGTTAGCAAAAAACAAAAGGATCAAAAGGTTGCCAAGTGATAGAATAATAAGGTTTTCTTAAAGATCCCCAAAAATGTAAAGAGGCTGGCGATAAACGTTTTGTTTTTTGCCAGCTTTTTATTTTTATACGTTTCTATTGTGGGCTATTGTTCTTTCGGCTTCCATGCCATAGTTTGGTATAATTTATCCATCAGCACTTTATTGATTAGCATGCCACTATAAAATATAGATAAGAATACAGAAAGCTTTGTTTTATAGGGTTCAGTGATTGAAATGGACCTATATCTTTTTAAAAATGTGAGGGGAATAGATATGAAAAAAAAAGAAATACAAATGGGCCGCATGTGGAAATACTTTGTGGACGCAACAGCTGAAATTATCGAAGAAGAAGGTTTAGAGAATGTAACAATAAGGAAAGTTGCGGATAAAGCGGGCTATAATAGCGCAACCATTTATAACTATTTTTCTGAGGTCTCCCATTTGATTTTTTTCGCTTCAATGAAATTCTTGAAATGCTACACAGATGAGGTAGCTGTTTATATTGAAAAAGGAAAAGATCCAATTGAAAAGTACTTATTAGCATGGGAATGTTTTTGTAATCACTCTTTTCAGCAACCACAAATTTTCCATGCGGTTTTTATTATGGACCTAGCCGATCAACCTGAAAAGCTGCTCGAAGACTATTATAAAATCTATCCTTCTGATTTGATTAACATTCCTGAAGAATTAAAGACTATCCTATTCGAACGTAATGTGTCAAAAAGAGGCCGATCCTTTTTAGAAATTGCATTAAGAGAGGGCTACATTAAAGAGGAAAACGTTGATGCGATTAATGAATTGACCATTTTAGTATGGCAGGGAATGTTTACGAATGTTTTAAATAATCGCAAAAGCTACGATTTTCAAACGGCTGCAAAAATCACCATGAACTATATAACAGAGATTGTACACAACGCAAATCTCTTTCATTTTAAAAAAGATCATGCCAATCAGCAGAATCATTCTCTACCATTTGACAAATAAAATTTACTATATATTTGTTTTTCTAGCGACATCGAAAAAGCCTTACTCTATTGATCGAGAAGGCTTGGGATAAGGATATTTATTTTATTATTTCTTGTTTACCTTCGATAATCTTCCTAATGCAAAGGCACCGGCTCTTAGAGCGCATTTCTTGCCCCAGAAACGCGCCTTTTTCTTGAAAAACTTAGGTCGTTGAAACGGGACATACCTATAGAATATTAGCCATCCGTGAATGATATAAAACCTCAGTTAAAAATGACGTTACAAAACAGTTCAAGTACATAATGCTTTGTTCAAGATTTAGGGATTACTTGCAAGCTGTTCGAATTTTTGCGCCAGAACCCATTTTTTTATAATTTTCATAATGACGATGAATTACGTATAATGAGATTATGGAATATGGAAGGGTATACCTAACTTTAAATACATACGAAATGAAAGATTTTTATCATTCTATTCTAAGCAAATTAATATATTAAAGGTGAAATGATTATGATAGCTGGTCTTATGAAGTCTTGGACAATATGGATGAAAATTGGAGTAATTTTATTCGGGGTATTCTTACTATCGTGGTTGGGTCCTGATGAAATTGGTCTTACTGATTTGCTTATTTCATTAAGAGAAGGTGAAGAAACAGGAAATAAGTTAATGCTTGCCGTTTTTTTGTTAATTTCTTTAAATACAGTTTTGGCTTTGTTTCATTATATTGGTGCACTGCTGTTGGGAGACGAAATCGGTGATCGTTTAAACCGTCCATGGTTAAAAATTATCATTCCTCTTATTGTTATTCCTCTCGACTATATCGTGATAAATGCTTATTATTCTTTAACATACTCATTTAGCGCATATGCGTTGTTATTGTTGTTAGCAATCTTATTATTGCAAGCCTTTGAAAAGGATAGGCTAAAGCCAATTATTAAAACAATTATTTGTTCTCAATTAATCTTTGGGATTGAATGGCTGAATGAGATTCCTTCTTTATCCCAATATGGATTTGGCCAAGGGTCGATTTCAAAGGAATTAAAAGATATAGCAGTTCAAATTGGATTTGAGCAATCTTTAACATTGTACAGTTTAACTTTGTGTTTAATTTTTGTTATAAATGCTGTTATTTTAGCTGTGTATTTTTCATTAGCTGAACAAAAGTGGCGGATAAAGCAAGAGCTTCATTATGCGCAATTAGAAGCAATGCAGTCAAGATCAGGACGAGAAGCACTATATCTGGTCCATGATTTAAAAACACCTCTCACAGCAATTGAGGGGCTAAATTCTTTAATTAGTTTGAAAGTGGACGATTCTAAAATTAAAGAATATTGTCAAAAAATTTCATCATCGATTCATTCTGTTAGCGACATGATTTCTGAGATTTTATATGATGATAAAAAACATTGGTGCCGTATAAAAGATTTAGTTGGATACGTGGAAGCAAGCAGACTGAGCGGGACAAATCTTAATCTGAAAGTAGACTTTCAAGCAGATCCTGAAATTAAAATTTTAATTAATAAAATCCGAATGACAAGGGCATTAGTGAATTTAATTGACAATGCTTACGATGCAGTGAATGGAATAGAAGATGGAAAGATTTTGCTTAAGATAAAAACCTATGAAAATGAACTTTGGTTGGGTGTATCAGATAATGGGAAAGGGATTTCACCTAAAGAGCAGGAGAAAATATGGAAAGCTGGGTTTAGTACAAAATCGCATCCAGGGATGGGTTTAGCTTTCGTACAACAAGTTGCTAAAGGACATGGTGCATCTTTAGAAATTGACAGCAAGCTTGGACACGGGACAATAATTTGGATAAAACTAGCTGAGAGGAGTGTGTCAAGATGAACATCTTAGTCATTGATGATGATGCATCAATTCAATATATGCTAAGTGAAATTTGTGAATTTGCCGGCTGGAATGTAGATACGGCAAACAACGGAAAAGAAGGGTTAAATGTGTTTGCAGAAAAAGGAGCAGATGTTGTTTTAGTTGATTATCATATGCCGGAAATGGACGGAATAAAAACAGTGGGTGAGCTTCGTAACCTTAATGCTGATGTTCCGATACTTGTATTAACAGTCGATGAACGACAGGAAATTGCTGATCGCTTTCTTGAAGCAGGCGCAACAGATTTTGCATTAAAGCCTGTAAAAGCGCCTGATTTGATTTCAAGAATTCAACTGCATGCACGCCTTGCAAAATTAACTCAATCAGCTACGCAGCAAAAATCCAGTGAAGAAAAGGATGTATTTGTAACAAAGGGAATTAGTAAGAGAACACTCTGTCACGTTAGTGATTTTTTACACTCTAATCGTGAACCTTTTTCCGTTGATACAATTTCTAAAGAAGTTGGTTTGGCTTATCCGACCGTCTATCGCTATATTATGCATTTACTTGATGAAGGAAAAGTAGAAATTATTGTGAGTTATCAAAAAATAGGAAGACCGAAAAATTTATATCAATGGATTGTTGACTAAAAAACTGCCTTAATACAAGGCAGTTTTTTTATTATAATGGGCGTCCCCGTTGCTACACAGATCGCTAATGCAGCAAGAGTTTTTTTCTTTTTTTTCTGTATTTTTATATTTTCTGATAATATAAAATTATTTTACAACACTAAAAATTCTTTAAAATTTACATGCTTTCATTGAATGTCATTTTTTTAAGCAATAAGAATTGTTCATTTAAAGAGATTGATTACACTGAGGGGTGACATTGTTAGTGGACTAAGAACGTTGGCTTGGCTTGGTTCAGGTGTAACCTTAAATGTTGTCAAAATAAACACGGAAATATAGTGAAAACACCGAACATTATGGAAGTTTGCTATCTGATTCTTTTTGCACCAGAGCGAAGATTAAAAAAATGTAAACGCTTACCCATGGTGGGTTGGATGGCATGCGTGGCCATCATCGTATTAGGCGTAGGTGGAACGAACGAATCAATAATAAAATAAAAACCATGCAATTATTTTGTGAATGTAAACGATTTGTGGATGGTTTAATATTTAACCATATTTAGGGGGACTTTATTATGCAAGCAATTTTAAAAAATGATGTTCAGCAGCCAAACCAGTCCAGAAAAAAGCATCCTCCTGGACTGTATATGCTCTTCGCGACTGAGGCATGGGAGCGCTTCAGTTATTACGGAATGAGAGCAATTCTCGTTCTTTACTTAACAGCAACTGTTGTAAATGGCGGGCTTGGAGTCGACAAATCTACGGCTATGGGCATATACGGATTCTTTACTGGTGCCGTTTATATTACGCCAATGATTGGCGGATACTTAACTGATCGTTTCATAGGCAGAAGATTGGCGATCACGATTGGTGGTATTTTAATGGCGCTTGGTAACTTTTCGCTATTCGCAAGTCAGAGTTTGACAGCACTTTACATTGGTCTTGGTTTATTGATTATCGGTAATGGTTTCTTCAAGCCAAACATCTCGACAATTGTTGGTGATCTTTATGAAGACAACGATCCGCGTCGTGATGGAGCTTTCACCATCTTCTATATGGGTATTAACGTTGGGGCTTTCTTCGCACCATTAGTAGTTGGACTTATGAGCTATAAATATGGGTTCCTGACAGCAGCAATTGGTATGATTGTAGGGCAGTTAGTTTTCAACTTATTAGGCAATCGCTATTTAGGTGATATCGGTAAAGAACCTACTGGTAAACCGGATGTAACAGCTGGTCAAAAATCAGCTGCACCGTTAACGAAAAGAGAACAAAAACGTACAGCGGCTATCGTGATTTTGGCAGTCTTCGTTATTGCGTTCTGGGCCGCTTTCGAGCAGGCAGGAAGTTCATTGACATTGTATGCTAATGACCAAATTGATCGGAATGTATTTGGTTTTGAAGTTCCAACTGCTTGGTTCCAATCATTGAACCCATTATTCATCGTGATTTTAGCGCCAATTATGTCTGCTTTATGGTACAAGCTTGGCAGCTCAAAACGCGGTGACTTAAAAACTCCAACGAAGATGGCTCTTGGTTTAGTCACTGTTGGTTTAGGTTTCTTAGTACTGCTTCCTGCTGTTATGTATACAGGAAACGATACAGCGCTGAAAGTAAACATCCTGTTTATGATTGTAACGTATTTCCTTCATACATTAGCCGAATTAATGATTTCGCCAGTTGGTTTATCAATGGTAAGTAAAATTGCTCCAATCAAGCTTGCCTCTCTTCTAATGGGAGTATGGCTGGCAAGTTCCGCGGTGGCTAATATGGTAGCCGGCCAATTAGCTGCATATACACAGTCTTTAGGTTACCTGGAAATCTTCAGTGTAATTGGTTTTGTAACAATTGGTTTAGGTATTGTATTATTGCTTCTTTCGAAGCCAGTAGCAAAGCTGATGAAATAATGAGAAAAGGAGCTCGACCCAAAAGGCGCATAATGTGCCTTTTGGGTCGAGCTTTTTTATTTAGTATAAAAAAATAAAAGAATCGGTCCAAACTGGGGTAGAGGAGTCACCACAACGGCCCAAACCAGAAAGGAATGATTCTCTTATGAAACATAATCATCTTTCTTTTAAAGAGAATACCATGGATAACCGGTTTCGGTGCAAGAAATCCATCCAACTTGCTCACACCCATAAAACAGTAATGAAACAAGTGCACATCATATAAAGTTATTTATATAATACGGACTATAGTAAGTATCGAAAATAATAGAAGAAACTGATCAAAAAGAAGCCTTTGCTCAACAGGAGCAAAGGCTTCTTTTTGATTCGGAATTAAACATCAATAAAAGAGAGAGCTTTTGTAAAGTATTAGCTCTCTGCACATAATTGTGTGTATTTAAAATGGATGCTAAGGACTTCTATTTTTTTTGCCCGAAAAATCATTTCACTACGGGACCAGGCGCCAGGCCCAACCAGATGTAACACCCACAATGGATAAGGATAGATAGAGGCTATGCAAGAGAAGGAGGGAAGCGAATAGATGATCTAATCCTAGATGGAAACAGAAGAAAGGAAAAGGAAATCTTATCGGTATCCCTAACAACTTCTTGATAGGCTATACTTATCTAGACAGAAAATTTAAGGTCAGGTAGACTACAGATACAACTAGTTATAGAAAAGAGGTCCGATATGCGACGTGATATACAACTAAATGAACGAGCTTTCTCATCCAAGGAAGTGGCAGAAGAAGTGGGAATTGCAACTCCCACTGTTCGAAAGTATGGTCAAATCTTAGAGCGGAATGGATATGAGTTTTTGAAAGATGGAGATCGACGTATCTTTGTTCAATCTGACATCGTAGCGCTTATAGCGCTACGCGATACGGACAAGCCCCTAGACGATACAGCTAAAGACCTTGTATCTCAACAAAAAGAAAGATTAGAAGAATCCAATGAAACACAGATAGCGATACCCGATACATATGAAAATTTACCCTACGACCCCAATCAATTAAACGAGGCCCTAATGTTTTTAGTCAATGAACTCGCAGCCACACGTGAAATGAATGTCCAATTGACAAACGATATGTCACAGCTTAAAACAAAGGTTTCCCGGCTCCAGCAGGATCATCATGTTATAAGTTCTAGTATTGGAAATTCAGCGCAAAGAACTAATACTAAAATTGAACAATTAACTGAACAACAAAATACCCATTACGAAACATTGCTGGAACAAGAAAAACAAAAAAGTGAACTCTTACAAAAAGAAATACAAAATATGCGGGACGAACAGAAAAAAGAATGGAGTTCACAAAATGAATTTAATAAACGTTTAGAAGTGACTATACAAAAACGTTCCGAAAAATGGCGGGGGCTTTTCTCCATATTCAAAAAATAAGGTGACTGTTTTTTTGCCTAGCTGTGTATTGTAGAAACATTTGATAAATCTTTTTTAAATAAATAATGATGGATAAAAGCATTGAGTTGCGAATCCACAAAACTTATAAAAAATCATAGTGCCATATATGATTCGCGTAGCTAAAACACAGAATTAAGAAAGAATATTTCAAATTCACAGGATTTGGTACCTGCTATGTAAGAGCTCGGGACACCAATGTATCGGACGTTCTACCAAAGGCAAACGAAGGCCCAATTGAAATTCATTGGAGATTTGTTTAAGCGATATGCATCTAAAACAAAATACACAATTTGAAGCAAGCAAAAAAGGCAGTTTGATAAAATGGGAGTTGAGGCGGTTAAGAACTTGCATTCAAAAACAAGAGTCATCCTTACTAGAGTTGATCCAGACAGGGATTGATCAGCTCTTTTTTTGTGTGTTTCATATCGCTCAGCGATATAACTTGCAAATAAATTCGAAACATTTAGGTTTAATAGAAAAGCGGCGTTCGATATGCAAACATGAAAAACATCCTAATGAACGAGTATTCTTTTCTAAGGAGTGGAAGAAGAAGTGGGGATGCAACACCCACTGTTCAAAAGTATGGTCAAAACTTAGACCGAAACGGATATGAGTTTTTAAGATGGCGGTTGCCTATCTTTATTCAATCTGACATCGAATCGAACATAGCGTTACGCGATACGGACAAGTCCCTAGAGGGTACAGCTAAAGACCTTGTGTATCTACAAAAAGATAGATTAGATGAATCTAATGAAACAGAGATAGCGATACCCGATATATATGACAACTTAACCCATAATTCCAAACAAATAAAAGAGATTTTAATTGTTTTAACCAATGAACTCCAGCTACGCTTGAAATGAACGTCCACAGACAAAGGATATTTCTCAGCTTAAAACAACGGTTTCGAAGCTCCAGCAAGATCCATGTCCCTAATAGTGTTCCTTAAGAAAGGTGCTTATCGGTTCTTTTGTGTGTTTCGTATCGCTGGGCGATATAACATGAAAATAAATCCACAGAACCTTTATCTTTTATAGAAAGGGAGGTCCGATATGCGACAAGATATACATCCAAATGAATGAGCATCCTCTTCCAAGGAAGTGGCAAAGAAGTGGAGATGCAAAATCAATGTTCGAAAGTAAGTTTAATACGTAGAGCGAAATGGATAATTGTTGTTAAAATATGGAAATTAACTCCCCTTCGTTCAATCCGATATCGAAACGCTTAAAGCGTTACGCGATACGGGCAACCCCCTAAACGATAAAGCAAGAGACACTTGTATCATGAAAAAGAAAGATTAGATGGAACCAATGAAACAGAGATAGCGATACCCGATACAGATGACAATTTAACCCATGTTCTCATTTGAGAGCTTAATTTTTTAATCAATGAACTCGCAGCTACGCGTGAAATGAACATCTCACTGACAAACGATATGTCATAGCTTAAAAATGAACAACAAAAAATCCATTACGAAACATTACTTCAATAAGAAAAAGGTTTCATTACCTTTTTTTAGTCTCTTTTACGAAATTGGGGTGTTAATAACTATTTAAACCTAAGGCAATCAAATCGAAAGTGTAAATTCTATTCAGAATCACTATTTTCAAGTTTCAACAATTTCCCGAGAAATATCTACAAATTCTGAGTAGATATCGACAAAATTAGAAGCTTCTAAAAGATGTAGTAAAACATAAGTACATTGAAAAGAGTTAATATGGCTAAATTCTTAGCCAGGCACACTTATTGGGTAAAATTGATATCAATGCAGTAATTATTGCAGGATTTTCAGATAAAGTTGCAAAGATATATTTTTATGATGGCTTGATTTTTTACCTTACTAGTAATAAGTCGGTAACTTTAGCTTTGGTAGTGGGGTATTAAAATAAAGATTCAGATAAGAATGTAAATAACATATATGATGACGCTTTTTTAACTTATATACAAGTTGCAAAAGAGGATTTCTATATCGAGCATAACGAAGAGTTTAATATTAATGTTGAATTACAAACAACAAAGCAGTGATCCCAATTTTCGGGATGCACTGCTTTGTTGTTTGTAGATTTTCTACGCATTTATAATTAGCTCGATAACTTCTTACCATTCCGTAAATCAAAATCAGCAAAATCCTGAACCCTTTCGATTTTACCAACCAAGAAAATGTAGGACATGGCTCCCGCAAAGGTTATACAAGCAATAAAGGTAAGTGCAGGAGCAAAATCACCGCTCTTTGACAATCGGTATAATAATTGATGCTGTACCATCAATGAAATTGAAGATACCTCCAGCAATCCCAATCAGCCTTTTTGGGGCAAGCAATGAAACAAACACCCAGGTGATTGAAGCGAAACCGTTTCCAAAAAAGGCGATACACATGAATAAAATAACTAGATTAGTATTGTCAACGAAATTCGCTCCAATGATTGAAGTGGAAAGCAATAATCCTGATATTACCGGAACTGTATCTGAACAACATTGTGGAATAAGATCATCGTTTTATAAAAACGGATCCGTTCCATGTGGGGATTGAAATCGTTTCGAACAGCGATCATATTTTGTGTGGTATCGAAGCTATGCATAGGGTTAAAAAAAACCAACCTCATCAACGGGCAAAGTCTGCCCAAAATGAGGTTGGATTCATTCATAAGTTATTTTTGCACCAGAACCTTCTAAAATCCCAACAAACTTTAACTATATTACCAGTATCCGGTTACATTCAAAATGCTTGCATTATTCATTATCTTTATTATAAAATACTTGTATACAAGTGTACTTGAACTCTATTAGAAGGTGAATTTATGGCTGAATCAAAGGAGTTTCTATATCCTGTAAAATGGCTTTCAAAAGCTTCAGCTGGTGATCGCGTAACATCCGAGCTTAGAATGCGTATTATTTCGGGGATGATTGAAAGCGGTGCCATCCTATCTGAAAATAAAATAGCTGCCGATTTCGGTGTAAGCCGCTCACCAGTTCGTGAAGCGTTAAAAATATTGGCCTCTGAAAATATCATCCGATTGGAAAGAATGGGTGCGGTTGTCATTGGTTTAACAGAAAAAAAATATGCAGAAATTTATGATGTGCGTATACTCATCGAAACGTTTGTATTCGAACGTCTAGTAAAGATGGAAACGAATGAATTAGTGACGGAACTTAGTAAAATAATGGAAATGATGAAAATTTCCATAAAATACCGAGATGCTGATGAGTTTTCCTATCAGGATGTCCTATTCCACGAAACGATCATTCGGTCCATCGATCATTCCTACATCCTGATGATCTGGGATAATTTAAAACCTGTGATGGAAAGTTTGATTCTTCTATCCATGCGCAGTCGTTTTAAAGAAAAGTATGAAGACTTTACACGGATCATAAATAATCATCAACTTTATATTGATGCGATCAGAACAAAAAATCGGGACCTCATGATTAAGTCGTTACATGAAAACTTTGATGATGTTCAAGGGAAAGTTGAAGACTTATGGATGGCCCAACAGATGCTTTCAAAAGGAGTCGAACAAGAAAATGACTAGCTATATGTTAGGTGTAGACATCGGTACAACAAGTACAAAAGCTGTATTATTCACTAAAAAAGGCGATGTCATCCAGCAAGAGAATATTGGTTATCCTCTTTACACACCGGATATGACAACAGCGGAACAGGACCCTGAAGAGATTTTTCAGGCCGTTTTGAAAGCCTTTACAAATATAACGAAACAGCATTCAGATAAACAGATATCTTTTATTTCATTTAGCAGTGCGATGCATAGTGTTATAGCCATGGATGAAAATGACCAGCCGCTGACCCGTTGTATCACTTGGGCAGATAATCGCAGTGAAGCTTGGGCCCATAAAATAAAAGATGAATTAGATGGGCATGAAGTTTACAAACGGACCGGAACACCGATACACCCAATGTCACCATTATCCAAAATCACCTGGATCGTGAATGATCACCCAGAGATCGCAACCAATGTTAAAAAGTACATCGGGATTAAAGAATATATCTTTAAAAAGTTATTTGATCAATATGTTGTCGATTATTCCCTTGCTTCATCGATGGGCATGATGAATCTCAAAAATTTGGATTGGGATGAGGAAGCCCTAAGAATTGCCGGAATAACGCGTGGGCAATTATCTGAACTCGTACCAACAACAAAGGTCTTTAACAACTGTGACCCGAATTTAGCCAAACAGATTGGGATTGATCCACAAACCCCCTTTGTCATTGGGGCAAGTGATGGTGTCCTTTCAAACCTAGGTGTAAACGCTATCCGGAAAGGCGAAATCGCAGTCACGATTGGGACAAGCGGTGCGATTCGGACGATTATTGACGAGCCGAAAACAGACGAAAAAGGAAGAATCTTTTGCTATGCCCTAACGGAAAAGCATTGGGTGATTGGCGGGCCGGTAAACAATGGCGGGATGGTCCTTCGCTGGATTCGTGATGAGTTTGCTTCTTCTGAGGTAGAAACGGCTAAAAGACTCGGAATCGACGCTTATGAAGTCTTGACCAAGATTGCCGAACGTGTAAGACCAGGCGCTGATGGATTGTTATTCCATCCATATCTTGCAGGTGAACGTGCACCATTATGGAATCCGGACGTAAGGGGTTCATTTTTCGGATTAACACTCTCGCATAAGAAAGAACATATGATTCGAGCGGCTCTAGAAGGAGTCATTTACAATTTATATACAGTATTTTTAGCCTTAACTGAATGTATGGATGGTCCCGTGACCCGAATTCAAGCTACGGGAGGCTTCGCAAGGTCGGCTGTTTGGCGGCAAATGATGTCCGATATTTTCGAATCGGAAGTCGTGGTTCCAGAAAGTTACGAAAGTTCGTGCCTGGGTGCTTGTATATTGGGGTTATATGCCACCGGGGAAATTGATTCCTTCGAAGTCGTTTCTGAAATGATAGGCAATACCCACAAGCACACACCGAAAGATGATTCTGTAAAAGAATATAGGCAACTACTGCCGATTTTCATTAACCTATCAAGGGGATTGGAAAACGAATATACACAGATTGCGAATTATCAAAGAAACTTAATAAATGCTACAAAGTAAAGACATGGAGGAATTACAATGCCATTAGTTATTGTCGCTTTAGGAATTGTCGCTTTATTAATATTAATAATGGGTTTAAAATTAAACACCTTTATTTCCTTGATCATTGTATCGTTTGGAGTGGCTTTAGCACTTGGGATGCCACTTGATGGAATTGTCAAAACCATTGAAGCTGGATTAGGCGGGACACTTGGTCACTTAGCGTTAATCTTTGGACTTGGAGCGATGTTGGGTAAGTTGATCGCAGATTCAGGCGGAGCGCAGCGCATTGCCATGACCCTTGTTAAAAAATTCGGTGAAATGAATATTCAATGGGCTGTTGTGGCAGCATCATTTATTATCGGTGTCGCATTGTTTTTTGAAGTGGGATTAGTATTATTAATTCCAATCGTATTTGCAATTTCAAGGGAATTGAAAGTTTCGATATTGTATCTTGGTATTCCAATGGTTGCAGCATTATCGGTAACACACGGTTTCTTACCGCCGCACCCAGGACCAACCGTTATCGCTGGTGAATATGGTGCTGACATTGGTCAGGTTTTACTTTACGGCTTCATTATTGCGGTTCCAACCGTTATTTTAGCTGGACCAGTATTTACGAAGATAGCTAAAAGATTAGTACCTGAATCATTTACGAAAACAGGCAGCATTGCCTCTTTAGGAGAACAAAAATCATTTAAACTTGAAGAAACACCTGGATTTGGGATCAGTGTATTTACTGCTTTACTTCCGGTTATATTAATGTCAATTGCTACGATTATCACTTTGATGCAAAAAACAATGGGATTTGAAGATAATGGTCTACTAGCAGCTATCCGTTTTATTGGTGAGGCCGGTACTTCCATGTTGCTTTCCTTATTATTTGCGGTCTATTCAATGGGATTAGCAAGAAAGATTCCAATGAAAGATATTATGGAATCTTGTACATCAGCAATCTTGCATATCGGAATGATGCTTTTAATCATAGGGGGCGGAGGAGCCTTCAAGCAAGTATTGATCGACGGCGGTGTAGGTGACTATGTAGCTGAATTGTTCAAAGGAACATCATTATCACCAATCTTGCTTGCCTGGATCATCGCGGCAATCCTGCGTATTTCCTTAGGATCTGCTACCGTTGCTGCCTTAACGACAGCTGGTTTAGTAATTCCGATGTTAGGTCAGACGGACGTTAACCTTGCTCTAGTTGTGCTTGCTACAGGAGCGGGAAGTTTAATTGCTTCACACGTTAACGATGCTGGTTTCTGGATGTTTAAAGAGTATTTTGGTTTAAGCATGAAAGAAACATTTGCAACGTGGACCTTGCTTGAGACGATCATTTCAGTAGCTGGATTAGGATTTATTCTATTACTAAGCTTATTTGTATAAGCCTTTCCTGGCAGTAAATCCCCCACTATGGCAGGGATTTACTGCCTATTATTCTTACATAGAAGGAGCAGAAATAAATGTACAATACAATTGGTGTCATTGGTTTAGGGGTAATGGGCAGTAATATCGCTTTAAATATGGCTAGTAAAGGGGAACGAGTAGCTGTCTATAACTACACAAGAGATTTAACGGATCAGCTTGTAGCTGAATTGGATAGTCAGTCGCTCCATCCGTATTACGAAATCCAAGACTTTGTTCAGTCACTTGAAACTCCAAGAAAGGTTTTTCTAATGGTGACTGCGGGTAAGCCGATCGACTCGGTGATCAATTCATTGCTTCCTCATCTTGAATCAGGCGATATTATCATGGACGGCGGTAACTCCCATTACGAAGATACTGAACGCAGATATGATGAATTGAAATCTAAAGGAATCAGTTATTTGGGAATTGGTATTTCTGGTGGAGAAGTCGGGGCATTAAAGGGACCTTCAATCATGCCGGGTGGAGATAAAGACGCCTATGAAAAAGTAGCTCCGATTCTGACAAAAATCGCAGCACAAGTAAATGATGATCCTTGCTGTACCTATATCGGTCCAAAAGGAGCAGGTCATTTTGTAAAAATGGTACATAACGGGATTGAGTATGCAGATATGCAATTAATCGCCGAAGCCTATACATTTTTAAGAGAAAAGTTGCATTTGGAAGTTCATGAAATTGCTGACATCTTTGAAACATGGAATCAAGGCGAACTGAAAAGTTATTTAATCGAAATCACTGCTGAAATTTTAAGGAAAAAAGATGAAGTAACCGGCTTACCCTTGATCGATGTGATTCTTGATAAAGCAGGACAAAAAGGTACAGGCAAATGGACCAGCATGCAAGCTATTGATAACGGAATACCAGCATCGATTATTACTGAGTCTTTGTTTGCTCGCTACATTTCCGCTTTAAAAGAAGAACGGGTTAATGCAGAAAATATTCTAACAGGCCCTGAGAACGATCAGCAAAAATTAGATAAAAATGAGTGGATTGACTATATTAGACAAGCATTATATATGGGAAAAGTTTGTGCATACGCGCAAGGTTTTACTCAATATAAAATGACTTCCGAACTTTACGGCTGGGATTTGCCTTTAAAGGATATTGCGCTGATTTTCCGTGGTGGCTGCATCATTCGTGCAGAATTTTTAAACGTCATTAGCGAAGCCTATCAAGAGCAGCCGAATCTGGCTAATTTATTAATCTCACCATATTTTGCCGAAAAGGTTACGGATTACCAGGTAGGATTGCGAAAGGTTGTCTGTGAGGGAATAAATTCCGGTATCTCGTTTCCATGTTTAAGCGCTTCACTCACTTATTACGATAGTTATCGAAAAGGCATCTCAAATGCTAACCTTTTGCAAGCACAACGTGATTATTTTGGTGCACATACCTATGAACGACGTGATTTGGCAGGAGTCTTTCACACAAACTGGCAGTGATGGAAAGTGACAAAGACACAGTCATTTTTCAATAACCGTTCATGAATATGAGACAGGTACTTTACTTCAATAAGAGAGTTGCTTTGGCAGCTCTTTTTCTTATGTAACAAAAGTGGGTCTATCTATATATTAAAACAAAGTTATTGGAGGGGGTGTGCGAGACTCCTGCGGGAAAAGCGTGTCCAAGGCAGACCCCGCAGGCTGTAATTAAAGAGGAGGAAATTTTAGTTATGGCATTTTAATTGGTGCATTCAATTGATAATAATCCCTATATGATCGATAAGATACAATTTTTTTATCCTGATAATGTCCATCCAACTGCAAAATTTTAGATTTATTGGTTTCTAAATAATAATTATACCCTTCTGTTTCTAAACTATAGAAGGCATAGGAAATTCCAAGCATTTGTTTCTTGGTGACTTTTGCATCAGGGTGATGTTGTATAAAATCAGCCAATTGTTGTACAGATGTTGATGGAATGTCTGCGATATTAAATAATGTTTCCTTAATATTAGTCTTTACTTTATTCAAAGTAGTTTTTGCTTTATGTTTGATTTTGTTGGAGCGCCTTGTCATAAATATCACTCCTACTCTGATTATAGTTAAAAGATTTATTATGTTATTTCCAATCAGCAAACGGAGTAAACACAAATTTGAACCCTGGGAGAACTTCTACTAAAAGAGAAAAAGTCTTGGTGTGAAAGATATGTTTTTTGGGAGGTTTAATACTCAGTATAAGTGGTATATAAAGGATATCGGTTTATAGCAGTTTATTCCCCCTGCTACCTTAATTATGTTAGGGGTTCTTTACGAAAGAGTATCGTTTCATGAATAATGTCGACAAGTAGCACATATTCTTCTTTTGATTATTACCAATTATTTTCAAATAATAAAGGAGTGATATATCATGAGGCAAATGTGTATTTACTGTTTTAAATGGGCTGACATAGATACGATGACACCAATTTTTGAACAAGGTAGGGAGTTCGTCAATTATTATTGCGAAGATTGTGTTACTGATGTTATGGATAATTTGTTTAAGCTCCCATACAAACATGGTCGTTCCTATTCCGATGTATGCGAACAATCAAGAACCCACTAGCATCAAGCAAAGCCTTTTAAAAGTTAAGCGATTGCTCATAGGCCATCTCAAAAGAGAAGGGCTTTTTTTGTTCGGATTTGTCCTCTTCCTAATAATATTGCATTTACTTACTTTATTTAAATATGAATGGGAGCATGTGTATCATCGCTCAAATCCCTTAATATAGGGGGGACGGGGATTCAGGAATGAGTGCTCACCTAACATGTGAATATCTTTAAAGTTGAAGGCCTCCCACAGTTTACTGAAGGGTGGCCTTTTGTTGGATTTCTTTCAATTCTACTCCTACATTAAAGAACTGCCTGGGTGAAAAGAAATGTTACCGTCACTTTTAAAAACAATGTAACTGCAAGTAATTCCTCACGTAATTTGTATCCAGTAATCAGTAGGTTTAACCCTAGTTATTTCAACCCACTTAAACAATATGATCATACCGAATATTATTAAGTGGTACTTATGAGGCAATATATCGGAGTGAGGAAAAATTAAATAGGATGTACATGATTTGATTCTGCAAATTATTGAATTAGATATTAAACAAAATATTCTTGTATACAACAGATGGGTATCTAAATGAAGTTATCGTAATTTGTCTTTAGCTTTTTATTTCTTGTAAGGGTTTTATCAAACTAAAAACAGTTAAGAAACTAAAGCATTTAAGGGGAAGATTAACCTGTTAAAGGAATTCTATGTTTGTTATACTCTTGACGCTGATGTTAAGTGGGAGAAAATAAAAAAAGGATTGTGTAGTAAAAAAGAAGATGTTTTACAAGAAGTCCTAAAAAGGATGGAACACTGTGAGTATTTTATTGTAAAAAGTGAAAGTAAGCATCATATTATCAATACATCTTTAATACGTTATATACGTATCTTTGATGGAAAAAAGTAATCTCACTACTGCTTTCTTATAATATAAGTTATGGTTGTATTCTCCTAACAGTCTATCTGGGAGGGGATTTTTCTTTGGAAAAAAAGGGGCAAACCTTTCATGCATAAACAGAATAATAAAGCGGAAAGTTGCTAAAAGTGATGTGCAAATAGATTATATCGAACAGTAAATATTGAAGAAGAAAATTTTTATCTGAAAGCGCAGGCGGACTATTTTAAAAAGTCTATATGGGCAGAGAAGGTATATTTGGTACAAAAACAGCAGAGCAAGCTTATGTTGCTATTCATGGTTGGGTAACACTTTGAAAGGAGTGTAAAGATGAATAAAGAACTAGAGGATGATTTTATTGAGGCATTAATGGTTTCCCTTCAAGACGAAAGGGTCATTAAAAAGATAAAAGAAATAGTAGAAGCGGGCTCGTTTAGTCAAATGGGGGTACCTAAGGAGCAACTGAGAGAAAAAGAAAAGGAAATTGCAAAGCTCCAGCAAGAGATTGAGTCGAAAAAAGAGGAAATTAGTGAGTGCCAAATAATGATCCACCAACTAAATGAGAAAATGGAATCCTATTTTAATGAATTGCAAAAGAGAAGAGCAGACTATCGGGAAGCAGAAGAACTTTACGAAGCTGTTCAACAATTATCAGAAACGACTAAAAATTCCTTGAAAGGAATCTTCAAGGGCGGCTCAGTGCAGGAATTTATTGTCTGTGGTGTGCAATATGAAAACATTTCATCTTTGTGGGATTTTATAAAAAACGAGATTATGGAAGGGAGGGAGCAGGAAAGAGGGATTTTGCGTGCCCTTTTTCAGTATTTCTTTCAAGAATACAGTAAAACATACGATACTCCTTTATATAAATTACAGGAAGTGAAAATGAATGAGGTCTTCAGAGAGGACTTGTACATAAGAGCCCTTAATAGCAAAATATCCGGGAACATTACGGACATCCTGCTGCCAGGATATATGAGCATTAATGGTAAAACCATTAAAAAATCCGTTGTGAGAATCTAGCAAGCGAAAAAGAGAATGATAATAAAGGAGAAATAACAATGACATCGATTATTATCCCAGAGATTGAAGAAGGCATTGAAAAAATCCTTCTTATGCAATGGTATAAACAGCCGGGCGATTATATTACGGTGGGCGAAAGCTTAGCCAAATTCAGCTGTGAGGGGATCGAATTTGACCTTTTTTCAGAAAAGGAAGGTACCCTTAAAGAATTGAATGTAGCGGAGGACACTATAGTCAAGATTGGTGATCTGATATGTTATTTGGATTCTGGTGAAGCTCTTTCAGAAGAATTATTAATAGAAGTTGAAAAACAAGAAATGATAGAAGATAAAGAGCCCCTTGAGAACGTAACAAGTTTAGCTGAAAAAAATAACATAGACAGTTCTATATACTTAATGAATAAGAACGAAGAGCAGGTTCAATTATCACCTGATTCCCAAACCGTTCCGGTCTCTACCATTTCAATGACTTATAAAGAAGTGAGATCTTTAATTAGCCATTTATATCAGAGTGCAGAAGAAACCTTTTTTAAAGATGAAGCGAGCTTCTTTCAAGACATTAAAAAGATGCTCCGTTCCAGATGGGTTTACATGAATAACGGGAATGTTATATATGATCACAACATTGCAGCTTTATTTCCTTATAGAAAATACTATGAATTAATGGACGAAGATTTTGACTACAAAGAGCATCTGGACGTTTCCGGTTTTAAAGGTGATGCCATGACTCGGGAAGAAGCTGCCAAAAGTTTCAATACAACCGATCACCCTATATATAAGAAAATAATAGCTTTAGATGATTACTCCACGAGTAAAAATCCTTCCATTTCAAGGATATTTGCCAATCAAACGGCTAACTCTTCTAAATCAATAGCGTTTAAATTCAACGGGTACGACATTCAAAGTTTCGATGTAGTAAATCAAAAAAATAATGTGCTAGGTAAAGGATTTTTCGTTCCTGTTTTCCGTTTAAATGGGGAAAATGCCTTTGGAATCAATGATCAAATGGCTCTCCATCTCTGGCTGGAAAACCGATTGGTACCAAGTGGATTAAGCGCAGAACGCCAGAAGGAGTATGATTATTTGCTGGCATTGTATCAATTAAAGGGTTTAGATCATGAAAGTTTTCTAAAAGAATTGCCATCAATCGCTATCGATTCCAAGACGTTTTATGAGAAGCTTTTAAACTCTGAAAAAGTAAGAGCTGATATTGATACATATGATGAAAAGATGCTAACAGATCCAAACCGAGGGCATTGGGATTTATGGCCTGTCCTCTCTGATGAAAAACCTTTAACGATAAAACTGAATGAAGAAATAATGGCCAGAAACCCTAAAATGGATATTAGGGAGGACGGCATAGTTGGCATTGATTTTGGAACGAAAAGTACAGTGGTAGTTCATCAAGAGAAAAGTGATTTTACTCTTCCCATGCGTATTGGGGTTGGCTACCTTAACACGGAGGTACAAGACTGGCATTATGAAAATCCAACCGTGATTGAATTTATTGATTTAGAACATTTCCTGGAGCTTTATCAAGAAAAGGAAGGAAGACCAGATACAAGGTGGCAGGATGTGACGGTTTCCCACAATGCTCTTAACAATTTGATGAATGGAAAGAGTGACCATTATTATTCCATATTGAATAATCTAAAGCAGTGGGCTGGAGAAAAGAAAAACGAACTCCGATTAAAAGACAAGAGGGGATATGCCGTTGTACTGCGTTCCTTTCTGGACTTAACCGATCAGGACATCAACCCGATTGAGTTATACGCTTACTACCTCGGTTTGTATATCAATAACCAGAACAATGGGATATACCTGGACTACACCTTATCTTTCCCGGTGACGTATGAAAAAGAGGTAAGAGAAAAAATTCTAAAGTGTTTTGAGCGTGGGTTAAAAAAGACGCTTCCTATGCCGATTCAGCAGGATGAAGAATTAATGAAAAAGTTTCGTGTCACCGCTGGGGCGAGCGAACCTGCTGCTTATGCCGTTTGTGCGTTACAGGAATACGGGTTTGAACCGGAAGAGGATGAAAGAACGTACTATGGTGTGTTTGATTTTGGTGGAGGAACGACAGATTTTGATTTTGGTATTTGGCGTGAAGCAGGCCTGAAAGAAAGCAGATATGATTATGTCATTGAGCATTTTGCAGCGGGCGGGGACCGTTATTTAGGTGGAGAGAACATGCTAGAGCTTTTGGCGTTCCAAGTGTTTAAA
Source organism: Bacillus sp. B4EP4a (assembly GCF_006680105.1). Taxonomy (NCBI): domain Bacteria; kingdom Bacillati; phylum Bacillota; class Bacilli; order Caryophanales; family Bacillaceae; genus Bacillus; species Bacillus sp. B4EP4a. The sequence goes on from NZ_VHIK01000020.1 coordinate 42,251, forward strand.
AACAACCAAAGAACAATGCGTGAGCTAAATATTCCTTTTACTCTCCCAGCAGAATGTGTGAAGTTTCCCGGAAGTGAAACGCTGATTAATGAGTCACAAGAATCCTATTTAAATACGAAACAATTGGTAGAAAAATTAAGGCCGCTTTGGGAAAGACATGAACGGTATGAAGAACAGTTTGGAAAAGGAATGATTCGGGCAGACTTGTTTGACAAAGCCGGCCACGCAAAACTCAATGTGGAACTTTTGATTGATCAAGATGAAATGGAACAACTGATTGAGGAAAGAATTGAAAAAGGCATTAAAAATTTCTTTGAGTCATTAAGGCGTGCTTTTGCCCGATCAGAACCCAGTAATATTAAGAAAGTAAATATACTGCTTGCGGGTAATTCAAGTAAATCCCCGGTCGTTATGAATTTATTTAATAAATGGATTGAAAGGGAAGTACAGAACACTCAAAACTGGGGAGAAGTGTCTGATAATCTTTTTGAGATTCTTCCACCGCTGGGGACGGAAGGCGCTTATTTAAAGCAACAAGAGAGAAACAGAGTGGTTAACAGAGATATTCTAACAGCCCCTACAGGAAAAACAGGCGTTGCCTTTGGACTTGTACAAAGCAGAAAAGGCGGAAGTATAAAAGTTATTGACCGCGATATGGTCAATGGTGAATCAAAGTTCAAGTATTTTCTTGGCATCGGGAGAAAAGGGAAATTAAAAACAGTGATTGATCAAGAAGAAGAGTATAACAAATGGCATCTTTTCATTGATGCGTCAGAAGAAGATTTTGAAATTTATTACACAAGCCTGCCGGAAGCTAGTACCAACCAGCTTGATATTAAGCAGGCACAGAGGAAAAAGCTTCGAATTGAGCATGTAGATGATTCAGCTTTTGTTTATATTCGAACCATAAGCCCGACTGTTATTGAATATGTTGTTGCAGACGAAGACTCGATTTTAAATGGGGTTTATTTAAGTGAAATTACTAAAGTGGAATTAAGCTAATCTTTCGCTTAAAAAATTTAGGAAGATATGTTAAACGGAAAATATTTTCGTAAACACACTACAAAAATGGGTTACCCACGACAATCCAAGTATATACTGATATACTGCAACAAATGAGACGTGAGATAGCTGAAAGTGCGCGAAGACGATAACACCACGTAATAAATTTAGGATATCAATAAATAAAGAAGCTATTTAAGTGTTATAAATGGAAGATGTCCCACTTGGTCCATCGGTTAAGGTTTTATGTAAAAATGGCCGTGAGTGGAAAACAACTCACTTTAAAGGCCTCCCACAGTTTACTGTGGGAGGCCTTTTCATGTCTCCGTTTAATAGCTTTCCGTGGTACTTTATAATGTTTAAGAAAAGTTTTCATTTTCAATATTTAATGCTAGAAGCTCTATGTGTTTATCCTGAGGGTTCACTTCTTTGATCCTCCTGATGTTCCATAATCATTAATCGTTATTTTTACATCGTAGTTGATCTGAGTTTTACTGAATGTTTGGTCCCAATCCTTTTTGACTTTCTTCCATACTTTGGGGTGCTCAATTCTCAATCGATTTCCGAAGCCAGCAACGTCCACTTGGTATTCTTTTTGCACTTTTTCTAATACATTCCCCACCAAGCGTTTCACTTCTTTTTCAGATGATTTTTCTGCTTTTTTTAAAAATTCATTTTTAAAAGTATTTCCTGAAGTCACCCAATTTTCAGACAGTCTACCCACTGATTCAATGTTTACATCAAAAGAGATGTTGTCTCCTTTAACTCGAGGTACGATACTGCTTTTCATGGATTCTATCTCATACACAATCAGCTGACCGGTTTCTTTATCAAAGCTTTTCACTACACCGCCTTTCCCCTTACCTGTTATCCATGTTACGCCCTCCAGTTCTTCCTCATTCAAAAAACCAGTCATTTTGTGTGTCCTTCCATCGATCACGGCAGCACCCGCAAATTTGACTTGCCCATCCACTGATAGAACTTTTTGGATTAGAAAACTAGATCCTGATTTGATCTTGCTTTCTACTTTAATATGCGACATGGGAGGTAAAATCCTCGTTGTTCGATATGCATTTTCTACAATGCCAGCCAGACGAAACGCTGGAATTTCTCCATCTTTCTTTGTTTCCAGTGTCTTGCTTGCTCTTCCTTTACTGATGAGCACAAGACAGCTTGGTCTAACCTCACTTTCTCGAAAATTTTGATCAAGTAATTGTTCCAACTTATACGATTTTGCAAGATCTTCACCTATAACAACCACTTTCATATGGTGAGCGGTTACGGGCTGTTCACTTCTCAATGATAATTCACGAACCATTTGGTGGAGGGAATCACCAGTTTCGGAAACGTTAAGATAAGATTTTTGTTCTGGTCCTGATTGTTTCGTTGTTGAACTTGCTACTTGTGGAGTGATAAATTGATAGGTTGCAGTAATCCGGTCCTTTTTTGAATAACCACCCCCTTGTTCGTTTAATTTTTTCTCGATGGAGGACGGCTTGGCTTTATCGAATGCCAAACCTATACCTAGACTTTGCTCTTCGATTTCATGACTGCTCCAACATCCTGTAAGGGATAAGAACAAAAGAACGGAGAGGGAAATGAAGAGGGGGCGTATATTGTTATGTGATTGTTTCATATTTTCCTCCCTTTATTCTTGAGATAATAAGCAGAAGAAGCGGAAGTAAACCAAATAAAAACAGTGCGATATTGCCGACGAAATCTCCTTGTTTAAATAGGTCATTCATATTTTTCGGAATCATGGCAATGATGTATAGAATCGGAAGCAAGCCAAACATAAATGGGTGAATGCTCTTTTTCGTAAGTTGAGCCAGCCCTAAAGCAGCTGCAAAGTATGTGATGGTAAATGTAGCAAATATTTGCATGATCCAAACCACGAGCAATAAAGATTCAAACCGTTCAAAGATCAAACCGGAGATTTCAAAACTGCGTATAAGATCCAGAGTCGGCCATGTTCTCGTGACCACTCCATCAACAGATAATGCCCCGATAACCATTACGACCGTTATTACATAAAAAATCAATGGAATGGAAACTCCAACAAGCAGGGCTTTTACTGCTTTTTTTGGCTGATTCATAAACGGAATAAGCAGTAACATGATTTCAGGCCCTGAAAAAGCGAGAGCCGTTGTTTTTACCCCTTTTAGTACAGGGATGACTCCGTCTCCTAATACAGGACGCAGATTATCAATTTCAAATATTTTAAAGCTCATAAAGGAGACTACTAAAAAAATGATAACCGTCAAAGGTAATATAATTTCAAAAAGACGGGCGATCGGGTTAATGCCGCCGCTTATCAGATAGAGACCCACCCACATAAACATCATAATAATTGCCCATGTAGGAGTACCTTCAAGAAGTAAATACTTTACTACCTCAGCCATTGCACGGAGCTGAAATCCGGAAGTCATAAGAAAATAACATATAATAACTAAACTAAGAAAACTCCCCACCCATTTTCCTACAATTTCATTGATGTATTGATAAACGGTTTTTTCGGGAAACTGTTGGCTTAATTTGACCATGATCACCCCCGCGATAATGGCAATAACCCCGCCTAAAATAACGCTTATCCATACATCTGGTGTATGTACCTTCTCCGTCGATGATCTGGGTAGGGTGAGTAATCCTGTGCCGAGTATAAAGTTGATGACAATGACAGCTGATTGAGGAGTTGTAATTTGGTCTTTCGGACTGAGAATCATTCTTTAACCACCCTTTCACCGATAGGTTATCCTTTACGTATGGGGTTTTTTGTATGCATCATCTTTGGACGGCGTTTCATCATCATAAGTGGCATGCGAACGATCAGGTCTTTCCACTCACTTAAGCGATAAGGAACGGCTGGACTCAAATAGGGCACACCAAAGCTTTTTAATTTAACTAAATGGCTGGTCATTAAAAGAAAAAAGAGAATGACCCCGTATAATCCAAATGTGGCAGCACAAATCATAGCTGGAAAACGCAGAATCCGTAATGTAATCCCAATACTATAGTGCGGAATAGAAAATGATGAAATAGCCGTTAAGGCTACTACAATGACCAAAACAGGACTAACGATTCCTGCCTGTACAGCAGCTTCCCCAATGATTAAACCGCCGACAATTCCCATTGCGGGACCGATTGGCTTAGGTAAGCGGAGTCCTGCTTCCCTCAAAATTTCGATGGATATTTCCATGAATAATGCTTCGATAAGTGCCGGAAACGGAACCCCGGACCTAGTTCCTATAATGGAAATGGCCAATTTGGTCGGAATCATCCCTGAATGAAATGAGATGAAAGCTATATACAAAGACGGTGTAAAAAGGGCCAGAATAGCTGCGAGGTAACGAAGCATACGGATGAATGTACCAGGAATCCACCTTTCATAATAATCTTCTGGTGATTGTAACATCATGCTTAAGGTGACCGGAACGATCAAAGCGAATGGCGTCCCATCTAATAAGATGGCCACTCGACCTTCCATCAAAGCTGCCATCACGCGATCAGGACGCTCAGTATTTTGTACCTGCGGAAAAGGGCTAAGGTAATTATCTTCGATAAGTTGCTCTACATAACCTGATTCCGGCACATTATCAATATCGATCTTCTTAATTCGGTTTTCTACCTCTTGAACTAATTCGGGATCAACAATATCTTTTATGTAAGCGACCACCAAGTCTTTTTTTGAACGCTTTCCTACTTGGAATTTTACTAAGGATAAATTCTCGATTTCACCACTACCCCTTAAAAAAGAGGTATTATCACTCAATGACTCAGTGAAACCGACCCGTGGACCCCTGACTAATGCCTCTGATACCGGCTCTTCGATCGTCCTTGTTTTAAGTTTTGTAGTTCCAAGGATCAGCGCATCCATTGATCCATCAATTAAAAGAGCGGTAGAACCTGTGAGTACTTTAGATGCTAACTCTTTAATAGAACCAACCTCTTCTACTTCACTAATAGATAATACTTCATTTTTTATGAATTCTTTTGAAATGCTTCCTTTGGTGTAAGGAAGCTCCTGTTTATATTCTGCTGAAAAATCAACCATCAATGATGTCATAATATGTTTATCAATGAGATCTTTATCCGATAGTCCATCCGCAAAAATGATAACTGACCGTATACCGGTACGTCCTAGATTAAATTCCCGAAAATGCACATCCCAATTATGGCCAATTTCTTGCTTAACACATTCAAGATTGGAATTAAAATTATCTGTTAACTGACACGTTGCATCTTGGGAGGTAGTTGCTTCTTGTTTGTCTTTATCAGTACCTTTTCCTTTTTTACCAAACTTCCACTCTTTCATCATCATCACTCATCCTTTGAGGTACGAAGCCAATTAAACAATTTGCTGATTGAATACGGTATAAAAAACACAATAAAAGCTTGTATAAAAACCTGCCATTCTGGAAGGTAGGAAACAATCGTTTTCCACATTTTCATCCCCCTATACTTGTCTCAGATAGCAGCTAAAAATCTGTAAAATTCCTTTATTTCTCAAATAGTATTAATATCTTCTGCGTTTCTTATGCAATGAAGTTAAAAGCCATTACCCGTTTTACATCACCGTATACTTAGTATTAGCTATGTAGAAAAAGTGATTTTGAACATAGTGGAGGAGAGAAGGAGGAGAAATCGATTCTGGGACTTATCCGAATGATCATGGTGAGATTTAATGAACATGAATCGTGAACAATTTATTGGAATGTATTAGTGAAGTTTTTAGAAAGTAAAAAAGAGGGTGTTTTTTTATCAGTGCTTTTACTGGGCATTTTAATTAATGATTTTAATAATCGGCTTTTCCTCGTTGAAATTGAGAAGATTTATGCTCAAGATTTGAAATGTAATTTTAAAAATATAAATATCAAATTGAAATGATGTTCAAAATCATATATACTGAAAATTGAGAATTATTGGAAAAAATTAGCTAGCTTTGGGAAATATCCTATTTATCAACTTAAGAATAAGATACCCAATCGCTACCCGGAACGGAAAAGGATACACGATGATCGCTTTATAGGATTGTGATGCCTGGTTAAAAAATAGAACGGAATGAATGAGAAGATTATCTTTCGATATGGGTCAAAAGGCAAATTTGTTCCTTAGTTACTAAAGTGCGATTTTAAAGGGGTGGAAAATGATGAATATATGGACAAGCTGCACACTTAGTTCAATTCTGGCTCTTTCCTTACTAGCACCATCCGTGTCTTTCGCTAATGAAAATCCAAATCAGGAAGCCGCTTTTAGTAAGGAAACTGCCAGCCAGTATCCCATGTTAAAGAAAGCAAAAAAACCTGAAGAAGCGGGCTTTTCGTCTGAAAAGCTGGAAAAGGTGGATCAGCTTATTGAAATGGAGGTGGCTGCCGGTTTCCCTGGTGCTGCCCTGATTGTCATAAAGGACGGAAAAATCGTTAAAAATGAAAGCTACGGGTACAAACAGAAATATAATGAACATACACCTCTTAAGAAGTTTCGGAAAATGGAAAATGAAACGTTATTTGACCTTGCTTCAAACACGAAGATGTATGCAACCAATTTTGCCATTCAGAAATTGGTCAGCGAAGGCAAGTTAAATATCCAGGCAAGAGTCCAGCAATACATTCCTGAATTCAAAGACACAAAGGAGGATGTGATCAAAGGAAAGGATAATCTGAGGATTATTGATGTTCTCCATCATACAGCAGGGTTTAGACCTGATCCGCAATATCATAATCCAAAGGTTTCGAAAGAACTCTACTCCCAGGAACGGGATAAAACCATCGAGTTCATTTCCAAAACACCGCTCACATATGTACCCGGAACACAGAATGTATACAGTGATGTCGATTATATGCTGCTTGGCGCCATTGTTGAAGAAATAACGGGTAAGCGGCTTGACACCTATGTTGAAAATGAATTGTACAAGCCGCTTGGTTTGAAAAATACAAAGTTCAATCCTCTTCAAAAGGGCTTTAAGCCAATGGATTTTGCTGCAACTGAATTGCTTGGTAACACCCGGGACGGCGTGATAGATTTCCCTAACATTCGCACATACACACTTCAAGGGGAAGTACATGATGAAAAAGCCTTTTATTCGATGGGGGGCGTTTCAGGGCATGCAGGTCTTTTCTCGAATACGGAAGATATGTCCGTCCTCCTGCAGGTGATGCTGAATGGCGGGGGATACGGTAAACATATGTTGTTTAATCAAGAAACCATCGATGAATTCGTCGCACCTTCCGCGATGAATCCGACATATGGACTTGGGTGGAGACGAAATGGCGATGCTAGCATGGAGTGGATGTTCAGCCCTTATGCGAGCGACAGTGCCTACGGTCATACTGGATGGACTGGGACTGTAACGATCATTGATCCGGAGATGGATTTAGGAATTGTTTTACTTACTAATAAAAAGCACTCTCCGCTCGTTAACCCTGTAGCCAATTCCAATCAGTTTTTTGGCGACCTCTTCAAAACAGGAAGCTATGGAAGTGTTGTGACTGCGATTTATGAAGCATTGGAAACGAATGAATGAATGAATATCACCATAAAGTAAAAGGCCTCCGATTAAAAGTCGGGAGGCCTTTATTCTTGTTATATGAATGTCTGGATTTCTTTTAGCCACAATTTAATTTTTTTATACAGTTTGGGCAAGGATCAGATTTTTGTATGCTCCGTCTTGATGGAGCAAATTATCATGGGCATCTTGTTCGATGATTTCCCCATTTTGTACAAAGATGATGCGGTCGTTGTTTTTAATTGTCGCCAATCTATGTGCAATGACAAGTGTTGTCCGATTTATCGAGAGCCGTTCCAATGCTTTCTGAACTGCTTTTTAGGTCTCGGTGTCTAGAGCTGAAGTGGCTTCATCAAGGATTAATATCGGGGGATTCTTCAGGAATATACGAGCAATCGAGACAAGCTGCTTTTGCCCTCCCGATAATTTCACTCCCCCTAAAAGATTTATTTTAAAAAAATATATTGACTGAACAGCTTGTATCCGCTTACAATAATATTTAGTTATTAGTGTATTTAGAAAATTGTAAAAGAGGTACCTGCATGACAAATGAATTCGACAGAAGAATCGGGCGCCATGCAATCATGTACGCGTTTGCGGACGAAGAGGAAGAAGTCATATTGACAAATGATCTAAAGCGGATGGATTGGCTTTATGGAAAAGGTAAAGTCGGTTCAATGGAGCTGCAGAAAATAGTTGCGGCCATTGAGACATCAGCGAAAAGACTTGGATTAGTCAATCCCGATATGTATCGTGAAATGCATGCGCTGTATCATGCGATCATCGAAGCACTCCAAGGAGTGACACGCGGCCAAGTCGAGCTTGGCGGTCTTTTGAGGACTGCGGGCCTTCGGTTTGCAATCGTTCGGGGCAGGCCGTTTAAAAGCGGGGACGAAGGTGAATGGATTGCTGTCGCCGTGTATGGAACGATTGGAGCACCGGTTCGGGGATTTGAACATGAAGCCGTTGGCTTGGGAATTAACCACATTTAAATAATTAAAAGCCTATAGTTATTTTAGTGAAATAGGGGGCTGTATTGAAAGACTGGATAAGTCTGTCAATATGGCCTCCTTTTGTGTGTTTAAAAAAAGAATAGGGGTGCAGGAAATGATTATGTTAACGGGTCAAACTTTAACGATTGAAGAAGCGAAAAAAGTATTGTATGGAGAGGCATTTGTCACGGCTTCTGCCGAGAGTGTTAAGAAAGTGGAAAAAAGCCGGGAAGCGGTTGAAAATATCGTGAAACAAAAGAAGGTCGTCTATGGCATCACAACAGGTTTTGGAAAGTTCAGCGATGTTTTGATTGATGCAGAGGACGCAGAGCAGCTACAGTGGAATTTGATTCACTCCCATGCGTGCGGAGTCGGGGAACCATTTCCAGAGGTGGTTTCGAGAGCTATGGTCCTTCTCCGTGCCAATGCGCTATTAAAAGGGTTTTCAGGCGTCCGTCCTGTCGTCATAGAACGTTTGATCGATCTTTTGAATGCTCATATCCACCCGGTAATCCCTCAGCAAGGTTCTCTTGGTGCAAGTGGGGACTTGGCGCCGCTTTCCCATTTAGCGCTAGTATTGATGGGAGAAGGAGAAGTGTTTTATAAAGGAGAGCGAATGGAGGCCATCGTAGCTTTATCGAAGGAAGGCATTCTTCCAGTGACACTTAAAGCAAAAGAAGGTCTTGCATTAATTAACGGAACACAGGCCATGACGGGGATGGGCCTAGTAAATTACATTGAAGCTGAACAGCTGGCCCACCAAACTGAAGCGATTGCTTCACTGACTTTAGAGGGATTACGCGGCATTGAAGATGCCTTTGATCCGGATGTTCATCTAGCACGCGGTTACCGCCAGCAAACAGAGGTTGCGGAACGGATCCTTCGCATGATCAGCGGCAGCCAGCTCATCACCAAGCAAGGAGAACTGCGGGTACAGGATGCTTATTCGCTCCGCTGCATCCCGCAAGTGCATGGTGCATCATGGCAAACTCTTGATTATGTAAAAGAGAAATTGGAGATTGAAATGAATGCTGCGACGGATAATCCACTTATTTTTGACGATGGGGAAAAGGTTATTTCAGGGGGGAACTTCCATGGCCAGCCGATTGCATTTGCGATGGACTTCATGAAAATCGCTGTTGCTGAGCTTGCGAACATTTCAGAGCGCCGCATTGAGCGACTCGTCAATCCTCAGTTGAATGATTTACCGCCATTCTTAAGTCCGTCGCCTGGCTTGCAGTCGGGAGCGATGATCATGCAATATTGTGCAGCTTCACTCGTCTCTGAGAATAAAACACTCGCACATCCTGCAAGTGTTGATTCCATTCCATCTTCAGCGAACCAGGAGGATCATGTAAGCATGGGAACGATTGGGTCCCGACACGCACATCAAATCATTCAAAACGTTCGCCGCGTTTTGTCGATTGAGCTCATTTGTGCCTTACAAGCGGTGGAATACCGTGGAATAGAAAAGATGGCTCCGTTTACAAAAGAGTTTTATACGGAAGCAAGAAAGCTCATTCCAAGCATTACACAAGATCGTATCTTTTCAAAAGATATCGAAGCAACGGCAAGCTGGTTACATCAGATCGATTGGAATTCATTTATTAATAGGAGTTTACCTACAACATAAGATGAAGTGCGGAATATCCGAATAAACGTTAGGCTTATAGCCCTTTGACTTGGGTTTTAAGCCTAACATCGTTATGTAAATGCAACATAGATCCCAGAAATCCAAAAAGGTCCCGGCATTAGAGAAAATGACCTTGAAATAGTAATAAGTGCAGGAAATGACCATTGATGAAATGATCGGCTTTACCTATTCGTGCTAGATTAAATATGCATTTTTGGAGGGGAATCTAATTTGGAAAATCGGCAATTGCAACCACCTGTCATAAATGAAAAAAACCAGCCGTCAAATACTTTACAAAGGAAGCTAAAAGCGCGCCACCTTACGATGATTTCGCTGGGCGGTGCAATTGGAACAGGGCTGTTTCTCGGAAGCGGTCCAGCCATTCACTCTGCAGGGCCTGGCGGTGCTTTGGTCGCTTACGCCGTAATTGGTATAATGGTTTATTTTATTATGACAAGCCTTGGAGAACTGGCATCATTTATGCCAGTCAGCGGAGCTTTCAGCACCTATGCTTCGCGTTTCATCGACCCAGCATTAGGGTTTGCGCTTGGTTGGAACTATTGGTTCACTTGGGCGATGACCCTTGCCGCAGAACTATCTGCCGCAACGATGGTAATGAAGTTTTGGTTTCCTGACAGCTCGTCTTTTTTATGGAGTTCTTTGTTTCTAGTTTTGATATTCTTATTGAATTACGTATCTGTTAAAGGGTATGGTGAAGGGGAATATTGGTTTTCCCTCATTAAAGTCGCAACCATCATCATTTTCATTGTTGTCGGAATATTGATGATATTCGGAATTATGAACGGAGAAGCGATTGGTTTTAAAAACTTCACAGTTGGTGACGCTCCGTTTGCCGGTGGTTTTTTGGCAACATTGGGTATCTTCATTGCTGCTGGATTTTCTTTTCAGGGTACAGAAATAGTCGGTGTTGCAGCCGGTGAAAGTGAAGACCCGGCAAAAAATGTACCTCGTGCAGTTCGCAGCATTTTTTGGAGAATCTTCCTCTTTTACATCCTGGCCATAGTTGTTATTGGATTGATTGTTCCTTATACGAATGGCAATCTGCAGGGACACACGATCATGGTTAGCCCGTTTACGATGGTGTTTGAAAAAGTGGGACTGGCATTTGCTGCTTCCGTGATGAATGCCATCATTTTGACAGCCGTATTATCCGCTGGTAATTCAAGTCTTTACGTGACAAGCCGAATGTTGTACTCAATGGCAAAAGAAGGGCTGGCACCGCGTATTTTTGGGAAGCTCAACAAGCGCGGCGTTCCCATTTGGGGACTGGTTGTCACTTCACTTGTAGGAATGTTGGCCTTTTTTGCTTCCATTTTCGGTGATGGAGTTATTTATATTTGGCTTATGAATGCGGTTGGAGTCACTGGATTTATATTTTGGCTGGGTATAGCGGCAAGCCATTACAGGTTTAGAAAGGCTTATATTGCTCAAGGGTATTCACTGGACGACCTTCCCTATAAGTCAAAATGGTTTCCTTTCGGACCGATATTTTCCTTTGCTCTTTGTTTTTTCGTTTTATTGGCGCAAAACTATCAGGCCTTCATTGGCGCTGACATTAACTGGGCAAGTGTAATTGCTGCCTACCTTGGCATCCCATTCTTTTTGATAATGTGGCTTGGTTATAAGTTCATTAAGAAAACAAAAGTAGTTCCGCTAGAGGAATGCAAAATCGATTTTGATGAACATAGGAATGCAAAATAGACATAAGACTTCTTTATTTCTTTGTTAAGAAAGTTAGCAGCTTTGAAATGACAAGGCTCCTTACTGCCAAAATAAACAATAATTTGAAGTTGATGCCAGTTGATTGAGCCGAAGTAACTTGTTGGAGATGATTGAATCAATACGCATAATATCAATTTCATTTAAGGGATATGCCTTTTTTATCCCCTCCTAGGTAGATTAAATAATCTACCTAGGAGGGGATTTTTTTATTGGCGAAAAGGGACAAACATTTAAAACGTGAAGTAGTTCGATTAAATTTGGAGGAGGTTCTTGAATTTATGCTTTGTTAAAAAGGCAAGAGATTTCCTTGATATAGTCTAGTTAACGGTTTTGGAAAACAGAGATAAACCCTGCCAAAAGGGTTTGGAGGGTTATTTGGCATGGCCATGAATAATGTAACAAAAGGATATAAAATAATTCAGGTGTAATTGGGGAGGAAAGAATGGACACTATAATTTGCATTACAAAATGTTGAGTCTAACGTCTATATCAAATGGTCTATGAACATGTTCGGAAATAATTGTTCATCTACTTATTTAAATGTCCTTTCTTCTATATACTCACCGATTTTTCGGAACTTATCAAAACGTTGTTGGCGTAGAATGCCTTTATCTAATTGACCAAGTTCTTGTAATGCTTTTCGTAAGGTTTCTTTGATAAAGTGCGATTGAAGTGGGATGTCAATATGTGCTCCTCCTACAGGTTCTTTGATGATCTCATCAATCACTCCTAGTTCCATCAAGTCCTTAGCCGTAATTTTCAATGCTTCAGCTGCTCGTTTTGCTTGTGTGGCATCCTTCCATAATAATGCTGCTGCTCCTTCAGGTGAAATAACCGAATAAAATGTGTTTTCTAGCATGTAGATTCGATTGCCGATACCAAGAGCCAATGCACCACCACTCCCACCTTCACCAACTACAAAACAGATGATAGGCACTCCAAAACTTGCCATTTCACGAAGATTGAGGGCGATAGCTTGAGATTGTCCGCGTTCTTCGGCTTCACGACCTGGGAAGGCTCCTGCCGTGTTGATAAATGTTACGATGGGGCGATTGAACTTATTGGCTTGTTGCATAATTCTTAGGGATTTTCTGTAGCCTTCAGGTTGCGACATGCCAAAACGACGATAGATATTGTCTTTAGTATTTTTACCTTTTTGATTTCCTAAGACAGTTATAGGCATTCCTTCGAAGGTAGCTATTCCTGAAACCAATGCAGGATCTTCCCCATAAAGTCTGTCACCATGAAGTTCAATAAAGTCTTCAAAAATATGGTGGATATAATCTAAAGTAGTAGGGCGTTGTTGAATTCTGGATAGTTGAATTTTATCCCAAACTTCCATATTCTCGTTAAGATGAATTTTGATGTCATTGACTTTTTGCTCAAGATTATTTATTACTTCGTTAAAGTCAAGATTATGCTTTGTAGACACCTCTTTCAATTCAGCAATTTGATTTTCCAGTTGTTTTAATACTTGCAAGTTCATCGTTTAAAACACTCCCTGAAGTCGAGATGATGGATTTTTAAAATGGTTGTTAATGATTGTTTTAATTCACTCCTATTTACAACCATATCCAGTTGCCCATGGTCCAATAAAAATTCAGAGGTTTGGAAATTTTCCGGAAGTTCTTCTCTTATCGTCTGTTCAATTATGCGTCTTCCTGCAAAGCCAATTAAAGCTTGTGGTTCGGCAATATTGATATCACCTAATGAAGCGAAGCTAGCAGAAACTCCACCCGTTGTAGGATTCGTTAAAACGGATACGAAAAGGATTTTTTCGTAGTTTAGTTGTTCTAAAGCCACACTCGTTTTTGCCATCTGCATGAGGCTAAGAATTCCTTCTTGCATACGAGCTCCGCCGCTTGCCGAAAACAATATAAATGGTTTTCGAGTTTTTAATGATTCCTCAATGGCTCTTGTGATTTTTTCACCGACTGCTGAGCCCAAACTTCCCATACGGAAACGAGAATCCATGACACCAATCACAATCGGATAGCCACCTATGGAAGCTGCCCCGGTAATAACCGCATCATTTAATGCAGTCTTATTCTTATCAGAAATTAATTTATCTTTATATTCAGGGAAGTTCAGCGGGTCAACGGAAATTAAACTTTTATTGAATTCCGAAAAAGAACCACTATCTGTAAGCATTGAAATGCGTTCATAAGCTGAAACCGGGTGGTGATATTGGCATTTCGGACATACATTCAATTCTATTTTCATAAGAGATTCATCAAAAGTTTCCCCACATGATTTACAAGTAAAAGGGATTTGAGTAATGCTTTTGTCTATTTCAAAAAAAGAATTCGATTCTATTTTTTCTCTCCTTAATGGATAAATCTCCATCAATCCTCCTTTGGTAAGACCGCTTTTTACAAGTTACGATCACCGTTGTGTTTTTTAGCTTTTCATTTATACAATCAGCAATCATCCTAGAGAATGAAGATTTTATTTGGTGGGTCTTCATTATGAAATTATCTATTCCTGTATGAATGCATTTTTACTTGGAAAATCAGAAACGATTTTATCAGGGAAATACATAGGCTTGTATACAAATCGAGTATACAAACATTAAAAAACACTTATTATCTTCTATATAGAGAATAAAGGTTATCGATGGCTTCACCATTGATCCAGTTTTTAGAAAGAACGATTTACCAAATAGCAAGGCGTCATTTAATAAAGCGAATACTCCCATTAGTTGGTGTAAGCACATAATATGCAATTACTAATATAATTGAATGGGTCATTCTTCCATGGATAATACTTTATTGGTTTATCAGATTGTTAAAAAGATAAAGATTAATAGTTTTTTTCTTAATTTAAAGGGGCAGATTAGGAACACATAATATTCAAGAGGGCAATCTTAGAATGTAAATGAAACTTTAAGAGCTATATATTTGTATAAATTGATAGAGATTTAATCGAAAGTGAAGTTACCAGACTAATGGAAATTAAAGGGGAAATGAACCAAATGTTTAAGAAGTTTATTGCTAAGTTAGGGAAAGGTGCAGCAACTGTTGATTTACGCTACGAAAACCGTGTTTATTATGCTGGTTCATCCATGCTCCTGAGAATCGTTTCGTAGTGATCCAGGATGTCAGCCAGGGGCTGCAGGTATTTCATGTGCATGATTTTTTCCCTGCTGTTAGATTAGTGATGATATACGATAATTATGAATTGATAAGTGAAAATGAGTATTTTTTTAACAAGAAATCTAGTAATGTTAGGGATATTTTTAACTAGGGAAATATGGTTGTTATCTGCCAAGCAACGTCAAAAAAATATTTAGAATAACAAAAAATGATTGAAAATAAAATTTTTATAATGAACATTAAGGCAATAGAAGTGTAGCGATTTATCACGCCGGGTTTAGTTAAAATGCATGGTCTGTATTTATTATTATTATTGAATATTCTTTGCAGCATGGAAAGCTTGTACAGCCAAAGAAGCTATGCTATGAATGGGCTAATTGAAAGAAGGCAATCCACTAACTAAAGTAGCCATATTTTTTGTACTTCTGGTTTTGTTCGTAAAGAGTATTCGATTGTGAGATAATTTCACATTTATAAAAAAATGATAAATCGTGTGTCTAGAAATATATTTTCAATGTCGCATTTTTGGCTTTAACCGTTGATAAATCAATGTTTATAGAAGGATGGTGCCACTTTCATATGATGCACCATCTTAACATATGTACTCAACAATTCCGCCGCACATCATTTGAATTTATATTCATTGTTTGTTAAGGTAATGAAGTGCTTTAGGGTTACAGGTTCATTCCATGTGTGCTCGGACTGAACAAAACTCTAAAATAAAAAACCATTATATTTCAGTTGGTATATGCTGTGCCTGTTAGTTTCCTCAGTTGTATTGCACCTCTTTTCCCTGCAAAGCTCAAATTAGACACATTGGGAATCCCATAATCATATTTCTATGCGTTTTGGTGTTATACTGCACTGCAAGTACCATTCCATCTGGTTAAGGAAATGAAGTACTTTAGAGGGTAGTCGTAAGTCCATCATCCGGACCTAACTCTAAGTGGAAATCGTTTATATTACAGTTGGTATATGTTGTGCCTGCTAGTTTCCTCAGTTGTGATTGCACCTCTTTTTTTCTACTTGAAATGCTCAATTTATCACACATAATATAATCCAAGTAAAGAATTATTTCTTGGGAATAATAAATTTAGATTATTTTTTTATGCACGTTATGCCCTGTGCCACTGAATAAGTGTCACTTCCGCTTTTTTTGAAGAAAAAGTAATGGGGTAGAATTTCGGTTATTTCAAGGTACTTGTGCATTAATAATCATCACTCGCATAAAACGGGGAAATTCAGCAAAACTGAATATCATATGGGCAACTATTAGAATGAGGTGACTTGATGAAGCCGTATGTTGAAGTCAGAAATGTCTCGAAAATTTTTGGCAAATCTCCAAAAGCAGCAACAGACTTATTGAAGCAAGGCAAATCGAAAAAAGAAATCTTGAAAGAAACGGGACAAACGGTCGGAGTGAATAATGTTAATTTCGAGATTTATCCCGGCGAGATTTTTGTCATCATGGGCCTATCCGGAAGCGGAAAATCCACTTTGATCCGCATGTTCAATCGTTTGATCGATCCCACTTTGGGTGAAATCTTAATTGATGATGAAGATATCGTGAAGATGAACGCTGCCCGGTTAAGGGAAGTCAGACAAAAGAAAATAAGCATGGTCTTTCAGAACTTTGCTTTATTTCCGCATAAAACGATATTGGAAAACGCTGAATTCGGGCTCGAAATTCAAAAAGTGGATCCAGCAAAACGTCATGAAAATGCGATGAAGGCTCTTGAGGCCGTTGGATTGAAAGGCTACGAAAATCAGCTGCCATCACAGCTTAGCGGCGGTATGCAGCAAAGGGTTGGGTTAGCCCGGGCACTCGCAAGTGATACGGATATCCTATTGATGGATGAAGCCTTCAGTGCCCTTGATCCATTGATTCGTAAGGATATGCAGGATGAACTGATCCAAATCCAGGATCAGTACAAAAAAACGATCATATTCATTACCCATGATCTTGATGAAGCATTAAGAATCGGGGATAGAATTGCCCTCATGAAGGATGGAAGTGTAATTCAATTGGGAACCCCTGAACAAATCATGATGAATCCAGCCAATGAATTCGTCGAGAAGTTTGTGGAAGATGTTGATCTATCAAAAGTATTGACAGCGTCTCATGTGATGATACGCCCAGAGAAAATCGCGGTGGACAGAGGTCCGAGGGTTGCCTTGGAAATCATGCGTAAACAAGGGTATTCCAGTATTTTTGTTGTGGATAGAAAGCAGAAGTTATTGGGGGCCGTGACTGCTGAACAGGCTCGTCAGGCAATGAGCAATAACCAATCGATCTCAGAAGTGATGTCAACTGATATCCCAACTGTAAAAGAGGATGAATTACTTGGAAACCTCATGGATGTGATGGCGACTTCAAGCTTGCCAATCTCAGTCATCGATGATCAGAACAGAATTAAAGGAATTCTTCTTCGCGGTGCCGTTATCGGTGCTTTGGCAGGAAATAAAGATTCCTTGAATGAAATGGAGAGTGAATAATTCAATGAATATGCCGAAAATCCCACTAGGAGCTTGGGTCGATTCTTTAGTGGATTGGATAACTATTGTATTTGCTGGATTATTTACATTTATTACTAATGTAATCGAGGGTCTATTGAATATCTTGGTCGATGTAATGAGTGCAGGACCTTCGATCGTTTTAATCATCGTCCTGACCCTTCTGGTTACTTATACAAGCAAATGGCCATTGGGAGTATTTGCATTCATCAGCTTACTATTGATTGATAATCTGGGTTATTGGGAATCAAGCATCCAAACTCTGGCAATCGTTATATTGTCAGGAGCTTTAACGATAGTGATCGGGATACCGATCGGAATATGGTGTGCCCAAAATAAAACTGTGCGCAGTATAGTAACCCCGATCTTGGATTTCATGCAAACGATGCCTGCATTCGTTTATTTGATTCCTTCGATATTATTCTTTGGAATAGGGGTAGTGCCTGGGATCATTGCGTCATTCATTTTCGCTATCGCACCGACAATCCGAATGACCAATCTTGGGATTCAGGAAGTGCCTAATGATTTGATCGAGGCATCGGATGCTTTTGGTTCAACCAGCAGCCAAAAGTTATTCAAGGTACAAATACCATTGGCTACTCCAACGATCATGGCGGGAGTTAACCAAAGCATCATGCTCGCACTGTCAATGGTCGTTACAGCCTCATTGGTTGGAGCACCCGGACTTGGGGCTGATGTCTACAGAGCTGTCAGCCAAATTAATGTGGGGCAAGGATTTGAAGCAGGATTATCCATCGTAATCATTGCAATCATTTTAGATCGTATCACGCAAAATCTTCGTAAACCAGCTTACGAACATATCGTTAGCAGGAAAATCATTTTTACAATATTGGCTTTACTAGTTGTGGGTACTGCACTATTCGGTGCTTTTACAAAAGAAAAAGCTGTGAACGGGGATGAAAACAGTCTTGCTGCCAAGGCCAATTATGAAATCATCGGAATTGAACCTGGAGCAGGAATAATGAAGTTGACTAAAACGGCTATAGATGATTATAAGCTGGATGATTGGAAAGTGGTTGAAGGGTCATCGGCAGCGATGGTTGCAGAATTGAAAAAAGCAATTGATAAAAAAGAACCAATCGTCGTTACAGGATGGTCACCGCATTGGATGTTCTCGAAATATGACTTGAAATATCTCGAAGATCCGAATGAATCCTTCGGCAAGGCTGAAAATATTAATTCGATTGCCAGAAAAGGTCTTGAACAAGATGCCCCTGGCGCTTATAAAATTCTTGATCAATTCTTCTGGGATACTAAAGATATGGAAGATGTAATGGTCAAAGTTACTGAAGGTATGTCTCCTTCAGAAGCAGCAGAAAAATGGATAAAGGAAAATCAGGACAAAGTATCCGAATGGACCAAAGGTGCTGAATCAGGAAATGGTGAAAAAATCAAACTGGTTTATGTTGCTTGGGACACTGAAATTGCCAGTACAAATGTGATTGGCAAGGTACTGGAGCAGAATGGCTATGATGTAACATTGAGTCAGGTCGAAGTAGGGCCAATGTTTGCTGGTGTAGCAAACGGAAGTGCGGACGCAATGGTGGCTGCATGGCTCCCGGGAACACATCTTGAATACTATAATAAGTATAAAGATGATATCGTTGACCTTGGACCAAACTTAAAAGGAACAAAGCTTGGTCTGGTCGTACCGGATTACGTCGATATTGATTCGATTGAAGACTTGAAATAAGAAAACGAGGGAAATTTGTATTATCCCCTACAGGTAGACTGTTCTTAACAGTTTACCTGTAGGGGATTTTTTTATGGCAAAAAAGCGACAAAGAATTTATGCGAGAAGTCAAACGATTTAAGTTGGATGAAGGGTTAGTCATATAGTCAGCTTCGTGAGCGATTTGGTTTAAAGAGTGATACCAAAAGGAAGATGCCCAATAAAGCTTTTTGAAGATAAACGTGATGTATGGAAGCACGTCAGAAGTTAGCCGCAAATTTTGTTCATGTAAGACCTATCCAGCTCAATTTTGGCCTGGCTTAGGATTGAACTGAAGGACGACAGTATACATCCAGCTTTAAAATCTATAATACCAGTAACGTTAAATCGCCTGAATAAATTTAGGGCGATTTTTTCTTTCATCAGAAGTAACACAATAACATTGTTTATGTATCCTATTTCAGTTAAACGATAACCGATATGTTAATGAACCATTTTATACAAGTTGATTTTATTACAGGTGCAAAAGTAGTTCCCATTCTTAAGAAGGCATCAAGCTTGATGAGAAAGTCTTTTTAAGGGGGATGGTGGCAAAATTGAGAATTAATAAAGTGCGGGGTGTGTAAAACAAGCGGTTTTACAGGAGAAATTAGTTGGCATGGTTTTTGCTTATATAAATAAGAGTAAATCAAGAAAGGAGGGAGAGCTGAATAGCCAACTATTTGTTGGTAAGAGTCTCGGAGAGAATGACGACTATTAAAGTACTCCTCTCCATTGTTTCAGGAACTATTGTCGGATTCGTACTTAGTTTGCTCGGCGGATATGGATCAATTTACGGACGATATGGAATATATCATCGTTGAGAACAAAATATAGGGAGGATTGTAATTATGAAAGAGATCAAAACTGAGCAAGAGTTTGATGAGGCGATTTTATCAACAAAACCAGTTGTTGCCAAATTTTATGTTGAATGGTGCCCGGACTGTCAGAATACCAATTTATTCATGCCAATTGTAGAAGAAGCGTATAAAGAAAAAATAGATAAGATCGCAGTAAATCGAGACCATTTTCCGGAGCTATTAGAGAAGCTAGATGTGTATGGAATCCCAAGCTTTATTGCTTTTCAAGAAGGGAAGGAACTTAATCGCTTTGTAAGTAAAATCGGAAAAAGCCAGGAAGAGGTTGAACAGTTTCTCAATCAAATCGTAGAAAGTGGAAAATTAAAAAGATAATCATTTACTAGTATTTAATTGGAGGGCGCCTATCCAAAAAGATTATCGTGTCGTTTCCATACAAATCCAATACTGAAACTCAATTAGAGCTGCTCTACTTTGTAACGTTAATCAGAGACCCGCATTAATCTGAAGCCAATAAATATTGAGTAGTTACACAATATTTATTGGCAATATATTCAAAATCACCGATTTTATCATCTTATTTTTTTATAGGAACTATACAGTGTTTAGGGCTAGAAGAGAAGAATAGATAACTTTTAATATAACTTTTTTGCTTTAGGGGATTATGCTCGCATTTGTTGGAGGGGGAGCTGTCGGCGAAACAAGCTAATCATTAATGCTGAAGCGTTAGATTGGTGAGGTACTTTATAAAATTGAGATGAGGTGCTTAGAATGGCAAAGATGAAGGATGAAAACCATTACAAAATTTTGATTGTAGGGGGTGGCAGTGCCGGGATTACGGTCGCAGCTCGTCTCTTGCGTGAATCACGTACTCTGAGCGGAAACATTGCCATCATTGATCCTGCGACGAAACATTATTATCAGCCATTATGGACACTTGTGGGAGCTGGCGAAGCTGACAAAACCGTAACACAAAGGGAGGAAGCATCCGTTATTCCGAGCGGAGCCGTGTGGGTACAGGATGCGGTTAACACATTTGAGCCCGATGAAAATGTTGTTGTAACAGCATCCGGAAAGAAATTGCACTACGAATATCTAGTTGTCGCAGCCGGGATTCAAATTGATTGGCATAAAATCAAAGGTTTAAAAGAGAGTATTGGAAAGAATGGGGTATGTAGTAATTACTCTTATGATTATGTTGATGGCACATGGGAGGCGATCAGAAACTTCAAGGGGGGGACTTCCATTTTCACCAACCCGAACACGCCGGTAAAATGCGGTGGGGCTCCTCAAAAAATTATGTATATGGCAGAAGACTATTTCAGAAAATCGGGAGTTCGCGAGCAATCTTCGGTTATTTTTGTTTCAGGGAACCCATCCATATTCAATGTGAAAAAATATGAACAGGCACTAAATAAAATAATTGAACGAAAAGAAATAGAGACATATTTTATGCATCATCTTGTTGAAATTGATGGTGACCAGAAGCGAGCGACATTTGAAAACCTGAACACAGAAGAGCGCGTGAATATGCAATATGACATGATACATGTGGTACCACCGATGAGCGCACCTGATTTTATCAAGAATAGTTCGCTCGCGGCAAGTAATGGGTGGCTGAATGTGGACAAATATACACTTCAGCATCAACACTATGACAATGTATTTGGGATAGGGGATTGTACAAACCTGCCTACGTCGAAAACGGGGGCTGCGATTCGCAAACAAGCGCCCGTGCTTGTGCAAAATTTGCTTCATCGGATGTGTGCCAAACTTATGGTTCATAAATATGACGGCTATACATCATGTCCGCTTGTTACCGGATATGGGCGGCTTATACTGGCTGAGTTCAATTATGATTTACAGCCGCAAGAAACCTTTCCAATCGATCAATCCCGTGAGAGGTTCAGTATGTATTTATTGAAGAAAAACTTGCTTCCCATTATGTATTGGAACGGAATGCTTAAAGGAAAGATGTAAAAACGTTGCTAGTCATAACAAAACAAAAGTATCCGAGGTGCTTGAAAGGAGAAGGATTTATGCTATTGAAGTATTTTTATGATGAGAAACTGGCTCAAGCTTCATACCTTGTGGGATGTCAGGCTACCGGTGAAGCGATCATTGTCGATCCGTCACGTAATATAGAGCCTTACATAAAAACGGCAAGAGCACATGGTGTGAGGATCGTGGGCGTAACGGAAACACACATTCATGCCGATTTTTTGTCTGGTTCGCTGGAGCTGGCTTCCAGGCTTGAAACGACATTGTATTTGTCTGATGAAGGAAGGCCGGACTGGAAATATGAGTACGCAACTGGGTATGACCACCGCTTTCTGAGAAATGGAGATGTATTTGCCATTGGAAATATCAATTTTGAGGTGGTGCATACGCCAGGACACACACCTGAGCATATATCGCTGCTCGTAACAGATGGGGGTGCGGACCCACTTGGCATATTTACCGGGGATTTTATATTTGTCGGTGATGTGGGGCGTCCCGACTTATTAGAAAAAGCCGTAGGGGTGCATGGTTCCTCAGAAAAAATGGCACGCATGATGTATCGGTCATTGCAACAATTTAAAAACTTTCCAGATTATTTGCAAGTATGGCCAGGGCATGGAGCGGGCAGTGCCTGTGGTAAAGCGCTAGGTGCGATTCCGTCGTCAACCATCGGCTATGAAAAACGGACAAATTGGGCACTGCAATATAATGATGAAAATCTCTTTGTTGAAGCGCTGTTGGCTGGGCAGCCTGAGGCACCCCCTTATTTTTCAATGATGAAGCGGTTGAATAAAGATGGAGCGCAACAAATCCGAAGGATAGCAGCACCACTTCCAATGGTGGGGTCAATAGATACTGTGCAGGAGTGGACGGAACAGGGAATAGTCTTGGATACGCGTCCGGCCAGTGAATTTGCCACCAAGCATATACGAGGCTCAATTAATATTCCATATAACAAATCATTTGTAACGTGGGCGGGGTGGCTGTTGGATTATGACTTGCCTATATATCTTCTGGCAAGCAATGCTGATGTTGCAGATATTGTGAAAGATCTCCAGTCCATTGGGTTGGATCGCGTCATTGCAACATTGGATCCATATATCATTGAGCAGGCTGGCGAATCTGATTCACGTGTTATGAAATATGAAGAAGTGACAATGGACATGATAGATGACGCAATTCAAACAGAAAGCATATATGTGCTAGATGTCCGAAGCATGGCCGAATGGAAGGAAGGCCATTTTCCACAAGCTAATCATGTCATGCTTGGCCATTTACAAGAACAGGCACCTAAACTTCCACATGATAAACCAATTTTGGTTTATTGCAAAACCGGAGGAAGATCAGCCATCGCTGCAAGCCTTCTGCAAGTTCATGGTTTTAAAGAGGTACAAAGCCTTGTAGGTGGATATGAGGAATGGAGGAAACGGAAGAAGTTGTGACTCACCAGGAATCTTAATGAATGTTTTGATTTTATCATCTATAAGAAAATATTTCCTAACATTGCAAAAGTGCTAAAGCTTAGGATAAAAGGGTTTTAAAAAAAGACCGCGTGTTTAGGGTAATCAAACAAGATATTCTAAGGAAATAAGGAGATTTTATAAGAGAAATGGGTTGGCATGACAATTGCATATATAAAGAGGCAAGGTACACAAGCAAACATGAGAAGGAGAGATACTCGATGAAATATAATTTTGACCAAGAAATCCGTCGACTGAACACTGACTGCGAAAAGTGGGATGATCTTGAAAATCATTTTGGCGTAAAGGATGTTATTCCGATGTGGGTGGCGGATATGGATTTTAAGTCTCCGCAACCAGTCATCGATGCATTGGAACAACGTGTGGTCCACGGTGTATATGGATACACGCTTAGACCGGACTCGTACATGGAATCCATTGTTGGTTGGCTGAAAAGAAGACATCGATGGTCCATTGAGAAAGAATGGATTACCCACAGCCCAGGAGTGATCCCAGCTCTATCGTTGGCGATTCAGTCCTTCACGCAGACAGGGGACAAAATAATTATCCAACCTCCTGTATACCATCATTTTGCCCGTGTAGTCCAAGCGAACGGCCGTGAAATTGTAAACAACCCGCTTAAGCTTGAAAATGGGCGTTATTCCATAGATTTCGAAGACCTAGAGGCAAAGATGGATACAAAAGTGAAAATGTTGATCCTATGTAGTCCCCATAACCCAATAGGAAGGGTATGGAGCAGAGAAGAATTGACGAGACTGGGGCAGCTTTGTATGAAGCACAATATTCTCGTTGTCGCAGATGAAATTCACTTTGACTTTGTTTATAAAACACATACCCATATTCCTTTTGCTTCTATTTCAGAAGAGTTTGCGAATTATTCTCTTACCTGCATTGCGCCAAGCAAAACTTTTAACCTAATGGGTGTGCAGACGTCAAGTATCATTATTCCAAACCAGCAACTCCGTGAAAGGTATAATCAAGAACTTAATACATTATCCATTGGTTCGCCGAACATATTTGGTGTTGTTGCGTTAGAGGCTGCATACCGCTATGGAGAAGAATGGTTGGATCAGCTCCTTGAATATTTGCAGGGGAATCTGGAGTTCACTCTGAGTTACTTCAGCAAAAACATCCCGCAAATCAAAGTCATTCAGCCTGAAGGCTCATACCTTGTATGGCTTGATTGCCGGGAATTGGGAGTTGAAGAAATGGATCAATTTATGTTGCGCCGAGCAAGGGTTGCAATGAATGAAGGGCAGATCTTCGGTATGGAAGGTGAAGGGTTCATGCGACTTAATATCGCTTGCCCGCGTTCGATGTTGAAAAATGCTCTGGGTGGCATAGAAAAAGCTGTCTCCTCTTTGTGCAAAGCGTAGAAATTTATTTTATAATAAATTTATTTTATTATTTCATAAAGCGCAATAGCAGAGGAGGATAATATGGCAGGCTTTATCGGCATGCAGCAGTTTATTCAAGATTACGCTGAGAACACAGCAGGAATCCTTGGTCTGGATATAACGGTGCTTGATGAAAAGGGGGTTCGCATTAGCGGAACTGGCTACTATAAAGATCTCATTGGCAAAACGGCTCCGGAAGGCTCCTTTTTCAGAATGATATTGGAAACAGGGGAGCCTGGAGTGGTTTACGATGTGAAAAAAGATGAGTCGCAGTGTAGGAGTTGTAAATTCGTAAATCAATGCAAAGAACTCGCTACCATCGGGTTTCCTATTGTAAAGCAAGACAAACCGGTTGGCGTCATCGGCATGATTGGTTTTTCCCTTGAACAAAAGGAGAAAATGATTATAGAATCAGAGAACCTGATACAGTTTTTACGCAATGTTAGTACATTATTAGTCAATAAATTAGCAATGCTGGACCTTGGTAAAGAACAGGGGTGCAAAATTCAAGAAGATATACCGATACCTACGAAATCTATTACTTTTGAAAACATTCTTGGTAAAGATTCCGGGCTTCAAGATGTTATTAAAAAAGCAAAAAGGATTGTAAACAGTCCATCCACTGTGTTGGTTAGGGGAGATAGCGGTACGGGTAAGGAATTATTAGCTAAGGCGATTCATTTTGAAAGCAAGCGCCGATTGCATTCATTTGTGGCAGTTAATTGCGCTGCCATACCTGAAAGCTTGTTAGAAAGTGAATTGTTTGGATACGAGGGCGGATCATTTACTGGCTCAAGGCGGAATGGGAAAATGGGGAAATTCGAATTAGCGCACAACGGAACCATTTTTCTTGATGAAATTGGAGATATGCCGCTTTTCTTGCAGCCAAAGTTATTACGGGTTTTACAGGAAAAAGAGATTGAAAGAATAGGTGGTAATAAATCAATCGAGATTAATGTACGGGTGATTGCAGCCACTCACCGTAACCTGGAGGAAATGGTGAAAAACGGAACTTTTCGCGAGGATTTATATTATCGTCTCAATGTCCTCCCTCTCCATACCAAACCCTTGAAAGAGCGGCGTGATGATATTGCTTTGTATCTCGAACATTTCATTCATAAACATTGTATGATCATGCAAAGGAATCCACTGAGACTTGACCCCATGCTGGAGCGATGGCTTATCCGTTATGATTGGCCTGGGAATATACGGCAATTGGAAAATGCCGTAGAATATATGGTCAATATGGCCGAATCGGATATTGTGGGCTTTCAAGATTTACCTGACTATCTCTTTCAACAGGACCATCTCTCTGTTGAGTGCAGTGGATTAAGCTTAGAACAAATGATTTCAGAATACGAAAAGGACGTAATCCAGAGCTATTTCCTGGCTGAAAAATATCGAGATGATAAAGAACAGATTGCCAGGGAACTACAGATTAGCCTGTCTACTCTATATCGCAAGTTGGAAAAGTATAAATTATGTTAACTTCATCTATTTTACTCAATTAAAATTAATGCGGGAGAGTGCTTATAGCATTTTCTCTTCTGAATTTGAGAGGAGGGGATAAAAGCGGAAGGTAGAGGTATTTTACAAGTTAACAGAAAATTATAAAAACATTTCAATGAAGAGATTTTTCAAAAGAACAACAAGATGAGCCTGCATACAAATTGTATTTGAACGATGAGTAAAAAGGGGGATACTCTATGGGGAAATTAGAAGCAGAGATTAGTAACACCCTAGAAGAGCGAAATACAAAAGGATCATTACAAAGGAAGCTGCAATCCAGGCATTTAACGATGATGGCTATAGGTGGCGCTATTGGAACTGGATTGTTTGTATCCAGCGGATCGACGATTAGCACTGCGGGGCCGGGGGGAGCGCTTGCTGCATACATTCTGGTAGGAATCATGGTCTATTTTGTCATGAATAGTTTAGGAGAGCTATCGGCCTTCTTACCGGTCCCGGGGGCCTTTGACATCTATGCCTCAAAGTATATTGATCCTGCGTTAGGCTTTGCGTTAGGTTGGAACTATTGGTATACAACCGCGATAACGGTTCCTGCAGATTTGGTGGCCTCTACTCTTATTATGAAGTATTGGTTTCCAGACTCACCTTCTATATTGTGGAGTGCACTATTTCTGGGTTTGTTGCTAATCTTAAATGTTTTATCAGTCAAGGCATATGGGGAAAGTGAATACTGGTTTGCCGGCATTAAGGTCATCTCGATCATCGTATTTCTCGTTATTGGGGTTGCCATGATTTTTGGAATTATGGGAGGACATGCGGTCGGGTTCAGTAACTTTACCCAAGGAGATGCTCCTTTCCATGGCGGGCTTGTATCTATCTTTAGTGTAGTGCTCATCGCGGGCTTTGCGTTCCAGGGAACTGAGGTGATTGCGACGGCAGCAGGTGAAACCGAAAATCCATCGAAAAACGTACCGAAAGCGATTCGGTCAATCTTCTGGCGAATCCTTATTTTCTACGTGCTGACGATCTTTGTTATCGGTTTGATTATCCCTTATACGGATCCAAACCTGCTTAAATCAGGCGTTCAAAATGTATCTATCAGCCCCTTCACTCTTGTTCTTCAGAGAGCTGGGTTGGCATTAGCTGCTTCCGTCATGAATGCGGTGCTTCTTACATCTGTTTTATCCGCAGCGAATTCAGCAATGTATGCTTCTTCACGTATGCTATGGGCACTGGCGAAAGAAGGAAAGGCACCACGGGTCTTTGCAAGGCTTAACAGGAGGGGAATTCCCATGTGGGCCCTTTGTACAACTGCTTTTATAGGACTTGCCTCTTTTTTGGCTTCCCTTTTTGGAAATGGTTCAGTTTTTATTTGGTTGGTAAATGCTTCAGCCCTTACCGGATTTATCAAATGGTTCGGGATTGCCGTTAGTCATTACCGCTTCCGTAAGGCCTATGTAGCCCAAGGCAGAGATCTAAATGAATTGCCGTTTAAAGCCAAATGGTACCCGCTGGGCCCAGTTATCACGCTGTTATTTTTTGTGGTTTTCATTTTTGGACAGACTCTTTTTTACGGAGATCAAATTAGCTGGGCAGAAATTATAGCGACGTATATAGGTCTTCCTATTTTCTTGCTTCTCTGGCTTGGGTATAAAATCATTAAGAAAACAAAAATGGTGCCGCTAATGGAGTGTGATTTTGAGCGCAAAGAATAAGAGGGAAGGCTTGTGTTGAATGTAAGCGTTTTATTTAAAGGGAATTAAATTCAATTCCGTTTTTTAATAGGATTACAAAAAAAAGAGGTGGTTTATATGATAAAAGAAACAATCATAACCAATGAAGCTCCCAAGGCGATCGGTCCTTATTCACAAGGAATTAAGGCAGGGAATGTAGTGTATACTTCAGGGCAGCTTCCAATTCAGACTGAAACTGGAGAAATGCCTGATAATATTGAGGAGCAAACAAGGGTGTCATTGGAGAATCTTAAGAAAGTTATAGAAGCGGCGGGATCAAGCTTACAGCAGGTAATAAAAACAACGGTTTTTTTAAGTGATATGAATCACTTTGCCGTGATGAATCAAGTATATGGAGAGTTTTTCCCTGATAATTATCCGGCAAGAAGTGCGGTTGAAGTTGCTCGTTTACCTAAAGATGCTTTTATTGAAATAGAAGCGGTGGCTATTATTTAATTATATATAATTGAAAAGGGAAGATTGATATTCAATTTTCTTTAATGTAATATGGCTAGTCTTAAACAGAAATATCAGGAGGAGTTTTAAAAATGAATTTAGCACAATTTCCTAGACAGCGATATACACCAACAGATACACCCATTGAGAAATTACATCATTTTTCCGAAGTTCTTGGTGGTCCTTCTATTTATCTTAAACGAGACGATATGCTTGGTCTGACGGCTGGGGGAAATAAAACAAGAAAACTGGAATTCCTTGTTGCCGATGCATTGGATAAAGGGGCGGATACGTTAATTACATGTGGAGGCATTCAATCAAATCATTGCCGTTTAACATTAGCGGCAGCGGTTAAAGAGAAAATGAAGTGCATTCTTGTGTTGGAAGAAGGTCTTGCAAATTCTGAACCAGATTTTAATGGTAACTATTTTCTCTATCATTTATTGGGCGCTGAACAAATCAAAGTAGTGCCTAATGGGGCGGACTTAATGCAAGAAATGCAGAAAGTGGCTAAAGAGGTAACAGAGAATGGACATAGCCCGTACATCATTCCGGTTGGGGGATCGAATGTCATTGGTGCAACGGGATATGTTGCTTGCGCACAGGAGATCTTGGCACAGTCCTTTGACCAAGGAATTGATTTGAAAGCTGTTATTTGTGTAAGTGGAAGCGGTGGAATGCATGCTGGTTTGGTGGCCGGATTTCATGGAAACCAAAGTGGAATATCAGTAATTGGAATAAACGTAAGCAGAGGAAAAGCTGAACAAGAAGAGAAAGTTTATCAGCTAGTTAAAGAAACTTTAGCACACATCGGCATTTCAAATTCAATTCCTCGTGAGGCTGTTACGTGCTTTGATGAGTATGTCGGACCGGGTTATGCTTTGCCTACACCTGAAATGGTGGAAGCAGTCAAGCTAATGGCAAGAACGGAAGGGATTTTGCTGGATCCGGTATATACGGGTAAAGCGGCAGCGGGACTCATCGATTTAATACAAAAAGGCACCCTTAAGCCTGAGGATAACATTCTATTTGTTCACTCTGGTGGAGCTTCATCGTTATACGCCAATACTTCTCTCTTTAATTGAAATTTGATTATTATATGGCGATAGTGTGAATCAAAAAAACAATAAAATAGAAGGCAAAGGAGCTTCTGATTCTAAGATGCATTTATTTGAAAGAGATATATAGAATCAGCCCCATGAAGCCATACCAAATAGTATATGAATGAACTTCATCTGATTTGGTACAGACTTTAACAATGCTTTCTCCTGCTGTGGGATAGAATATGATGAAAATTTCCGCCTCATTAGAATCATAGTTTTTAAGAAAACATTCACCATAATGTACATGTCCTTTCCTTCCTCATATTCAGTTTTTTTCAGTCGCCGGTTCAATCCCAGCGACTTGGAAAGGAAAAGCTCCATTTGGCTAAGCAGCTTCCAGCTTAACCAAATGGAGCTTTTTAAATCAATGTATGGAAACGAATTTACTCCTCAATTCCTCTTCCGTTACTTCGATCTTTCCTTTCAAATCTTCAGCCAGTAATACATAACTTTTCACGCCAATGAATTCTGAATGTGATATTAAAAAGAATTTTGTTCCTTTTTTATACGCAGAAGGAACATCTTCAATCAACTTAAACATTTTCATCCTTTTTCCACCTTGGATATCATAAATTCGTAACGCGTGTATTCATAACTGCTTTTGTAGTAGACGTAATAGCTTTGACAAAGTTGAAAAGGATTGGTCACTACTAAGATACAACTTCTTCTTTTCACTTTTTATATCATTGATATTTATGAGCGGTCAACTATTATTACTGGTAGATACAAGAAGCAGCTGGCATTGTCATTTGTTTGCAAATTAAGAGTATTCCTAACTTTCTGTGGAACTGCCTATCGTTGAATGTTAAAATTCAGTTGGAAAACAGTGTTTCATGATACATAAGAAAGAGAAAAGTGAAGGCAATCAATTTGTTATTTCTCTATTGAAAAAGCTCTCAAAAAGTGATTTTGGAAGGTGTGGAAATATTGAAACCAATCATATTCGATGTTGATACTGGGATTGATGATGCCATGGCGATGGCATATGCTTTAAATTCCCCGGAATTGGAAGTGCTCGGATTCACCACTTGCTTTGGTAACGTGCCCGTTGTTGAATCGACCCGCAATACACTTGCCGTTTTGGAGAAATTAAACAGGCGTATTCCGGTTTTTGAAGGTGCTGACCAAACTTTGGTGCGCGGAAGGAAGAAGAAATATCCGAAGCATGTTCATGGGGAAGACGGGTTAGGAAATACTCTTCAGTTTGAACCAACCATCAAAGCATCACAAGGAAATGCAGCAGATTTCATTATCGATCAAGTGAAAAGCCGACCGCATGAAATTACGATTATTGCAGTTGGACCACTGACTAACATCGCATTGGCGATTAAAAAAGCCCCAACGATCATGTCCTTAGTAAAAGAGGTCATTATTATGGGCGGTGCCGTAAACGTACCAGGAAATGTAACGCCCTATGCTGAAGCGAACATAATATCAGATCCTGAAGCAGCTGATCAGGTATTTGCTTCAGGACTGCCAATCACCCTAGTGGGGCTTGATGTGACACTCCAAACATATCTGTTGAAATCGAAGCTTGATGATTGGCGTGCCACTGGTAAGGAAAGCGCCAAATTTTTAGCGGAAATGACCGATTATTATATGAAAGCATATGAAAACTCCCATCCAGGTTTGGGCGGTTGCGCCCTTCACGATCCGCTTGCTGTCGGGGTTGCGATTGATTCAAGTTTTGTGAATACAGAATGGATGAACGTCAAGGTGGTGACCGAGGGTGAAGAAACAGGCAGGACAATTGGTCAAGAGGATGGCGAACCTAGAATCCGCGTCTGTACGAATGTGGAAAATGATCGGTTTTTGAAACATTTTTTGGAACGGGTTATTTGATTAAGCAACGTAATTGAATCATGTATTAAGTATAAAGGCCATCACTTTTCCAAAAACCTTTGGGAAGAGATGGCCTGTTTCTGTTGGATATACCGATTCTCGCTATATGACGTATTCCTGCTGTAGCTGAAGTGAGTGGTTGGCCGAAAAAGGGAGTCAGGACAATATATCTTTGCAAAAAAGGTCCCCCGTTCATTCGGATGTCCATTTTGAATGATTTGGGATCGATCAATTAAAAAGGCGAACAGTATGGAAACGTTTGATTTTCAGACTTTAATCAAACGTTTGATTAATTTCCTAGAAAAGAAAGTCTAAAGTCACTATTATTATGGTGTAAACCATATTATTCGATAATGGTTCAGAAATATTGGGTATAAGGAACTTTTTTTACCATGAAAAAGTAAAAAGTTAAAAATTAATTAAAAAAAGGGTTTAAATATTTGAGAAAACAGGTACATAGACTTTCATAATGCCATATTTAGGTTTTTTTGCATAATCATAATTTACCATTTTTCGACTTTGCGCTTATTTATATGGCAGAAAATGTATGGTTCTATTAAAATGTACTATATAAGATAAAAGGAGGATTTTTTCTATGTCACAAATTCGTGTAACACCTTCAGAACTGAAAGATGTAGCTAGACAATATGATAATGAGAGCCAACAAGTAACGGATATGATTGGTCGTTTAGATAGAATGAGAGATCATTTAACTGGTATTTGGGAAGGTTCTTCCAGTGAGGCTTTCGTAGGTCAGTACGAAGAATTAAAGCCTTCATTCATGGATATGGCTCGTTTGTTGAATGAAGTTTCTCAACAATTGAATAAATCAGCTCAAATCCTTGAAGACACAGATAATCAGATTGCTAGTCAAATTCGCGGATAATCATTAGGTCAATGAGATAAAGAATTTTCTAGGAAAAAGCGCCGCGACTCTTTATGAAGATCGTGGTGTTTTTTTGCTTTAAAAGAGGTGGTTTCCATATATATTCAACTGACGATCGATTTAAACAGGTATACAGGGGAAGTGTTTGATTTGCAAGTGTCGAATTACCGATCCATCAAGAAGGTTGTGGAAATAATATGGCAGGTAAAGGATATTGCCAGTGCACCTAAAGAAGGCTATTGGGTGCGGGTCCAGAATAAAGAGTTCGTATGTTCAGGTTATGAAACCCTGCTTGATAGCGGAATTACGACGGGGGACCGCCTTGAGATCCTCTAATGGATTAAGTGTGGACTCTTTATAGGAAAAAAGTCTAAAGCCCTTTAGCAGGGGTAAAGGAGTTACATAAAATGGATGAGAAAAAATCCTCATATCTGGAGAAAAAAACAGAAGCTGCAATGATGAAGGATGATAATGGGCATTTGTTAGTTTTCCAACGGGCAAAATTATCGATGCAAGACCCACTGGAATTACAGCTTATTCATGAAGCGGATGATACTCTCCAGAAACATATAGAAGTGACAGAGGACGAGGTGCAGATCAGAGTAAATCCACCAGCCTCTTTTTTTGTTTTTTCCAAAGCTAAAGAAAAAAATCCGTTAAGTAGATGGTTATCGTCTTATCAAATCTTGAAGAAAATCAGGAATCATGAATTGAGTCGCCTGCAACTAGTCGTCTGTCCGGAAAATATCGTTTTTGATTCAGGCTTGGCCCCATATTTCCTGCATTATGGCGTAAAAGACAGTTTGCCTCCTTATGAGCATGATCAA
Organism: Bacillus sp. B4EP4a; assembly: GCF_006680105.1. Lineage (NCBI taxonomy): Bacteria > Bacillati > Bacillota > Bacilli > Caryophanales > Bacillaceae > Bacillus > Bacillus sp. B4EP4a. Next base: position 75,478 of record NZ_VHIK01000020.1, read on the forward strand.
GATGAGCTATTTAAAGAAACGAAGGCAACGATTTCGGCACTTGTGGATGGGCAGTATACATTCGAAGAGTATTTGCTTTACCATAAAACATTAAAACTATCGAACGAATCACAAAGTATATTGGAATCGGGGACTTGGGATGAACTTTCCACTCTCATTCAAACTCGGATAGAAGCTTTAGAGAAGGAAGAAAAAGCATTTGTGCATATCCCTGAAAAGAAATGGAAAACGGGCCGTTATATACTTTGGGGTACGGTTATCGTTCTAGTGCCACTGCTGTTGTTCGCGATTTACACACTATTCTTCTCCCAACCTAAGCAGGAGGCGTATGTAGAAAGCGGTGAAAGCTTCTTAAAACAAAAATATAGTGAAGTCATTGACCGTTTGGAAAACTATGATCCGAAAAAAATGCCGTATGTCGTTCAGTATGAACTGGCGAAGTCCTACGTCACCTATGAACCGTTGGAGGGAGTAGCTAGGAAAAATGTGGAAAATGCAATCACGTTGCAGACCGATAGCCAGTATCTCCTATATTGGATCTATATAGGCAGGGGCATGAACGAGGACGCGATCGATTTGGCGAGAATCATGGAGGATCGCGAATTAATTACATATGGTCTGTTAAATCAGAAAGAACAAATCAAGTTGGACGATAACCTTTCTGGGGAAGAAAAGGAAACGCAAATTAAAGAAATCGATACTGAGTTGTCCGAATATGAAAAGGAACTAAAGGAATTGCAAAAGCAATTGGAGGAACAGCAAGATCAGAACCAGCCTTCAACAGAGGCGAATATAGAGGATAAAGGCGCAGCGGAAGCAAAACCTGCTGTAAAAGAAGAAGCGGAAAAGGAATCTGCTTCTGAGGGGAAAGAGGAAAGTAAGGATTCCTCCAATAAATCATCTGAAGAAAAAGAGAAAAGCAAAGAGTGAGCAATGGGCCTTTTGCGGAGGTGAGATTTAATGAGTTTATTATGGATTTATTCTAAGGAAACCTACCAATCCTATACGATCAAGGATGATCATAACGGTCCAATTACGATTGGGCCATCAAAACAGGATACGATCACGGTTTATTCCATTCCCTTTGAACATGGTCCCATCAAGCTGAAAAAACATGAAGGACTTGATGGATATGAGGTGTTTAGAGAGGACAAGAAGCTTGGCGATGTAAAGCCATTCCAAAGCTTCACCTTTCATGAAGGAGAAGAAACGGTCGAGATTTTTTATACAGCAGGGGAATTGGAAGAAAGCCTCTATTATATAGGCAATTTGAAAGAAATCACTTTATCGGCCAAGGCGGGAGCGACTATCCGTAAAGAAGGACCAGTTTCCGGCAATGGATTTTCCTTTTTGCTTCATAAAGGGCAATGGCTTCTCATGCCTAAGGAAAATAGCACGATATTCCTGAATGGTGAAAGGGTGGCGAAGGCTGTTCCCATTCAAAATGGTGATCTGATTTGCTGGCCGAATATGGCGCTGAGGTTGGTTGAAGGCGACTTATTGATGATCCACTGTGCCGAGAGTTATGAAACTTCTTTATCTAAAATGAAGAAGCCGATCTCTGAAATGAAAAAAAACTATCCCCAATATCGCAGGACACCAAGGATGATCTACGAATTGCCGGATGAGAAAGTGACGATATCTTTTCCGAGCCAGGAATCGGAAGATAATAATAGAGGGTTATGGCTAATCCTTATGCCGCCTTTAATGATGTTAATCGTCATGGGGGTCATCACGATGATTCAGCCTCGGGGCATTTTCATCATCATATCGATTGTGATGTTCACAACGACTTTAGTTACTTCGACGGTACAATACTTTAAAGACAAAAAGAAGCAAAAATTCAGAGAAGAAAAACGTCAACGTGTATATACCAGGTATTTAGAGCAGAAGAGGGAAGAGTTGCAAGAGCTGTCTGAAAAACAAAAGGATGTGCTGTCCTATCATTACCCTTCCTTTGAAAGGATGAAGCTTCTAACTGATAGTATCAGCGACCGTATATGGGAGCGGACTTTGGAAAGTGAAGATGCCCTGCACTTTAAGATCGGAACGGCGACCATACCCTCAAGTTATGAGGTATCGGTAAATAGTAGCGATATGTCCAATCGGGATATAGATGATTTACTTGAGCAGTCGCAAGAACTTGTGGATGTATACAAAAACCTGGATGATCTTCCGTTATCCATCGATTTATCAAGCGGATCGATGGGCCTGGTCGGAAAGGAATCGATTGTTAAACGGGAGCTGCAACAACTGATTGGGCAACTGGCCTTTTTTCATAGTTATCATGATGTTCGATTTGTGGCCATTTTTCCGGAAAAGGATTACCAAGAATGGGAATGGATGAAATGGCTCCCTCATTTTCAATTGCCGCATGCCTATGCAAAAGGCTTTATATATAATGAGCAATCACGTGACCAGCTACTGACCTCGATTTATCAGCTATTGAGGGAAAGAGATTTGGATGAGAACAAAGGGAAAGTGAGATTTACTCCCCACTTTGTCTTTATTGTCACGGATCGTAATTTAATTGCGGAGCATGTCATATTGGAATATTTAGAAGGTAAAACAGACGATTTAGGTATCTCGACGATTTTTGCAGCGGATGCAAAAGAAAGTTTGACTGAAAATGTCCATACGCTTGTGAAGTATATAAATGATCTTGAAGGTGAAATTCTCATCCAGCAAACGAAGGCCGTACATACTCCTTTTAAGCTTGATGCCCATTCAAAAGAAGGGAATGAGCGTTATGCACGTACGCTGCGCTCACTAGATCATCAAAAAGGCATGAACAATTCCATACCGGAAACGGTATCATTTCTGGAATTATTGAAAGTACGTGAAGTGGAAGATCTGCCTATTAGCCAGAACTGGCGGACCAATCAGTCTTCCAAATCCTTGGCAGTTCCCATTGGATTGAAAGGGAAAACGGATAGGGTTGAATTGAACTTGCATGAAAAGGCGCATGGCCCCCATGGATTGGTTGCTGGAACGACAGGTTCGGGGAAGAGTGAATTACTGCAAACCTACATCCTATCATTAGCCGTTCATTATCATCCACATGAAGTTGCCTTTTTGCTCATTGATTATAAAGGTGGGGGAATGGCACAGCCATTCAGGCAGATTCCACATCTGCTCGGAGTCATTACGAATATTGAGGGAAGCAAGAACTTCAGTGCCAGGGCACTAGCCTCCATCAATAGTGAATTGAAGAAACGCCAGCGCATGTTTGATCGATACGAAGTCAATCATATCAATGATTACACGGACTTATACAAAGAAGGCAAAGCGGATGAACCGTTACCGCATTTATTTTTGATATCAGATGAGTTTGCGGAACTTAAAAACGAAGAACCAGATTTCATCCGTGAATTAGTGAGTACGGCGCGTATTGGACGGAGCTTGGGAGTTCATTTAATTCTTGCTACACAAAAGCCAGGCGGTGTAATTGATAACCAGATTTGGAGTAATGCCCGTTTTAAAATTTCCTTGAAAGTGCAGGATGCCAATGATAGTAAGGAAATTCTTAAAAATAGCGATGCGGCAAATATTACTGTCACCGGACGGGGATATTTGCAGGTAGGAAATAACGAGGTTTATGAATTGTTCCAGTCTGCGTGGAGCGGTGCACCATATTTAGAGGATACGGTTGGATCTGAGGATGAAGTGGCACTTGTTACAGACCTCGGCCTTGTTCAAATCTCAAATGTATCGGAACAGATCACTAATAAGAGGAAAGAAAAGATTAGTGAAATTGAAGCCGTGGCAGATCGAATTGTGGCGACACAGGAAAAATTGGAGATTAAGAAGTTGGCAAGCCCGTGGCTGCCGCCTCTTTCAGATCGTTTATCGAGAAACACTGAAAGAAGCTTGACGAGCAATCAATTCCACTTGGGAATGAAGGATGAGCCCGAATTGCAGAGCCAGACAAATTATGAATATAACTGGATTGAAGACGGGAATGTTGGGGTTTTTGGTTCTTCCGGATACGGCAAGTCAACCACCGTTTTGACACTTCTCTTTAGTTTTGCAGATCAATTCAGTCCAAAAGAGCTGCATTATTATATTTTCGATTTCGGGAATAGCGCTCTATTGCCAATGCGGCAGCTGCCTCATACAGGGGAATACTTTAGGTTCGATGAGCTAAGGAAAATTGAAAAATTCATGTTATTCATGAAGGCGGAAATGGAAAGGCGTAAGCAGCTTTTTTCAGAAAAGGAGCTTAGTAACATAAAGCTTTATAATGCATTAGTGGAAGATAAATTGCCGATTATTTATATCGTGGTCGATAATTTTGACTTAGTGAAGGATGAGATGCAAGACCAGGAAGCGCAATTCGTTCAGTTTGCACGTGATGGACAGTCACTTGGTATATTCATGATTTTAACGGCAACGAGAATCAATGCGATTCGCCAGCCGTTAATGAATAGTCTTAAGACGAAGGTCGTCCATTACTTAATGGACAGTTCGGAACAATATTCTGTTTTGGGGAGAACCCCTTATGAAAATGAACCTGTTCCGGGTAGGGCGTTGGTGAAAAAGGACCAAACCTATCTCACGCAGGTTTATTTACCAGCCGATGGTGCGGATGATATAGCCGTTTTAGAAGAAATGAAACAAGCTGTGGCAGAACATAAGGTTAAATATAAGCAAACAGCCAAACCGCCGGCGATTCCGATGTTACCGGCACATCTTGATTCCAGCAGCTTCAAGCGTTATTGCTCACAAGCCATTAAGAAGGATTCCATTCCAATCGGGCTTTCAGAGGAAAGTGTTGCACCTGTTTTCGTGGAGTTGAATTCCAATCCATTCCTGCTTGTCGTAGGACAGTCACGTAAAGGGAAAACGAATGTCATTAAAGTGCTCTTGGAATCGTTGCTTACACAGGCAATTGGGGAAATTGGTTTATTTGACGGAGTTGACCGTGGCCTATCTTCTTATGCTTTAGAGGAGAAGGTGAGCTATGTGGAAACAAAAGATCAGATAATCGAATGGCTCGATCATATCACTGAAATATTTGAAGAACGTGAACGAAGTTATCTAGCGGCATTGGAAATGAAATCGATGAAGCAACTGGAATTCCCGCCGATCATGTTTGTCATAGATAGCATTTCAAGGATCCAGCAGACGATAGACGGCAGGATTCAGGATAGGATCAGCGGTTTGATGAAACAGTACAGCCATCTCGGCTTTAGTCTGATTGTCGCTGGAAATGCCAACGACTTCACGAAGGGGTATGATTCTTTGACAACCGAACTGAAACAAGTCAGACAGGCTGTTTTGCTTCTTAAAAAATCGGACCAAAGCTTGTATACCCTCTCCTATTCCAGAAAAGAAGAAGAAATACAGCCGGGTTACGGATACTTTGTGCTGAATGGCCAGGAGAGTAAAATCCAAATACCACTAAGTGAAGAAAGAAGGAGAGTGCAAGAGAGTGTCTGAAAAAATAAAACCGATGCTATTAATCGGTAAAATACTGGTGATATTAGCGCTGCCAATCTTGTTTTTTTCTTATATTGGCCAAAATCCAATGAAAAAGACAGAAACGGCTTCTCGTGAAATTGCCATTGTAAATGAAGATAATGGCACTGAATTTAATAATAATCCTATTTTCGTGGGCTCAGAGCTTGTTACTACATTGGACAAGGATTCTGAATATGAGTGGTTTGTGGTTAATAGAAGTACGGCGGAAAGTGGACTTGCAAATGAAAAGTATGATGCAGTTATATATTTCCCATCCGATTTTTCAGAGAATATTTATACGTTCGATGATGAACAGCCTGTCAAGGCGGGGATAAAGTACAAGGTGCAACCTAGTTTGAATGCAGAGAATATGGAAAAGGTACAAAAGGAATTAGAGAAGACAAAGAGTAAAATGAATAAGCATATTTCAACACAGTATTGGAGCTATGTTTCCCAATCGGTCGAGGACATCCGTAAGAAGTTCGATAATGTCCTTGCTAAAGAAATCGCTTTTCAAAACACGATGTATGAGTTTTATACTCCAAGCTCGGAAAGCCTCGCCGGCGAAATCAAGCAGCATAAGGAAATGCTTGAAGGAGTCTTTGCCCAAACGAAGGATGCTGGCAAAACGAGTAATGAAACAATGGATGAAATAGGCAACACCAAGACTCAAATGGCTTCCTTTGTAGAAGATGTAGTTTCTTTTGAGGAATATCAAAAATCTCAAAGTATTCTTTTTGAGAAGGCTTCGGCTCAGAATCAGCAACTTGTCAACGAGAGTGTTCAATCTTATGACAAGGTGCTGAATGAGGGGAACCAGTCGTTACCGGAGATTCAGCAAGGGATGAATACGAAATACAGCCTTAATGATCAAGGCATTAGTGAGAATGTTGGAATCATGCAGCAGAAACTCGATTCCAGCAGTAATGAATTGGAACAATTTTCAACAAGCATGAAAGACAAACAAGTAGAACAAATTACGAAAATCACCCAAGATCAACAAAGCTCGATTGAACAATTGAAACAATCTGAAGAGGCGGGTCTTGATAACCTTCAGTCTACTTTGCTTGTGCAAAGAGGAAATCTTGCAAGCAGCTCTGGTGATGGGGGGGTTATTGGTGAAGGAACGGCGCCTATAGAAGATATTGAAACGGAAACGGGCAAAGGTGAATCGGTTGCTGCACCTGAAAAGAAGGACCCGATTGATGAACTGTCGCTACAGGTACTGCTGGATCAAATCAATGGGATCAACACGGCACTTCAAAGTTTGGTGCCGGCAGAAGGAAGTGAAGGTGCTGCTGAACAAATCAACATCCTTACAGCAGAACTCCAAACGGAAATCAATAATCTCAGCGGAACGGTAAACGGCAGGACAGGAAATTATAACCAAATGATAACTGAGTTTAATACGCTGGTAGATTCATATAATGATCTGCTGGCGCAGTTTACGCAATTACAAGCTGATTATAATGAACTCGGCACGAATTATAAGGATTTAGGTGACCAATGGAAAAAGTCACAGGAAGATATTCAAAAATTACAGGACATCCAGAGTATGACAATCGATGAGGCCATCGCAGAAATCAAGACTCTCGAACGGTCACTTCTTGAAAAAGTGGGGGGAGAAAGGCGAGCGGTGCTGGTGAGGGCCTTTGAGAATCCTATCTCCAACCGGGATTCAACTACCCTCCTTGCCTATTACGGTTCTCTCTCATCTTATGGTGAATTGGCTGAAAGAGTCACGGAAGCAAATGTAGATAAGGTATTTGCAGCCAATATAAAAGAATTGGAAAACTTGAAAAATGGGGTTTCCGGAAACGTAGATGAAGAAGCGAAACTTGTTAAAGCCAGCTTAGCAGGAGTCAATGAGAACTTCGGCATGTTCTCAGATTCCATTAAGGGTTATATGAAAGAATATGATGCTAACGTTGAAACGGGGCAGAAAGCCACTTTAGCTGAATTAGCGGCAATTACCGGGAATGCTCAAGAAGTGTCTTCCAATTTGTCAGATCATATAGAAGTTCCTGAAGTGGAAGCCGAACCTCCAGTTAATCTTGATGGAGAAATGTTTGTATCACTTCAAGACAATACGGCAACAACTGTCGGCTTCATTTCCGAACTTGTCAATTCAGTAGCGGAACGACAGGACACGGTCACGAAGGATACAGCGGACCTGCAAGCGAAAGTGGGGTCAGTACAGGAAAGGGCCGATCAGCTTAATGACAATTGGTCCCAAAATGTAGACTCAACCGAAAGAATCAAGACGGACGTATATAGTGTCTTGAACAACACTCTAGTCGATGATCAGCAGAACGGGTATGTGTACGAATATTTAGCGAATCCCGTACAAATCAGCGGGGAAGTCCTTCATCAGGAAAAGGTTAATATCCCGCCGATCGTCATGTTGGTGATCATACTCATTTCTGGGTTATTGATCGGTTTCTTCCTGCATCATTATGAAACCATCCCAATGATGGTCCATGCGGCCTTGTTTACCTTATTGAACCTGATCGTAGGTTTAATCATCAGCATGTATGGTTTGAAGATCTATCCGCTGGGAGATATGCAGGAGATTAAATGGACCGTTTTCACCGTCCTGCTTTTATTCTTCTGTTCAGCGTTTACCCGACTTGCCTTCTCGATTGGGCCGTTTGTCGGTGCTATCCTGGTGATTGGTTTGATCAGTTTCTTTACCATTCCATTATTGGATTTAATCATGCCAAATTTCAATGTAGACCACCTGGTTGCGGACGTATACATGTCCATTCAATTCGGTAATCAGTCGGCATTCATTCCGGCTAGTATCATCTTGATTGTGCTGACGCTTATTGCAACGATCATTCCATATATAGTGAAGCGTCTTACAGAAAGAAGAGCAATGGCCCATGAAGTGGAATAAATACGTAATGCCTGTCTTGCTCATCCTGTTTTTTAGCCATGCACCTAATGGCGGGGCGGAAGAGGAACCCATGGTGGAGCCCAATGAATATCAAGAAAAGGATATTGATATTCAAACGGAGTATTTCCATGAAGAAGGATTGTTGGAACAGAAGCGGAAACTGCCTGAAGAACAAAAGGACCTCACTTTTGAAAGAGGGAAATATGATGCCGTTGACTCGGTGAAGGACTCACTGTTTCTGTCTCCTGTAACGGAGAATCAGAATAATACCATTGCTTCAAAATCAGAACAGCTTGGGTTATTCTCGGAAGTGGCCATTCGAACGAGAAGCGAAGAAGAAACAGAGCCTTCCCTTAATTTTGACCTGACGATATTGCTCGGCATCGTTTTGGCACTTTTGGTCGTTTGTTTGTTTTTTATCCTTATCCCGAAAATGGGGAAGCTGAATGGTGATGTTAAACGAAAATGAAAACAGCCCGATTCCTAAAAGATCAGGAATCGGGCTGTTTTGCTACATTTCCATAACGGTTTTAATAATCCCTAGAAGAAGGGCGGCTGCGAAGATCAAAATGAAGAATTTTTTATACATGATCAGTACCTCTTATATCTTATGAGTGGATTGCATTCATTTTAGCATAAACAAGACGGAAAGGAAGTTTCCTTAAAATGTACAGATCGGAAGGGCGTGGCTTCATTGACCTGATGAAAGGTGCGGAAAAAGGAAAAGGATGCGCCGATTAATTTTGGCGCATCCTCCTATCGTGTTATTTGAACAAGTCAGGATAAACAGTTTTTGCTGCGAGTTCAACAGCTTCCCCGATCCTTGGTCCAGGACGTGACATGACATTTTCATCAAGCAAATGGACGTCATCGTTCTTCACCGCATCGATATCTTCCCAGCCCTTACGAGATTTAATTTCACCAACGGCATCATCTGAATACGTGGCGGTGGTGATGATGGATTTAGGGTTCCTTTTGACGATTTCTTCATCGGATACTTTAACCCAGCCTTTTTGGTCATCAAAGATGTTTTTTATGCCGGCAGTGTCCAGGATTTCATTTTGGAAGGTCTCCGATCCTGTTGTATAGATTTCCGGAGCAGGGCTAATTTCAAAGTATGTTTGTTCCTTTTCATCTAAAGTTTTCACTTTTTCTTCGACACTTGTAATTTGGGATTTGATATCTTTCACTAATTCATCCCCTTTTTCGGCAACACCCATCACTTTAGCAATCTGCCCGATATCACCATATACATCATCGAAATTTGCCGCAGATTTAATGATGAATACAGGGATGCCGGCATCTTCGAGTGGTTTCAGTGCCGTTTCATCACCAATGGTATAAGCAATAATGGCATCAGGTTTCAAGGCAATGATTTTTTCTGCATTTATATTAACAGAGTCTGAAACATGTTCGATATCCTTCGCTTCCTTTGGATAATTATCGAAGTCTGTCACGCCAACGACTTTATCACCCTGTTCAAGGGCAAATAAAATTTCCGTATTGCTTGGCTGTAGTGAAACGACCTTTTCCGGGATTTTCTCGAATTTTATTTTCTTACCAGTATCATCCGTAACGGTATAATCCTTGATTTCTTCGCCCTTTTTAGTCTCTTTATTATCCTTTGAGGATTGATCATCGTTCACTCCGCATCCGGTAAGGAAAAGCATAAGCATCAGCATGGAAATCCAACTGAATCGTAGGGTTCTCTTCATTATTTATTCCTCCGTTTTCTTTTTCATGGGTTTGGTTGGGTATGATTTACTTATAAAAGGAATCTCCTCGATCCCCTGTTGCTTATTGACATAGACTGCCATCACGAATAATACATTTGCAAGCAAGTGAGCGTAATCAAAAAGTATTCCTGGAATTTCCTTTTCCAGACTTACCTTGTGTAAAGCTCGCACGGACTTTTTGGCTTCACTGCGGCAAGTATGCAAAGTACATGCTGCGGTTGATCCTTGTGGAAGGACGAATGTTTCGATTTGATCCTTCACTTCAGCGACATACCGGTCGTAGATTGCACTTAAACGGTCGAGATCATCGCCGGTAATGGCTAATTTCCCTCGGACTGAACCATTTAAATGGTAAGCCATGGGCAACAATTCCATTAAGTCACGGTATACATCGGGGACGTCCTCAGTTAGCGAGGCGGCCAAGCCGATTTGTGTCGTCAATGAGTCTGTGCGGATTTCAAAATCGACGGTCGATACGGACTCACGCATGTATGGGTAGCATAAAAAACGAAAGTCCTTCTTTGCCATAAATCTTCCTCCTTTTACGTATTGGGTGAATGACCTCCGTATTGCTTTTCCCTGCAAGACAAATAGCCGACCAAGAGTTTTGGTCGGCTTCGGGCATCTATGTATCTGTAGTAGAAAAAAGATGGGAGAGCCGTACAATCTCCTATCTTCCGAAGAGCATAATACGATTAAAAAAGGCAGGTCTCCTGGCTTGTGCATCATTTTACTCTAAGAACCTTCCCATTTGGGTTAAATGGACGGTAATCGGCGTGCGATTACATCCTCAAATAGTGGTATGCATCTTATTTCATTAGCACTTACAGTTGCGGAAACAGCTTCGGTTTTAAACCGAATTCCCTATTAAGCTGACAATGCAGCACCTTTTTCTGCAAGGTTCATATTCACTTAGCAACAGTTTACCATACCTTTTTCAATAGACCGCATTAATATTTTTTAGACAAATTCGTTTATGGTTTACCGAATATCTAGTAAACTTACAATGTAAGGTTTAATTGGATCTTAATGTAAAATCCTTGATATAGAAAAGGTATGAAATAATAGTGATAATGTGAATCTGTGAATCCCGGGAGGTAGAGAATGATTTATAAGCAGGTCAATCAAAAACTGGAAATGGTTCTGGGGAATATCGAAAAGGTGATTATCGGAAAACGAGATATAGCAGAACTAAGTATCGTGGCACTCCTTTCCGGTGGACATGTCTTATTGGAGGATGTTCCGGGCGTGGGGAAGACAGTCATGGTAAGGGCACTGGCAAAATCTATAGGTGCAAGCTTTAAGCGAATTCAATTCACACCTGATTTACTTCCTTCTGATGTTACTGGTGTTTCGATCTTCAATCCTAAGGAACAAGAATTCATTTTTAGGCCGGGTCCGATAATGGGACATATTATTTTAGCCGATGAAATTAACCGGACCTCGCCGAAAACTCAGTCTGCATTGCTTGAAGCCATGGAAGAGGCAAGTGTGACGATTGATGGTGTCACAAGGGGATTGGAGAAGCCGTTCTTCGTAATGGCGACACAAAATCCGATCGAGTACGAGGGAACATATCCGCTTCCGGAGGCTCAATTGGATAGATTCCTATTAAAAATGAAAATGGGCTATCCAGGTGTGGAAGAAGAGATAGAGGTTCTTAATAGAGCTCAATACACGGTGCCGCTTGAAGAGCTGGAATCCGTCATCACATTGGATGAATTGATAGAATTACAGGCTGAGGTAAAAGCTGTGATAGTGGACGACACAATAAAACGATATATTGTTGAATTGGCGAATCGAACACGTGCGCATGAAGGGGTCTATTTAGGTGTAAGCCCGCGTGGATCGATAGCATTGATGAAAGCATCCCAAGCTTACGCGCTGATCCAGGGCAGGGACTATGTTCTGCCGGACGATGTTCAATATTTAGTTCCATTCGTATTTTCCCACCGGCTTATTTTGAAACCTGAAGCGAATTATGATGGCTTCGATGCTGGAATGGTGATACATGAAGTTGTGGCGACAACACAGGTGCCTGTGAAGCGGGTTATGACCTAATGCGCAAATTCATCAACATTTTAAGGGGAAATATGAGTGTGGTCGGACTTGTATTACTCATGACCGTTTCCTTTTGCTATGCAATGTTTCAAGGCGGTTTTGTCAGTTGGTTCATTTTTTATTCGTTTTTGCCGTTTTCTGTGTACGCTTCGATTCTGCTGTTTTATCCGCTGCATGATTTGACCGTTGAGAGAAAGGTCAATAAAAGGGAATGCCAGGCCGGCGAATCTGTTGAAATAGCATTGACGTTTACCCGTAAAAACCGGCTGCCCCTATTATTTATGGTGGTAGAGGAGGAATTGCCTCAGCGGCTGGAAGATAGGGGATTCCAAAGGAAAATAATTATCTTTCCGGGATTCAGGCGTACTTTCAGCATGTCATATACCTTGGAAGACATGGAGCGTGGAGAGCATTCGTTTCAATCGATCCGCTTTTGGATTGGGGACTTTTTCGGGTTAGTCGAAAAGGAAGCGATATATAGTTCACCTCTGAAAATAACTGTTTTTCCTCGTTATCATGAGCTTGCCTACAGTGATCTTGATCGAGTGTTCAATCAGGGGGCAGTTGTTTCAACAAAGAAAACACAACGTGAACATTCAGTGGTATCCGGAGTAAGGGAATATCAGCCAGGCGATCAGTTATCATGGATTAATTGGAAGGCGACGGCCAGAACGAGTGAAATCATGACGAAGGAATTCGAAGTGCAGAAAAACCGGGATGTATTCATCATGCTTGATGATAAGCCGTCGGATTTATTCGAAGAATCCATTGTAATGGCGGCTTCCGTTGCCCACGCCATGTTAAAGAAAGGCATGGAAATTGGGTATGTGAGTATGGGATCGAGGATGATCATACCGGCAGCAGCAGGCAATAACCAGAAACGAAAGATTTTTTACAGACTTGTTAAAGAGGAGCCGAGTGTTGTAAACGCATTGAACGAAAACGTCAGGAAGGGAATTCTTCCGGCAAACGCTTGTGTGATATTCATCGTTTCAGACTTAACATTAGAAAAGGTGGACATATTGAGTGCTTTTCGGCCTAATCAGGGATTAATGTTATGTGTTAAGAAACAGGCGGATCTTACTGATGAGGAAAGGTTGTCAAGTTCAACAGCTGTTTCGAGGGGGATAAAGGTTAGCTTTTTTGAACATGGCCAACTAAAGATTGATAGATCAGAGGTGATGGCAAAATGAATGTCACTACCGAAAAGTTGGAAAGGTTCATGCATGTCCTGATGTATGTATTTGGTCTGGTGTTGATTACTGAATGGTTAAGGCCTGTCGATAAACTCACCGATACAGGTAATATCATCATTTTTATCTTATTTTTGCTCTATTCCCTGCTACTGCATTATTTCCGCATACATTGGTCAATCCGATTTATTCTCATTAGTGCTTATATAATGATTTCATTACAGTTCCTCCATTCAAAAGATGCTTTATTTCAATTGTCATGGCTGAAAGGATTTCTAGCGGATTTTAAGGGCAATCTTGGTTTTATATATGATGGGAATTGGGAGTTGATCACAAATCCATTTCGAACGTTGCTATTTTTTGTCCTTCTTTGGCTTGTAACATATTTGATCCATTACTGGGTGATGGTGAGGCAAAGCATCTTTTTCTTTTTTATGTTAACGGTGATTTTTATATCTGTACTTGACACATTCACTCCTTATGTGGGGGATATGGCAATGATTAGAATCATCATCATCGGCTTCTTGATGCTAGGCTTACTGTCCCTGCTGCGGCTAACGATACAGGAGAGGATTAAGTTTCCGATGGCTTCCATCAATAAGTGGATCTTGATGCTGACCGGCATGATTTTGGTAAGTGTCCTTGTTGGTTTCGCTGCCCCGAAGCTCTCTCCGCAGTGGCCGGACCCAGTGCCTTATATTACTTCCTATTCTGATAAAGCGGGGAAAGAAGAAGGTGGTTCGAAGCGTAAAAGTGTCGGATATGATGAAGACGATTCGGAACTTGGCGGTTCGATAGAGCCGGATAGTTCCATCGTTTTTTATAATAATGCTCCTGCAGGACATTACTGGAAAGTCGAGAACAAGGATACTTATACCGGTAAAGGGTGGGTTTCGATACTGGAAACGGACTTTCACACTTTTTCCAACGGACAGGATATGGCTTCTTTAGATATTTACGACGTACCTGAAGTGGTGAGGACAGAAGAAATGACGGCAAAAGTGTCCATGACGGAATCATATTCCCATATCCTTCATCCGCAGTCCGGGTATTTAAAAAAGATTGAGGCCAAAAACGGGATGGATTTCAAATATTATCAGGGTATGGACAAAGTTATTTCCGAACAGGATAATGGCGAACAACTGTCCCTGAAAGAGTATGAGCTTTTCTATGATATGCCGAGTTTTGATATAGCTGAGTTAAGGAAGGTAACGGATCCCGACGAATCGATGGATTTAATAATGGAAAAAAACACTCAGCTTCCAGAGGGGTTGCCAAACCGGATATATGAATTGGCATCCCGGCTTACAAGGAATGAAACGAATTGGTACGATAAAGCAAAAGCTATTGAGGATTATTTTGACGGACCTGAATTCATTTATTCTAAGGACGATATTCCGTATCCGGAGAGCAATCAAGATTATGTCGATCAATTTTTATTCGAGACACAGATAGGGTATTGCGATAATTTTTCAAGTGCAATGGTCGTTTTACTAAGAGCCGCCAATATACCTGCAAGGTGGGTAAAGGGTTATACGGAAGGGGAAAAATCAATCCTTGATGGCGAATCCGTTTATAAGGTGACCAATAATAATGCTCATTCCTGGGTCGAGGTTTATTTTGCAGGGATAGGCTGGGTTCCCTTCGAGCCGACAAAGGGTTTCGATGGGGAAGTTGAATTTTACGATTCGGAATTGAAACAGGAAGTGATGAACCCTGAAGAAACCCCAACTAATGAAGAGCAAACAAAGAAAGAGACCAGGGAACTTCATGATACACCCGATAGGGAAACTCAATCATCCGTGAAAACTGGTATTGGGAACATGGAATGGTTCTTAAAATGGACTGCCATCACACTGTCAGGTGTATTGATACTTGCTTCTATTGGTTATTTCTTCAGAAGGAAGTGGATTCCTCATCTGCAGATTCTTCGTTATAGAAGGAAAACCGGTGCTCATTTCTCGACAGCCTATTTAATATTATTGAAACAATTAAAACGAGCTGGTTTGGTTCGTCCGAAGGGGCAAACTTTAAGGGAGTACGCCGCCTATGTGGATGCAGTATACGATACGGATGAGATGAGTGAATTGACGGCTAAATACGAGTTAATGATATATCGTGGAGACGTGGAAGATGGCGAATGGAAACACTTACAAAAGGGTTGGGAAAGTTTAATGAGAAAAACTAGCTCTTGACCAGGTTTTTATTATATTGATACAATAACAAAAACTAACTTAAACTAATATATCCTTCATATATCCTCGATAATATGGATCGAAAGTTTCTACCGAATCACCGTAAATGATTTGACTATGAAGGCGGATTTTAACAGGAAAGCTGAAAATCTGCCTTCGTCTATACTTTTTCTGTATTTTTGAGGGTGGATTTTTAGTTTTTCTTTTTTTATGATAATATTTTTTATAAGAAATTATCACTCGATTTTATGAGTGAATTACATTGATAGAGGTGACGTTTGTGCCGGGGAAAACAGAATTGCAAAAAAACCAGGAAATGATCGTAGTACTTGATTTCGGAAGCCAATATAATCAATTGATCACTCGTCGTATCCGCGAATTTGGTGTGTACAGTGAGCTTCATCCTCATACAATTACTGTAGAAGAAATCGAGAAAATGAACCCAACGGGAATAATTTTCTCAGGGGGTCCGAACAGTGTTTATGATGCAAATGCATTTGGTTGCGATGAACGCATATTCGAAATGGGCCTTCCGATTTTCGGTATTTGTTATGGCATGCAGCTTATGACTAAACATTTTGGCGGTAAGGTGGAGCCAGCGAAAAACCGTGAATACGGAAAAGCGACACTTTCCATTCAAAATGAGTCTAAGTTATTCAGCGACCTGCCGAAAGAACAGATCGTCTGGATGAGCCATGGTGATCTAGTGGTGGAAACGCCTGAAGGTTTCCAAATTGATGGGACGAACCCATCTTGCCCAATTTCGGCTATGAGTGACGAGTCACGCAAATTATATGCCGTGCAATTCCATCCTGAAGTCCGTCATTCCGTATACGGTAATGACATTTTGAAAAATTTCGTATTCGGCGTTTGTGGCTGTAAAGGTGACTGGTCAATGGAGAACTTCATTGAAATTGAGATGGAGAAAATCCGCCAAACGGTCGGGGATAAAAAAGTGTTATGCGCATTGAGTGGCGGTGTGGATTCATCCGTGGTTGCTGTATTGATCCATAAA
Organism: Bacillus sp. B4EP4a; assembly: GCF_006680105.1. NCBI lineage: Bacteria > Bacillati > Bacillota > Bacilli > Caryophanales > Bacillaceae > Bacillus > Bacillus sp. B4EP4a. The sequence continues at coordinate 92,040 of NZ_VHIK01000020.1, forward strand.
GCGATTGGCGATCAGCTAACATGTATTTTCGTTGATCATGGGTTACTTCGTAAAGAGGAAGCCGAAGGTGTAATGGAAACATTCAGTGAAGGCTTCAATATGAACGTAATCAAGGTCGATGCAAAAGAACGTTTCCTATCGAAGCTTGCTGGCGTTTCAGATCCGGAACAAAAACGGAAAATCATCGGTAACGAGTTCATCTACGTATTCGATGACGAAGCAACGAAGCTCGAAGGAATTGATTTCCTTGCACAGGGTACACTTTACACAGACATTATCGAGAGTGGTACAGCTACTGCACAAACAATTAAATCGCATCACAACGTTGGCGGTCTGCCGGAAGATATGCAATTTAAATTGATTGAGCCTTTGAACACTCTATTCAAGGATGAAGTGCGTGCACTTGGTAGTGAAATGGGCATTCCGGATGAAATCGTTTGGCGTCAACCATTCCCGGGTCCAGGTTTAGGTATTCGTGTATTAGGTGAAATTTCAGATGAAAAACTTGAAATCGTTCGTGAATCTGACCATATCTTACGTGAAGAAATTAAAAAGAATGGTTTAGAACGTGAAATCTGGCAGTACTTTACGGTGCTTCCTAACATTCGAAGCGTAGGGGTAATGGGCGACGCGCGTACGTATGATTATACAATCGGGATCCGTGCGGTTACATCCATTGACGGAATGACGTCCGATTGGGCAAGAATCCCTTGGGATGTACTTGAAATCATCTCAACGAGAATCGTTAATGAAGTAAACCATGTAAACCGCGTCGTGTATGACATTACGTCTAAGCCACCTGCAACGATCGAGTGGGAATAAAAGATTAAAATCATTTAATCAGTGAAGGAATTAACCTTCACTGATTTTTTTTTGGTTAAAATAATTTTTGAATATGTAGATTACTTACATTTCACGTATGTTGGCGAATATATAGCCATAATAAGTAAGGAATATATAGCGAAAAGCGAACATTGCCTAAAATTACATAAAAAATATTCGTTTGGTATATTGACGATTATTTTAGTGATTGGTACACTATACCTATAATAATAAAAAAACATAATTGTCGTATAATATTGGGGATATGGCCCAAAAGTTTCTACCAAGCTGCCGTGAACGGCTTGACTACGATGTGTATGGATTGGCGAGTATGGATAAACCGCCACTTCTTTACATGACCGCAGTCAAGCCCCGTTCGAAAGTGAATGGGGCATTTTCTGTTGGCTTATGATTTTATGATAGGGGAGACTCATAATGAAAAATTATTTTCGGTTTAACGAGCTGGGAACTAATTATCGACGTGAAATACTTGGCGGTCTAACTACGTTCCTTTCAATGGCATATATCCTGGTTGTTAACCCTGTGATGCTGACTTTACAAAGCATCGAGGACTATCCGGATGAATTGAGAATGGACTACGGAGCGGTTTTTGCAGCTACCGCCTTAGCAGCCGCAATTGGCTCGATATTGATGGGACTTATAGCCAGGTATCCAATCTCTCTTGCCCCGGGCATGGGATTGAATGCTTTCTTCGCTTTTACCGTTGTACTTGGTTTTGGGATTCCTTGGCAGACGGCTTTATCAGGGGTATTGATATCAGGTATAATATTCGTTTTGCTTTCATTATCGGGAATACGTGAGAAAATCATTAATGCAATTCCGGTCGAATTGAAATACGCAGTTGGAGCCGGTATCGGTTTGTTCATTACCTTTGTAGGGTTTCAGAATGCTGGAATCATCACGAATGATGACAGTGTACTTGTCGGACTGGGCGACTTGACATCAGGAAATACTTTATTGGCTGTGTTCGGAATTGTCGTAACCGTCATTTTGATGACGAGAGGCGTCAAAAGCGGCGTGTTCATAGGAATGGTCATTACGGCCATTGCAGGAATGATCTTTGGACAAGTTCCGGTGCCGGAGAAAATAATCGGTGCCGTTCCTAGCATAGCGCCAACATTCGGGGTTGCGTTCGATGCCTTCGGAAATCCCGGTGATCTTTTCACTGGTCAAATGTTAATCGTAATATTGACCTTCTTGTTCGTAGCTTTCTTTGATACAGCCGGTACGTTAGTGGCTGTTGCGCAACAAGCTGGACTGATGAAGGATAATGTACTTCCTAGAGTGGGAAAAGGGTTACTTGCTGATTCATTATCCATCGTTTCAGGTGCAATTCTTGGTACATCCACCACGACATCATATGTAGAGTCTACATCAGGTGTTGCTGCTGGTGCTCGAAGCGGTTTTGCGGCTGTAGTGACAGGGTTGCTGTTTGTCCTATCCCTTTTCTTCTTCCCGCTTCTTTCAGTTGTGACATCTGCGGTGACTGCGCCGGCATTGGTTATAGTCGGAGTGTTAATGGCATCATCACTTAAAAATATTGACTGGCAGAAGTTCGAAATTGCGGTTCCGGCCTTCTTTACGGTCATCATGATGCCTATGACATATTCAATTGCGACAGGTATAGCTTGCGGATTCATCTTCTATCCTATCACCATGTCGATGAAAGGAAGAGCTAAAGAGGTTCACCCAATCATGTGGGGTCTTGGAGTCGTCTTCCTGCTATATTTCATTTTCTTGAAGTAATTATGCAAGTAAGTAAGGAGAGTCCCGATTTCGGGGCTCTTCTTTCATGTTGTAAGAGAAAGCTCATATCGTGTATAGTAAAAAGACTAAGTATTAAGTACTTTATCCTGTACGGGGCATAGGGACTTTGAGAAAAAAGAGGGAGAAAAATGAATGGCTTTATCGTTGAAAAGGTTTTGAACAATAACGTGGTGATTGCCACGCATCCGTCGTATGGAGAAGTCGTTTCTATTGGAAAGGGCTTAGGCTTCAACCGAAAGAAGGGCGAAGAGTTAAGTCCGGAACTTGCGGAGAAAACGTTTGTCCTGAAAAATGTTAAGGAACAGGAAAGTTACAAAAAACTTTTGCCGCAGATCGATCAAAATCTTCAAGCTGCCATTATAGAATCCATTCATCTCATTAACGACCGAGTAACTGGGAAACTCAATGAACATATACATGTCGGTTTAACTGATCATTTATTGTTCGCCCTTCAGCGTGTTTCACAAGGAATGACCATCAAAAACCCATTCTTGAAAGAAACGATAACCCTTTATCCTTTTGAACATGATATTGCTGTTGATGTAATCGAATTAATTCAAGATAAGACAGGCATAGGCCTGCCCCAAGGGGAAATTGGTTTTATTACGCTTCATATTCATAGTGCAATATCAAATAAAGACTTATCGGAAGTCAATCAGCATTCGCAGTTAATCTATCATCTTATCCAGGTCGTTGAAGAACAGCTCAACGTAAAAATTAATAAGGATAGCATAGACTATTCACGTTTGGTCCGTCATTTAAGATTCATGATAGACAGGGTGTTGGCAGGGGAACAAGTAGAGGAACCCGAAAAAATAGCAATGCTATTGAAAGAAGAATATCCTCTGTGTTACAATATCTCTTGGAAGCTAATAAAAATTATGCAGCAGAAATTAGGCAGACCGGTTTGTGATGCGGAAGCTGTCTATCTAACGATGCATATCCAGCGATTACAAAAGAAAATTAAATAAACATACATTAACTTACGTGTTACTGATTCGATCAGGCATAAGTGAGGAGAATGATTGTTATGAAAGAGGGTATTATATACCTGAATTTTCATTTCAATCCTATCTTTGCTTATGCCTTTTTTGTATTTGAATTCTGATGCGTGGGAAGATGAATACCATCGTTAAATGTAACCGTTTTATTAGCGTGGAAAAACAGTAAAGAGGAGGAAAACCTATGTTTAAGAAGTTGTTTGGTGTTTTGCAAAAAATCGGAAAAGCTTTGATGCTTCCTGTAGCCATTTTACCAGCGGCCGGAATTTTGCTTGCGTTTGGTAATGCACTGCAAAACGAAACTTTGTTGGATATCGCCCCGTTTCTTGCGAGTGGCGGAGTGGAAATGGTTGCATCGGTAATGGAGAATGCCGGAAATATTATTTTTGGGAATCTTCCCTTGTTGTTTGCTGTGGGGGTCGCAATTGGGTTAGCTGGCGGAGAAGGTGTTGCCGGCCTGGCTGCGATTATCGGGTTCTTGATTATGAATGTAACGATGGGAACTGTTCTTGGGATTGACACTGCCGACATTGAGAGCAATGGTGCGGTGTATAGTAATGTTCTGGGAATCCCGACGTTGGGGACGGGCGTGTTCGGCGGTATTATTGTCGGTGTCATGGCTGCTGTTATGTATAATAAATTTTATGAAATTGAACTGCCTTCTTATTTAGGATTCTTTGCAGGTAAACGATTTGTACCCATTGTAACAGCCGCAAGCGCAGTTATTCTTGGGTTGTTGATGATTTTAGTTTGGCCGACGATTCAATCGGGGTTAAATTCATTTTCCGAAAATATGTTGGGTGCTAACCTGACTCTGGGAGCTTTCGTGTTTGGGGTTGTAGAACGTGCGTTGATTCCTTTCGGATTGCATCATATCTTCTATTCGCCATTCTGGTTCGAGTTTGGCAGCTATATCCCTCAAGGGGGGGGAACGCCAGTCAGAGGAGACCAAGCCATCTTCATGGCACAAATTAAAGATGGTGTACAGAATTTAACGGCAGGTACCTTCATGACTGGTAAGTATCCATTCATGATGTTCGGGTTACCAGCTGCGGCTTTGGCCATTTATCATGAAGCAAGACCGGAAAGAAAGAAAATAGTCGGGGGCTTGATGGCTTCTGCGGCACTTACATCTTTCTTGACGGGGATTACTGAGCCACTTGAATTTGCATTCTTATTTGTTGCACCGGTACTTTTCGGGATCCACTGTCTGTTTGCGGGTCTATCATTCATGACCATGCATTTACTGGACGTAAAAATCGGGATGACGTTTTCTGGTGGTTTGATCGATTACGTACTGTTCGGTTTAATTAATCCGCAAACCAATGCATGGATCGTTATTCCGGTTGGTTTGGTCTTTGCGGTTATCTATTACTTTGGATTCCGATTTGCGATAAGGAAATTTAACCTTAAAACTCCTGGCCGTGAAGTGGAAGAAGATGAGGAAGCGGAAGGAACTGCAAGTACAGCTGGAAGTCTTCCTGGAGATATCTTGGATGCTATGGGCGGAAAAGAAAATATTTCTCACTTGGATGCATGCATTACCCGTCTTCGTGTATCAGTCAATGACATCGGTAATGTTGATAAAAATAGGTTGAAGAAACTTGGTGCCGCTGGAGTTCTGGAAGTGGGTAATAACATCCAGGCAATCTTCGGACCGCGTTCAGAAACTATCAAGGGGCAAATGAAAGATATCATCGATGGAAAAAGGCCTCGTAAAGTAGAAGCGTCTCCTGAAGTAGGTGTGGAAAAACAAATTGAGGATGTCGTCCCGAAACCTTTACGGACGGATGAAGTTTCCGAGCGTTTTGTTTCTCCTATTAAAGGGGAATTAAAACCGATCACGGAAGTGCCTGATGCAGTTTTTGCTGAAAAAATGATGGGTGATGGATTTGCAATTGTACCGGAGGAGGGGTTGGTTGTTTCTCCTGTAGACGGTACTATCGTTAACCTATTCCCGACTAAACATGCAATAGGTATCGTTTCCGAAGCTGGACGTGAAATCTTGATTCATGTCGGGATCGATACAGTTAAGTTAGAAGGCAAAGGTTTCGAAGCACTTGTCGCTCAAGGAGATAAAGTGACAAGCGGACAGCCACTTCTTAAAGTTGATATAGAGTATGTCAAAAACAATGCCAGCTCTATCATTACGCCAATCGTCTTTACTAACCTTTCCGAAGGTGAAAGTGTGAAGATTGAAAAGGCCGGAAATGTAGATAGGGAAGAAGCGGACGTAATTTCCATCAATAAATAATCATTAATAACAGGAGGGCAGCTATAATCGGCTGCCCTCTTTGTTATTGATAATTCATTAGCAGGGTCCGGCTTCCATAGAAAGAAAGTGGTGTATATATAGAAGAAGGTGGTTCATGAAAAAAATGAAAGGAATTTTAAAAGATTAAATTGACTTATCTATATGCAAGTGCTAATATATTAAATACACCGCTTGAGACAAAAAAAGACAAGCAAGTAAATGATAACTTGTTGTTGACTTTATGTTTGGAAGGTGTTATAATGATTAAGTCGCTAAAGAGGCGATGGAAAATATTGCTCTTTGAAAACTGAACAAAACAAAGCGCCAACGTTAAATTTTAAGTGAGCACACACTATTAAAAAAGCAAATGAGCAAGTCAAACATTTCTTCGGAGAGTTTGATCCTGGCTCAGGACGAACGCTGGCGGCGTGCCTAATACATGCAAGTCGAGCGAATCGA
>NZ_VHIK01000021.1:0-1780 GCF_006680105.1 Bacillus sp. B4EP4a
TTAGCATTCCTGTAGAGCGTTAAATATCGGCTTTGAAAAAAACAGAGCCCCTCAGTATGATGAGAGTACACACAAACCAAAACTCATCTTAAGGAGGAAGCTCTACTATGAATTTTAAAATGCAAAACAAACAAAATCAACTAATTGAAAGAATCACGAATCGTCATCTTGTTGTAGGAATTGATATTGCACAACAATTTCATGTTGCTCGAGCAGTTAACTATCGAGGAATTGTGGTCGGTCATCCTCTAACCTTTGAAAATAACGATGAGGGGTTTACTAAATTTCTAAGTTGGATCAAAGAACTTAAACGAATAAACCGTTTAGACACTGCCATCGTGGGCATGGAACCTACCGGTCATTACTGGTTGAATCTATCAAAATGGTTATTTGAACAAAACGTTGAAGTTGTTACCGTAAATCCACACCTTGTTAAAAGGAATAAAGAGAACCGAGATAATACCCAATCTAAGAGCGATAAAAAGGACGCTCTCGTCATCGCTGATGTAGTGAAAAATGGCTATTATACATTGATTCATCATAGCCCAGAATCCATAGAAAAACTTCGAGTCCTTATGTCTAACAGGGACATGATCGTTAAACGGCTTGTCAGCTCAATCAACCAAATAAATCGCTGGGTAGATATCGTCTTTCCTGAACTACGACAAGTCTTCAAAGATGTAACAGCTAAGGGAGCTATCGCAACCCTCCGCTTATTTCCCACTCCAGTCGAACTACGTTCGTTACAGCCTCAAGATATCATTATGGGATGGAAATCAGTGATGAAAAGACATGCAGGTGTTCCAAAGGCTCATTCACTGATCGACTTAGCGAACAAATCGGTTGGTACAAAAAAAGCTCTTGATGCTTATAAACTTCATTTGAAGCAATTGCTTGAGGAATACGATCTTGCGACCGTCCAACTTGAAGCAGTTGAACAGGAAGTCACACACATACTCATGAAAATTCCTTATGCTGAAAAAATACTAGCGATTAAAGGAATTAGCACGATTACACTGGCTGGTATTCTTGGAGAATCGGGTGATTTAAGTGGTTTCGCTCATGGCAATGCTTTATTACGTCACGCAGGACTGCACCTTTCCGAGGCAAGCTCTGGAAAATGGAAAGGTCAAATTGTTTTATCCAAACGTGGTAGGTCCCGACTTAGACGATTCCTATTTCTTGCGACGATGAGTCTGATTATGAATAACCCAGAGTTCCAAGCCATTCACGCCACAAATGTTAAGGTGAAAAAAACAAAGAAAATGAAGTCTGTCATGAAGTTATGCGGTAAACTCGCCAGAGTTTTAGTGGGAATGGCCAGAAGTGGATCTGACTATTCCCCAGAAAAAGTTTACCCGATCACTCCAGAAGCAGCCTGAAACTTACCTTTTGATATTGTCATTCACGAGCATTGGCTTATTCGTAGGAATTCAAAGAAAGCACGAGTACTGGATGTAATGAACAAAAGGGCAATGACCCGTTCCGTTAGCAAAACCGGCCTCCACCCCTTGGATAGGCATGACGAAGGAATGATAGGGCATATGAATATGACCCGTTGAGACATGGGAGGGAAAGCCTCCAAGGGCAGCGTGGAAAATGCGTGCAGTATATGTAATAATATGGGATTTTCAATAGATCCCCTATTTCAATCTGCCCTCATCTTATCAAAACGGTCCTATCTCTTTCGTTCATCTAAAGCAACCTATACCATGTGGTTTGAAATCCTGCGAATAAGCGAGTATTCGTGAGCATTATCTATTAAACTGAGGGAGTTCAT
>NZ_VHIK01000022.1:0-299771 GCF_006680105.1 Bacillus sp. B4EP4a
ATCTAAAGCAACCTATACCATGTGGTTTGAAATCCTGCGAATAAGCGAGTATTCGTGAGCATTTTCTATTAAACTGAGGGAGTTCATTAAGAAAAGCGAACCTTATTAAAGAATCGCGCCCTATAGTTGAAGATCGATTAATTTAATTCAACTGGTGTTTATTGCAGAACTTTCATAAAGTGTCTTATCAGCAAAAAAAGGTTGGATATCTAAAAAAGTACCTAACCTTTTTTGTTACCATAACGAGTGTTATAGGCCCAGTGACAGGGTTCTGATAGTTATCCGTCAGATAGTTTCCAATTACTAGAAAATGATTCTTGCTAGTATCATGTAATTCACACCTCTGCAGCTTGCATAAGTTCGTATATTTTGCGAGTTGTATTTACATTTCTGATTGTTATTTGTTGGTATGGCTTTGAACCAACGAGTTTAGTCATACCGGATTTGGTAATATTTTTTTTTTCAACCGACCATAGAATGGCTCCAGGAACGTATTTCACCGTATCAATTTCTGGTTTGATGACCAGCTTATTGAGCACTGACTCATCATCAATTTCGTCCCATAAAAACAGCACATCGCTTCTCATCTGTTGGTCGTTCGTCCATGACTCTGGAAGGGAGTGTATGACTTTTTTAAAATCATCAAAACTACGGACTAAAACTTTGATTTGTAATCCGAAGTTTGTATGTATAGCCTCTTCTAAAATATGGGATATTGTTGTTTTTGATTGGCCATTCACTGTGAAAATAATATTACCTGAATTGATATATGTAGCTACAGAGCTCATACCCACTCGTTCAAAAGCTTGTTTAAGCAACTTCATGTTAATTTTATTTTTCCCACCAACATTGATTCCCCTAAGCAGTGCGACATAGACCATAATAATCCTCCTATTAGTTTGCATTTTATATTAAACATTTGACGGATTAGAGCAAGAACCCTGTCACTGGGCCTTATAGACAGTTTTTATTTTGTCATATTTTATTTTTCAGGTTTTCTAGATTGTCTATATCTCCATTTACTATCAAACCAATATGATCGGAAATAACCTCAATATCTAAATCCCACCATTTTATTTCTAGCAATTTGCTAATGATTTCTTCTGAGAAACGGGTTTTAATTTTCTTTGCAGGATTTCCTCCGACAATTGTATATGGTTCCACATCTTTAGTAATAACTGATTTGGCTGCTATAATAGCACCATCACCTATGTAGATTCCAGGCATAATGACCGTATCCATCCCAATCCAGACGTCATTTCCAATTATCGTATCCCCTTTAAACGGCAATTGATCTAGCGTTGGTGTGTATTTCTCCCAACCTTGTCCAAAAATATTGAACGGATAAGTGGAGAAGCCATCCATCCTATGATTAGCTCCATTCATAATAAACGTCACACCGGGTGCTATGGCACAAAATTTCCCTATAACAAGTCGATCACCAAAAAATTCGTAATGATACAAGACTTGATCTTCAAAGGATTCTCCATTTTTTGCATCGTAATAAGAATATTCACCTGCAATAATATTTGGTCTAGTAATTGTATTTTTAATAAATTGTAAAATATTATTTCCTTTAATCGGATATTTATCTGTAGGATTCGGTCCATGCTGCTTATTTGATTCCATAGATATTCACTACCTTTCAAGGTTTTTATTCAAAGCTTAACCGGCCTAACTTATTGCATTCCTCAGCGAACCACAAGGCCTTGTCAGGTCCTACTACCATACCATGTGGCTCCGCATTTTTCGTAGGAATAGGATATTCCGTAATTTCACCGTTTATTGTAATTCGACCTATTTGATTACTTCCCCATTCAGTGAACCATAAAGCACGATCAGGGCCGGTTACAATTGCGTGTGGACGAGCATTCGGAGTAGGAATGGTAAACTCACTTATTATTCCAGAAGTAGTAATTCTGCCAATTTTATTTCCGTTAATTTCTACAAACCAAAGTGCACCATCCGGTCCATTTGTAATACCCACAGGACCAGCCTGTTTTGTGGGTAACTTATATGTAGTCACTTCCCCGCCTATCGTAATCCGACCTATTTGATTACTCTGATTCTGAGTAAACCATAGAGCATGATCAGATCCAGCCACAATAAAAGAGGGATAAGAATCAGGAACTGGCAAACTATACTCAATAATTTCACCTGATGATAAGATTCTCCCTATTCTATTTCCGTTCATTTCTGTAAACCAAATGTCTCCATTATGTCCTTGCGTGATACCAAAAGGTCCCGAATCGCTGTTCGGTAGCGTATATTCAGTAATTTCACCTGTTACTGTTAGTTTTCCAATTTTATTTGTCCTATTTTCAGTAAACCATATATCACCCTGATCTGTAGAAGTGATAGATAGCACACCTGCATTGACAGTAGGAAGATCAATATAAGTCACTTTACCATCAACAGTCATTCGACCTATTTGATTCGCTTTATGTTGTGTAAACCATAGGGCACCATCTTTTCCCCTAGTAATTCCATAAGGACCTGAATCTATATGAGGAAGCTCAAATTCTTCAATTTTTATTCTCACGTTAATTCCTCCTTTTTCTTGTATAAAATTATTCTAGTAATTCGTTATAAAATAATTTAATTCTTACGAAAAAAAGTTTTGTATACGGGGCATTTTCAGTTAACATAATTCATTGTTATCGGTAGCAATACAAATAACTCCGCTTCAATTTATTCGAACCGAGTTATTTGTGTTGAAAAATTTCTAATCAATTACAGCATTTTATATATTTCAATAAGGTTCCTATCTGGGTCTAGAAAATGTGCAATACGTCCATTCTTTACGATCGTGTGGTTTAGTAATAAATCCAATCCCATTTTCTCTTAAACGGTTATAAGTCTTATCAACGTCTTCTACTTCAAATTGAAGTAAAAATTTTGATTGAGATTCCCCTTCTAAAAATTCATTTTCCTCTCCGACCACTTCTGCCATGGCTTTTCGAGATAAAAGCTCGATTTTCGTTTCTCCGTTATTGAAAAGTGCATATTCCATTTCTTCCTCGTACCAACTTATTGAAAGTCCTAATAGATCTTTGTAAAAATTGGAGATTTTTTTAAAATCATTAACCAACAGTCTGATTTGTAATAACTTCAATTCAATCTCCTCCTAATAATATAATTCTCTTCATTTACAAAAAAACCTTTATGTAAACTAAACCTGTAGACCATCTACATTTCTAGTTACCATAAACTAAATAACATCTTCAGATTAACTTCGATTCACTTACGAATAATCCCTTCTCTTATTCAAGAAAATGGCCCAATTGTTGAACAAAGATCAAACAGCACTCTTCAACTAAACTGCCCCTTTAGTTGCATAAGAAAAAGCTGCCATAATGACAGCCCCCATGCTATTTGACGGTTTTTCTCATGAAGTTAATATCATCAATTTCTTTAGTGAATCCCCATTTTTCATAAAAAGATATTTTGTCAGATTTACAATACAATTCAAAGTGTTGCACAGATTGAAGTTTAGGGTGTGTCGTTACTTGATCTAACAATATTCGTCCCAAACCTTTTCCTTGATACTCTTCATGGATAATAACATCGAATATTAAGGCTTTATAGACAAAATCTGAAAGAACACGTATAAAACCAATGAGTCTATTAGTTTTATTTTCACATATTCCAATGAGGATGTCTGTGTTTTCGAGCATTACCAACACGTCTTCAACTCACAAAAAGCTTAGCAAATTCATTTATATTGTTGAATTTACCTTAACTTTTTTCTTTAGTGTTCACTTACAACAAAGTTGTTTAATTTTAATAATCCATACATTACACCGTTCGTAAATGGGACAGTGTTCAAAAAAATAGTTATTTAATTATCTTCACCCTGTACTCATTTTTACAAAAAATAAATAACAATAAAGTCGATTAAATCTGCTTAAGCTTCAACAATTGCGCCCGATTCTGGAATATTGAAATATGGAAAGGCTGCTTGATTGATTTAACAACGTTGTGCAGTAACAATAAAGTCGTTTAAAAATAAGCTGTTCAAGGCATATTCTTACGTAAGTAATGGTCTCGATTCTTACCATAAAGTTGTTTCATTTTGCACTGTCAACAAGACTGCATGATGCTCATTTAGGAAATATAGTTGTTTGAAAAAACGGTGGAATGCGGGTTTCTGTGGTCATTAACCACCTCGAATGTCTGACATATTTTTAGGAAATCTCTTGCATTGAAATTGCTATCGTATTCTAAGTATGGTTCACGTCAAAGTTACGTTTGTGGGGATCATGTAAGACCTACTAAATGGTTGACAGTTGGTAGATGAAGCAGGAAACTTCCGCCTTTTAGGCGGTGGGTAGTTCACCTATTCAAAACAGGTATTGTTTATTTCACTCGAAGCACTATTTTTCCCTTGGATGTCCGATTTTCGATACTCTCATGAGCTTTTGCTACTTCAGATAAATCCAGTACTTCTGTTACATCGACCTTCACTTCGCCACTTGCCACATAAGAAAGGGCTTTTCGTGCTGCTTGTGCAACGATTTTTGGATGGTACACACTTAGTAACTGTAGATTAAATCCAAGGACTGCTTTGCTACTAAACCAAAGTTCATTCGCAGATGGGGTAACGTCTGCTGCTTCACTTGCATTGCCCATGACAACCAATCGTCCTAATGGGGACAAGAGAGATAATCCTGTTGTTCTGGCTTCTCCTCCTACTTGATCAATGACAATATCTATACCACTACCTGCAATAGTTTGTGCGTATTCATCTCGTAAATAAACTTCGTCATAGCCTAAACTTTTGGCATATGCTACTTTTTGTTTGCTTCCTACTACTCCAATCACCCTACCTGCTCCAAGGGCACGGGCCATTTGCCCGATCGCACTTCCTACTCCACCAGCGGCAGCATGTACCAGTACCGTTTCGCCTTTTTGTAAATGTGCCACACTGGATAAAATCATCATCGCGGTCGTTACATTGGATGGATATGTTGCTGCTACTCGCATATCTACAGTTTTTGTTTCTTGATCCAACGGGATAACCAAATCCTCACTCACTTTCACTACCTCTGCATATCCACCACCATTTACAATTGTTAGAGCTGCAACAGGTTGACCTACTCTTACTCCCGTTACTCCTTCACCGATTTCTCGAATTGTTCCAGATACCTCAATTCCCGGAACAAATGGAAGCGCTAAATCCTCTACAACACCTTTACGAAATAATACCTCCGCATAGTTAACACCTGCATAAGCAACATCAATTGTTACTTCTCCAATCCCAGGTTGTGGAGTTGCTACTTCTTTCTGTGTAAGTACGGATGCTTCTCCAAATTGTGGAATGATAATAGCCTTCATTTTTTCTCTTTCCCCTTTCGCTTGCCTGATAATTACTAGGCATTTTTTGTTTATTTTCTTATCTATGATTTTATTCTAATAGCTACCAATATTATTACGAGTTTTTCATTATACTAGTATTTCAGTAACACCATAAGGAGAGAAATCTGGATGGAAAACAGAAATATAAAAGTGCTTGGGGAGTTTTTAAAGTCACGACGAGCAAAGATTTCTCCTGATGGGCTACATGTTTCGACTGGAATGAGAAAACGAATTTTTTAAATAGAAGCATTATAAACCAGAGCTGAATTTCTCCTAACTGGCCCTAAATATGATTGTTGGCTGCCTACACCTAAAATGTTTTTAATGGTTCTGCAACGGAGTAACATTCTTACACCTATGTTAGTTCGAATTTTTTTACGTACTATCATGCCTTTATTGTCACTTTAAGAGGTAATTTGCGCTTATTTTAAGTGTTATTTTAAGATGCCTCATATTCCCCAACCCTTATTTCAATAAATTTACATTTACCATTTTACGCTAATTCTGTTAAAAAACATATCCCTTATGGAACTATCCTGCCCCGTTAGTTCCATAAGAAAAAGCTGCCTTAAAGACAGCTCCGATCTTCAGCTAACGCACCTGTTACTTTAAGTACAATTCTTCACAATCTTCTTCGATAGTCGAACTAGGAAAAAGCATTGCTTTATTTAAGGCATCGCCTCCTTTTATTTCAAAAAGAATAAAAGATAAACTTAGTCTATTCGTATTTTTATTAGTGTCTAATTATTAAATTGTTCTAACTTTTGTGGTTTTGCCCAGATTAAATAAAGATATCCTAAAATCCCACGTTCATGCTTCTTAATTATCAAATTGGATTGCTTAACTATTTCTAAGATATCTCGATTTTGATGGCATCCAATAGCATTAACTGCAGCCTTATCAAGTTTCTTTTGAATCCAAGCCAGGGTTGGGACGGAAAAGAGCCCATGTTCCAAAAGTAATATCTGTCCATCTTCTTTACACCATTTATTAAAAAGGTTTAAAACATGTACTGGATTTTCATAACCGCAAAAAGAACCGGATGAAACAATTGTATCAAAGGAATTATCAGGAAAATCAAGGCATTCAACATCAGATAAAATAAATTTGGCTTTTACCCCATATTTTTTTGCAGATTCTTTAGCATGTTCAATCATTTTGGGGCTGAAATCTACTCCTAAATATTCTATACCTTTTGGATAGAAGGAAAAATTCATTCCAGCCCCAACAGCCACTTCTAAAGTCTTTCCTTTAACCGATTGGAAAATTTGCTTTCTCCATTTATTTTGCTCTTGTTTTTTAAGCTCTTTTGAATATTTGGCAGCTTGTTTATTAAACTTTTGGATTAATTGCTCTTTCTTCATAAGCCAATTCACTTCCTGATACTATAAATTTCGCATCATCTATTATTATACCAATTTAATATTTTTCCATATTTGACCATCCGATTTGTAATCTTGGGTGAATTCTTGTTGAACTAACCTGCCCCGATAGTTGCATACAGAAAAAGCTGCCTTAAAGACAGCTCCGATCTTCAGCTAACGCTCCTGTTTGTTAATTAAGGGTAGTTTTTCACTTGAATTTGAATGTATGATTATATATATATCGGACATTCAGATTGCCGCCAATTGGCGGCCTTCTTATGACGCTACGCACCCGTTGCCAATTATTCATTCCTTCGAAATACTGATTATTTCATATAGATTACTACAAGCATCCATAAAGCCAAAGCACCAACGATAGCAAGTGCTATACGCGTAGATAGTATCCGTACTTCAAAGTCGGTTTTCTTGGATGGTTCAGGATATGCAATTACGTAAATTCCCTTTAATAGTGCGAGCCATGCAATGACTGTGGTGAATCCCTGCCAGTTTAATGCCCATACATTATGCAGGATAACAGTGCCTAATCCTAGGAAAATCGATAGAAAGCCATACATAATCCCAAATCCTCTGTCCTCGACCACTAATTTTTTCAGTTCACGTAGTACTGATGGACGTACGAAAAGTATTCCCGATACGACAACCGTCATCCATCCCCAAAACAGCCCTAAAAAGGCACTTACTTCCATTATTATCTCACTCCTTTCAATTATATTTATATTTTTTCTAGTTTGAAAGTATGATTATTGTAATGATCGTACATTAAAAAGGCCGCCAATTGGCGGCCTTTTTATGGCGCTAACGCACCTGTTAGTTTAAGTATGATACTTCACATATTAAAAAATTTAATCTCTATCTAAATTATATTAATATCTTAATTGCCCACTAACACATTAAACGAACAAATAAAAAACATCCTCTCTTAATAGAAACGTGATAAAAAACAGTAAACTTTTCTATTACGATGTTATTCCTCAATCTTAAACCAAGGACCTGAAGCTTGAATTATATTCCAAAGTTTTTCAGGAAGCTCAAGCTCGCTTACTTTTGACGTCTTAATGGCTGTCTCAATTTCAGCTACTTTTCCAGTCTGAACCTTTTCTACCCAGTCTGGATTCATGATTAATGTATGACCAATCGCTGCTAGGGATAGACCCTTATCTAATGCTGTTGAAACGTCATCCGGAGTTACCATAGAACCAGCAGCCATTAAAGGAACTCTGCCGTTTACATGTTCAACAATTAATTCAAGATATGTTTTTTCATCTTTACTATTTACGGGCTTTGAGGATAAGGCATTAGCCAACGAAGCATGTACATAATCAACATCTGCTTCAATAAGACGATTAATTAATTCATAGGTATCCTTCATTTTCAAACCGCCTTCTTGGTGTTCGTCAGGAGATATTCTGTATCCTAAAATAAACGGTTTTGTTGCACGCTTTTCAATCACCTTTTTCACTTCTTGAACGATTGCCAGTGGGAAACGCATGCGATTTTCTAATGATCCTCCCCATTGGTCTTCTCGTCTGTTGAAGTAAGGTGAGAAGAAGTTTTGCATTAAAAACCCATGAGCACCATGAAGTTCAACGCCATCAAAACCTGCTTCAATTGCTCTTCTTGTTGTTTCTCCAAATGCATGGATGAGATCTAAAATTTCCTCGTGTGAAAGTTCTCTAGGCAAAACTGAAGGAGCAAATCCAGTAGCTTCAGTCTCTAAAGCGCTGGAACTAACAACCTCACCATTTGGAACAAGATCTGGTAGGGCTTTGTTACCTGCATGGAAAATTTGAAGGACCGCAGGAGCTCCGCCACTTTTCGCGGCCTCAGCTAATTTACGTAAGCCCGGCATAAATTTATCGTCATAAGCTGCGAATTCATTTGTAAAACCGATCCCGTTTGGAGTCACATGTGTACAACCTGTAATCACAAGTCCTACTCCGTTTACTCTTTTTTTGTAATAGGTTAATTCCTCATTTGAAACCGTGTAATCATCATTACTGGACCAAGTTGTCATTGGTGCCATAACCACTCTATTATTAAGGGTAATCCCGTTTTTAAATGTAAAAGATTTAAATAAGTTGCTATATTTTTCGTTCATTTTTTAACCTCTTTCTGAATTGATCAAACATTGTTAGTTTGTCGTATTTTGTAAAGGGTGATTAACCCTTCATGTATTTTAAATGGTGCAAGAATAGGTTAATCCCTAGAGAGCACTCTAACGCAAGTTTTTTTTTATTTTTACTTTCGATAAAAACACGATGTAGAAAGTTGTCTGTACGAGGTTTATCCAAAAGATGCAAATGAAAAAACACCTGGCTCCTTAATTTCTAAGAGAAACAGTCTCCTACTTCATTTTCATAAAAATTTATTTTATTATCCAAATGCTCTAAACTTTGACGAATCTTCTCCAATTCTTCCACTACTTTTTTGCGATGCTTTTTAAGCAGAGCTAACCTTTCCTCCATTGTTTTATCCCCCATATGCCCCCACATGGCAAATCGTTTCATGTCTTTTAGTGACATCCCTGTATTTTTTAGGTGGAGCAAGGATTCAATCCATAATTTATTTTCATCCGAGTAGATTCTGACATTGTTATCGTCTCTATTTACTTTTATTAACCCTTCTTTTTCATAAAACCTCAATGTATGTTCGCTTAACCCAACTATTTTAGAAAATTCCCCAATAGAATATGTCAATATAACCGCCTCCATTAAATCTGATATGTCTATTTCTTCTTTCTTTTTTAATTTGTGACATAAAGAAAGAATAATACTTAGAGCTTACTCTAAGTCAAAAAATTGTAATTCTTCTGCATATGACGATTAACGATCTTTTAGATTTACTTCGTTAAAAAATTTTAAAAAGGAGACATAAAGAGTAGAATAAAAAAAAGCCACTTATTTATTAAGGGTTCCGTTTTGAAGTGGTTTTTCGAATTTATAAACAAAAATGACAGATGTTTTGACTTCGTTATTGGCATTTAAAAAAAGCAAACTCACCGCAGTTTTGGTGAGTTTGCTTTTTTATAGCTATCCGGTTCTTTATGCAACTAAACTGCCCCTTTAGTTCCATAAGATAAAGCTGCCTTAAGACAAGACAGCTTCGATCTTAAGCTAACGCACGTTGAATGGTTATTCAAGTAATAACTCGGACTTAAATACGATTACAGCATTTCCCGCAATCCTTACTTCCTCTGGTTCCTGATTACAAATTTTCACTTGAACATCAATGACACCCGCCCGGTTTATAGCTTCGCCCTGCACTGCTTTAAAACTAAATAAAGTATTATCATGTTTGACAAG
This sequence comes from Bacillus sp. B4EP4a, assembly GCF_006680105.1. Classification (NCBI taxonomy): domain Bacteria; kingdom Bacillati; phylum Bacillota; class Bacilli; order Caryophanales; family Bacillaceae; genus Bacillus; species Bacillus sp. B4EP4a. The sequence continues at coordinate 10,046 of NZ_VHIK01000022.1, forward strand.
TCCATGGTGTATTAAGTATGCGCCTAAAGGGCCGTTCGCATTACCTGTAACAGGGTCTTCGTTAATACCAATTGCTGGAGCAAACATTCTTCCATGAATTAAGATTTCAGAGTAGGGAGCATTCATCGTAAACACATAGAAACCATTGCAATTAATTAATCCACTGACTTTTGTTAGTAAATCCATATTAGGGTTTAATCGGTGAAGAAGTTCCGAATTTTTAATTCCAATCATCACCTTGGAATGCCCGGTAGAAACGATTTGTACGGGACAATCTTCTAATAAATCATTTTCACTAATATTGAAAGCTGTAAATATGTTTTCTAAAGCTAGACCATCAATCACCGCATCAAAACTTATACTACCCTGCGTCATTATAATTTTGTAATCATTATCTTCATTAATCACATCGACTGGTAAAATGCCGGCACCAGTTTTATGAAAAACTTTACCTGTATTTAAGCTATTTTCAACTGCACGAGCATAGTGAGCAGCAATCGTCGCATGTCCACAGATGGGAACCTCATGAGTAGGCGTAAAAAAACGAATATGTACATCAGATTCGCTATTGTCTGATTTAAATATAAATGCCGTTTCCGAATTGTTAAGCTCTCTAGCAATCCTCTGCATCTCACCTGAAGATAAACCATCTGCATTTGTAATTACACCAGCAGGATTACCTGATAATTTTTCTTTCGTAAATGAATCAATTTGATATAATCGGTACTTTCTTGCCATGCCATTTCCCACCTTTAATATAGTGAATTTCCGGTCCTTTATACTATCTATAATTCTTATTATATTAATAATTACCCCATTAGCTCCAAAAAAAAAGAGTGATCGTCACAGCTCTTTAAAGAACTATTGCACCTGTTAGTTCCCTAATGAAAAGGTTGCTTCAGCAACCTCCCTTATTGATGTAAAGCACGCCTTAGCTTAACAAACAATTTAATGATGTGAATTATTTACCTTGTACCTTTTTCCAAGCGAAAACCCAGCAGCTAATAAAGATACTGTCGCTAAACCAACTCCAATAATCATAGAATAGTCGAAATAATTTTTAAGTGCCATACCACTAGATATAGCTACAATAAACAAAAGTAAAAAGAAAATCGTATAATTCTTTTTCATAATTCCTCACCACCTTTATGATATTACAAAAAAAAGCAAATAAATTGTTGAACTAACCTGTGCCTATAGTTAATTAAGGGGGTTTAACTTCATTTTTCGAATGTACGATAATGGGAATTATCATACATTAAGAAGGCCGTCAATTGGCGGCCTTCTCATGGCGCTAACGCACCCGTTAGTTTAAGTACAATGTTTTACAAACCTACTGAATTATCACTTCATTTATTACATGAATGCTGCCCGTCTATATGAGAGCAAGAGATGACTCTTCCACAAATTCTGTTTATTCTCTTGCTCCAGCTTATATATATCTTGATGATTTCACTCAAAAGTATGCAAGACATCGCTTCTCTTTCTCTCCTCAACCACCAACAAAGAATGATACGGAGTCTTACTCGGAATATTTGAATGCCCTTCATGAATTTGATCAAAGAAACAAGTATATCGAAGGACTTCATGTAACAATAATAATACAATAAAAAACAATACAAATTTATTGTAAAACGATAAATCATATGATAAAATCATGTTGTCATTAAATAAGTGAGGTATTTAAAATGAATGTTAAACGAGGTTCAACCACTTTCTTAAAGGTAATTATTTTTCTGGTTGGAATTGCAGTTCTTGCATTGTGCATATTTTTGGTGCCTAAGATCGGGAATTTTGCTGGGGAATTGTATCCAGATATTGCTTATATGAAATCTCTCGTTTTAATCGATATGTACGTGGCAGCGATTCCTTTTTATTTCGCTCTTTATCAAGCTTTTAAACTTTTAAGCTATATTGATAAGAACCAAGCGTTCTCGGAATTATCGGTAAAGGCTTTAAAGAATATAAAGCACTGTGCCATCACGATCAGTACCTTGTACCTGTTAGGTATGCCACTCTACTATCTCATGGCGAAAAGAGTTGACCCTCCAAGTTTCATACCAATCGGATTGGTCATTATTTTCGCCTCAATGGTGATCGCCGTTTTTGCTGCTGTTCTCCAAAGACTTTTACAAGAAGCTATTAATATAAAATCAGAAAATGATTTAACGATCTGAGGTGAATATCATGGCGATTATCATCAATATTGATGTGATGTTGGCAAAAAGGAAAATGAGCGTAACAGTACTTTCGGAGAGGGTTGGAATTACTATGGCGAATCTCTCCATTCTGAAAAATGGAAAAGCAAAAGCGGTTCGTTTTTCTACATTAGAAGCGATATGTAAGACTTTGGATTGTCAGCCAGGTGATATTTTGGAGTACAAGGGCAACGAAGACACTCAATAAAACAGACAACAACTTTCTTCAACCAACGGGATTAGATAGTGAAATTAAGATGAAGGGATAGCTATTAAGCTATCCCTTCTCTGCGTTTATAATTGATATTTAATTAGAGAATTCCATTGAGAATTGCATTGATATTAGTGACAAAAAATGTGATGTGATTTGCATTGTTTGCACCTCAAAAGGGAAGCCGTTAGCCGCAGCCATCCCTTCTTTAATATAAGCACCCGTTAATTTAGATAAGATAAAAACAAAAAGGCTTATATTCCAAAGTGTATCATGTATTTATTTTCCTCTTTAGCTTGAAATATTTTAGAAGCTAACTCATTAAGTTCAGTAGATTTTTTATACATCGTTGAAGATGTAATCACATCATAAAACATTGATAGAGAATCAGGTGGAATAATTGTAATTCCCCAGTAAGCTAACCCAAACTCTGTGCGTTCAAGCGAATGAAAGTAGGTTCTCATAATAGATAAATGCTCATTTAAGTGATTAATAATTTCATCATCAACAGAAATACATTTATATTTTTGTGGTTCATAAGCAATATTTCTTTTCAGATTTTCGATATTATCAATTATTCCAAAATCATGAACAGGCATTATTATCGACCTCCTGATACATAGTATAATGCTTATTGCACTAAACTGCCCCGTTAGTTAATAAAGGGTACTTTTTTACTTTAATTTGTATGTATGATTTTGTTAAGAATCGTAATTTTAGATTACAGGAACTCTTTAACCCATATTTTCCAACAAAAAAAAACCTGAATATGACCGATCTTGGCCAAATTTAGGGTTTTGTTCGTTTGGTAACTTCCGTTAATTAGGTGTTATGTCGACTGGGGTTGTATTGATTTTTCATTTTAAATTAATCTCTCAAAGTATGATAAAAGTTATACTAGATACTAATATAAAAGTTACTAATAAGAATATTGCAATACTATACTTAGACCTATTTGGAGCACTTTTAGCATTTAAGAAAAATATGGTTAATATTATCATGATTATTAAAAAAAATTGTTGTGCAGAAGACATACAAACCCTCCTTATCTTGGTGTTACGATTTAACGAATGCGAATAATGGTTGTTTTGAGAAGAAACTCCACCTTCGAGAAAGTGTTCTTTTACGTATGGTAGCAAGAATGCTATACCGCCCATTCCGGAATATATGCTAAGAAAAATTCCAATATTAAAAGTCGATTTCTAGAACTAATGCACCCTTTAGTTTAAGTGTAATTCTTCACAATCTTGTTGTTGGAAAAAGCGATCTCCATCTTGAAGGATTGCACGATATTTAATAATAATCAATAACCTTTTGTGCACAGGGTTGCAAAATAACCTGTTTGAGGACGGAACAGGCAGCCGTAGCCCACCGCTATGGCTTTTTTTCTTTCAAGTTTTTTTGGCTGTGCTTTCTGCCTTTCTCATCACCCATTACAAACAAAGTACGTGCATAATAAATTCCCGTTTGGCTTGCCCGTACTGCCACTCAAACGTAGTCTCCTTATCCTCGTCGTAGTATTTTTTATATACTCGATGGAGTCTTTCCTTGGATGTTTAGCTACATAATCCGGCTCCTGAAAAATAAACATATACTGAATGATACTTTTGACCAGATTAGAAAGGAGAAATCAGCTTTGACAAAATATCGAATCATGTCCTTTGATGGAGGCGGCACCTTAGGTGCTTTAAGTTTACAACTTTTGAACAGACTGGCTCAGCAAAACCCAAAATTAATTAGTCGAACCAATGTTTTTTCGGGAAATTCAATCGGTTCATTCACTGCCCTTGCGTTAGCAAGTGGAAGATCGCCGAAGGAGACACTCCAGTTTTTTAAGGATAAAATCCTGCCGGCATTCAGCGTTTCCCGACCAGGCGGACCTGTTTTCAACCAACAATTACCATATTCCGGTTTCATTAAAGCGGTACAAACATTTTTTCCACCAGATCTTCTCCTCAAAGACTTAAAAAGACGAATTGTTGTCCCTGCATTTCATTTATTCTCACCTGAGCTGAATCGTTGGACTCCTGTGTTATTCCACAACTTTCCTGGCTCTCCCTATTTAAATGAGAAAGCGAGTGATGTAATACTACGGAGCAGTGGTGCTCCCGCGACGCAACGAGCCTATCAAAACTACGTGGATGGGTATACAGTAGCAACTAACCCCAGTACAGCCAGTATCGCGTTTGCAGTGGGGAAAGCCAAACAGCCGTTGGATCAAATTGCGGTATTATCCATTGGAACAGGTGAAGAGCCGACTCAATTAAGAAGAGATACGAAGGGGTGGGGGATGGTGAGTGCAGATAACATACGCCCCGAAAATATGAAGAACCTTCCCCCAAATTGGGGAGTTCTTTGGGACCGATCGCCCAATGAACCCTTACTGCCATTTCTTCAGATAGTCGCTAGTGGATCCGGTTACTATGAATCCATGGTCAGTTCTCAGCTTCTAGGAAATCGTTTTTTTCGGTTAAATCCACGGATCCCTAATTTATCCAAAACGGACCCTTCTGTGGTTCCCACTGTCATTTCAATTGCTAACAAAACAAATTTACAACCTGCAGTTCAATTTATAGAGAAAAACTGGAATTAATAAAATTATCCCATAAATCTGATTGAATTTTTGTTTTTATTGCAAGCATTTGGATTTTTTATAAAAAAACAGCCAGAACCTGGCTGTTTTTATTTATTTATTCAGTTCTTCTTCAACTATACTGCCCCGATAGTTGCATAAAGAAAAAGCTGCCTTAAAGACAACTCCGATCGATCTTCAACTAAAGCACCCGTTAGTTCTATAAGAAAAAGGCTGCAAACGCAACCTTCCTTATTGAGAACCTGTTAGGTGAAAATGGATTGTACTTTTAAAGCAACTTCTTTCGGTTTAACGTCAAGGAGTGATAGTTTTTCTATATCTACCCATATTGGCAAATATGTACCTCTATCTCTATTTTCATTGGTGTATTCTTCACCTTGTCCAGTACCAAAAGTTCCTTCGATAATTTCAGCTAAGAAAAAGTAATGTGTGCCGTTAAACTCAACCTTTGCAAAGCACTCATTAACGTTGACTTTTACACCTAATTCCTCAAAGGCTTCTCTTTTTGCCCCTGTTTCAGGATTTTCACCTTCTTCAATTCCACCACCAGGAAAAACATAGTAAACAGAACCGTTCCTAATTCTTTTAATCAGTCCAACCATGTTATTTTCTACAAGCACAACCGAACCTCTATCTCTCACACATTACCCTCCCTTATTGCATGCACTTTATTGAATTAACCTGCCCCCCAAAAAAAACTGCCTTAAAGACAGCTCCGATCTTCAGCTAACGCAACCGTTAGTTATATAAGGCTTAGTGTATAGTTGACACAAACTGTGCAATAGGAGGAGAAAGCCTCTGACGGGATTCGGTAAGCATAGGCTATGGATGAACACGCTTCCCTACGGATATTCACCGGCATGATTTACACCTGCCTCAGATTATTTGCTTTTCGGATCTTCTGAAACCCTTACCTTGCGCCCCGGTGGCTTCAATGTGGTTCCTGTGCTCTTCCCTTCTAGAGCTACAGATGAGTTTTAATTTCACTTAATCACTGTCTTAATTTATTTTAAATTCTATGTATATAACTCTTAACAATATCAAAACCTATGACTAGCAACACATTACATTCATAGGAGCTGACAACATGGCTAGAAATAACAACAGTAATCAATTAGTAGTTAATGGTGCAGAGCAAGCTCTAGAACAAATGAAATACGAAATCGCTAGTGAATTCGGTGTTACACTTGGCGCTGATACAACATCTCGTGCAAACGGATCTGTTGGTGGAGAAATTACAAAACGTTTAGTGCAAATGGCTGAACAACAATTAGGCGGAAGAACTCGTTAATCGAAATCATATGTAATGTTAGGGATAGTGATTGGACTATCCCTATTTATAATTTTACAAATTTTTAAAAAAAGAAATAGAAACATCAGTAGCTGTTATTTTGCTACGTCACAGTACGAATACACTGTGTTTGTGGAACTAACCTGCCCCGTTAGAGTTCAATAAGAAAGATGCCAAAGCAACACCCTGTTATTGAAGTAAAGCACCCTTTAGTTCTATAAGAAAAGCGATTCTTATTAAAGAATCGCGCCCTATTACGGAAGATTAATTTAATATATTTATAAGGATTAAGTAAATATATTTATAAGGATTAAGTAAATATAATTTACTTTGTTAAAATTAATCTTTATATCATCACCAACTCCTAGCAAGCAGTCTTGCCGGTCTTTAACCGGAGCAAAAATCATTACATATTCGTCATCTTCACCTGCTACTTCAGACTTACTAAAAATGGGTTCAACTTTTTCACCAGCTGATTTTAAAAATACACAAGATTTTTTATACTCAACACTATAACCGTGTTCTTTATCATGTTTCCTTGCATTAAGGAGTTTATGTTCCAGTTTGCTTAATACTTTGTATTTCAACCCACTCTCATCTGTTAGGAGTTTCGTGTCAGATTTAGTAACGACAATTCTTGTTTCTAATGGTGAAAACTCTACCCTTTTAATCTTGTATGTTTTATTTTCCGAAATTGAATTCCTTATTTATTTTTACTGTTACTCTTTCTAGGATTGCCGTTTGATCAAGCATGAAACCGAGTGGCCATATTGTTTTTACTTTACGAGTCTCGTGGTCATCATATATTGTTAAATTTTTTTATTTCTAAACGAATATCTTGTCCTTCATATTCTTTTATTGATTCAAACTGCAACTTCAGCTATGAATCATATCTTTAAAATTGCAAAGGACCGATTTTTGCTTCTACATGCTTTACAATTTCTGCTGAATGAACCAGTTCCGCAGCTGTACGCATGTCTTTGTATAAAATTCTGTCCTGCTCAAGGCGAGGCACATATTTTCTAAACAAATCGCAGGCTGCAGTCGTTCCTGTTCCAGGCTGTAACGGCTGATGGAATTCAATCCCCTGGCAGCTGCACATCCATTCGATCCCAATCACTTTTTCAGTATTGGCGATTACTTTCAGTGCCTTTAAAGCTGCAGATGTCCCCATGCTTACATGATCTTCCTGACCCCCGGTTGTCGGAATGGAATCCACAGACGACGGATGTGAATAAACCTTATTGTTAGAAACCAATGACGCCGCGACATATTGAGGAATCATATAGCCCGAGTTAAGCCCACTTTGCTCGATCAAATACGGGGGCAGCTCGCTATGCTGAGGCGAGACGAGTCTAAAAATCCTTCGTTCAGAAATATTGGCCAATTCAGATAGAGAGATTGCCAGAAAGTCCATGGCTAAGGCTATCGCTTCTCCATGACAATTGGAAGAGGATATCGCTCTTGCACCCTCTTGATCATCAAACACCAACGGATTATCTGAGGCTGAATTCATTTCTCTCTCCACAATCGTCCGAACGTAATCAACAGCGTCTTTACAAGCTCCATGCACTTGTGGAATGGATCTAATACTAAGAGCATCTTGTGTGCGGTAATCTTTAAATTTTTCCGTGATCTCACTGTTTTCTATCAGCTTATGAATATTATCAGTTGTCTTTTTTTGTCCAGGATGACGTTTTACTTTACTAATTTTGGGATCAAAGGCATAGTATGTACCTTTCAGCGCCTCAAAACTGATTATCGAAACAATGTCTGCCGCCTTAAGAACATTAATGGCATCATAAACGGCCAGAGCGCCAATTGCAGTCATATCTACCGTGCCATTAATCAAAGAAAGCCCTTCCTTTTCATGCAGTTCGATTGGCTTGATTCCGGCCTTCTTCAAAGCCGTCTCGCCATCTGTTAGTACGCCCTGATTATAGGCCTCACCCATACCCAAAAGGACCAAACTGATATGTGCCTGATGATTTAAGTAACCTAGGGAACCTTCTCGAGGGACGAATGGTATGACATCTTTATTCACCATCTCTGCTAATCTCTCTACCGTTTCAAGTCTTACACCAGAATAACCAAGGGATAAATTTTTGATCATCATCACCATAATTGCCCTTACTATTTCCTTCTCCAACGGATCGCCCATACCGCAAGCATGACTCATAATTATATTTTTTTGCAATTCTCTCGAATCAGAGGCTGAAATTTTTATTTTTGAATTCTCTCCTACTCCGGTCGTAATTCCGTATATGACTCGCTCTTCCTCGACAAAACGCTCGACTATATCCCTTCCTTGGCTAATTCTTTTCTTTACACTCATAGACAGCTCCAAAGGGGCATGATGCCTTGCTACTGAAATCAAATCCCCGATACTAAAATCATCTTCAGTTATCATTACTTTTTCTTGTGTTTTCATAATAAACTCATCTCCTATATTGTGCAGCTTGACAAAACATTAACTTTTATAATGTTTAAGCCTTTGGATTAGTAAAATTTCGCAACGAGACCTCTCTTTCGAGAATTGGAGAGGTACTCCTTTTTTCATGTCAATTAATCTTCTTATGGTTCAAGGGGTTTAAGTTTGAATTTGAATTACTTGCTTCATTAAAAGGATTACTTGCCTCGCTTAAAGAAAGTGACTTTGTCTCCGGTGCCCAGGCAATCGAAATGATAGTACCAATTAACAGAATAGCCGTCATTCCAATCATCGAGGCATCCAACCCTATAGTGTTCATACTAAGGGGCAGGAGGAATGTCCCGATAGCAGAACCAATTCGGCTGAACGCTGTCACAAAACCAACCCCAGATGCGCGAATTTCGGTTGGGAAAAGTTCGGCCGGATATGTTAGCGTAAGATTTGAATTTGCTGATAATATAAAAGTAAAAGCCAGAAAAATCGGAATTACTAAAAGTTTAGGTTCGTGAAAAATGCTAAGCATAAGCAAGCAGACAGTCAGGATTGCAAACGTACTAATCGTGAAACCTCTTCGAGAAAATTTCTCCATAAGCCAAAGACCAGCAACCGAACCCAAGATTAGGAATATGTTTAACCACAAGTCTACAGTGAAGTTTTCTGCTAAACCCATACTTTTTAAGATAGACGGTAGGAATGTGTAGATGGCAAAGTACGGAATGACAATACAGACATAAAATAGACTTCCAAAAGCTGTTCGCTTCCGAAATTTTTTGTTAAAAAGAGCACGAAAGCCATTTTTATTTTGAGTCTCAATAATAGTTTCGTCGATTTCCGCATTAGGCCCGATATACTTCTTTACGATATGGCGTGCTTCATCAATACGTCCCATGCTGATGAGCCATTGTGGTGATTCAGGCGTTCCGATTCGCAGTAGCAGCACAATGAATGCAGGGATTGCAGCACTAGCAAGCATCCAACGCCATGATTCCGGACCAGCTTGTCCTAAATAATATCCGACAATGGTTGCAGAGACGTAACCAACCGTCCAGAGCACATTTAGAGAAGCCAGTAAGAACCCCCTATACTTTCTAGGCGCGAACTCGGCAAGTAAAGTCGAACCGACTGCATAATCGCCTCCGAGAGCAAAACCTATCAGTAACCGCAAAATTAACAACTCTACGGGACCATCCACAAATAGTTGCAGCAACGAAGCTATAGTGACCAATAAAAAGTTAAGCAGGAATATTTTCTGTCTGCCTATCCGGTCAGATAACCCTCCAAGTACTAGACTACCGAAAAAGAGTCCGATCAAAGCAGAACTTCCAATTAGTCCTACCCACATCGAATTGAGTTCCATTTGTGGGCTAAGGAGAGTAAGAGCCACTCCTATAATCCCAAGAGCATACCCATCAGAGAAATTTGAGCCAAAAGTAAGCGCTGTAATTTTCATATGGAACTTGTTAAGTGGAGCGTCATCCATCTTAAATTTTTGTTCGGTCATAAGCGTCTTTCCCCTTTTCAATATTTGATTTTTGGGACACTTCCTACTTCTCTAGTTTAGAGAAGGAAAGCGATTGAAAACAGACGTCTATTTTTTGAATTTTTCTAATTTTTTTCGAATTTAAAGTGTAATGTAAAACGCTTACATTTGAAATCTATAATTATTTTAGATTTCTATACTTTTTTACGATTTCTAAATGAACGGGGGGTTGTACCGGTTTTTTCCTTAAAAATTTTGCTAAAGTAATTTGCATTTATAAATCCTGTTTTATCTGCTACATCTTGAATCGAGAGTTTTGTATCTATCAATAGACGCTGCGCTTCGTTTATCCGTGTCTTTGTTAATAGCTGTCGGAACGAGCTTCCTTGTTTTTTTGTTAAGAGCGAGCTAAAATACGCTGCGCTTCTGTTTACTTGGTTCGCAACGTCCTCAAGCCTTAGCTCAGGGTTAGTAAAATTCTCCTCAATGTACCGGATGGCCTGCTCAATCACATTTGTACGAGCGTTTTCTTGATTGTTATTTGCCCGATCAAGAACTTCATATAAGAACAGCAATAACTCCTGGACGATCCGATATAGAATCGGATTGTATAGGATGGATTCAAATACTTGATGATAACGTCTCTCAAGCATCCCTTCGTCAAGGTAAAATGACTTCATGAAGCGTCGGACTTGGGCTAATAAGCTTGTTAACCGGGTTCGCAATAAACCTGGCTCGGGATAGGGATCTTCCTTATTCAAAAATTCTTTATACATCCACTGCTTAATTTTGTCCCTGTCACCTTCGTTCAGCATGTCAATCCATTCGCGCTGTTCAGACGGGGTTAAAAACGGATCGATCATAACCCAGTTCACCTTATCCTCAATGACCGAAAGCTGCCGATATCCTTTGAAAAAACGAATTTCTAGCGCTTGCTTCGCATGAAGATATTTTTCATTTAACGAAAGCAACGGGTCATTAGTATCATATAAAACTAGTGACATGGGCTCCGAAAACTGCTCTTCCCATTCGGTTAGAATCCGATTGCCTATGTGCTTTAATTGTTTGAGTGGCTGTGGCTGCTGGTTATCGAATGAAAAAACAGAAACGATCATGTCGCTTAGCGGCAATACAACCGGTCGGTTCTTAAATGGATATTCTTGTAAAAAAGATAGCAGTATAGGTTGTTTCTTCGAATTTTCCAACTGCATCAGCATTAATCGGAAATTGGCGCCTAACGTTTCTTGATGCACGAATAGAGAACTGTAAGATACGGAAGGAACCTCAATTTGAGCCGATGGCTCTCGTTTCTCCTCAGTTTTTGAAACGGCCTTGCAGCACTGGGTTAATACTCGTTTGATATGGTCAGGCGACTGAGGTTTTACCCATAGATCATAGGCATGAAGCTCGATGCCTTGAAGCGCACGTTCAAATGTGGCTTCAGCCGTCATGACGATGACCTTTTGTATGTACCGTTTGGTCAGCTCCTTAAAGCTGTCCCACGTATCCTTTGGAATCATATCGAGTTCAATGCAAACAACATCTGGTACTTCGGCCTCTATTAGATGAAATACCTCAGATACTGAGCCTGCTAATAGAATGTGATCAAATGGAATCGAAAACGAAGAAACTAGCCAGCCAATCCCTGTTCGTTCATTTTGATCGCGATCAGCAATTAACAATTTAACCATACAGGTACTCCCTTAATGATAGATTTCTTCTTATTAATTATCGCCAAACCAAGCTTATTTTCATCACTACAGTGTCTATCAGATTAAGGGTTCTGGTGCTATCATTACAGGAATGCTGTACTGTTAGTACGAATTTAAGCACGATTAAAAGTTCCCTTCATACTCTATAATTACCAGACAGGTCTTAACCTCGATGATAGTTTATCTTCATTTTCTTCATAAACTAATTTTGTTAAATCTTCTTTGAGCATTTGCAGGCGTTCAGCACCTATGATTTCAATCCAACGTTGCTCAAACTCAGTTAGTATCTTCTCTTTTGCTTTCACTACTAACCAACCTCGTTCGGTCAAAACAATAATTTTTCCTCTCTTATCAGTGGGATGAGCTTTGCGCATTACATAGCCACTTTTCTCAAGATAATCCACCATTTTACTCACAGCTTGCTTTGTAATTCCTAGATATTCGGCTAGTTCTATACCTGTTGCTCCATTGGGAGTGATGCATTTAAACATAAAACCATGTGCAGGTCTAATATCTCCAAATCCAAATTCACTCAATCTGTCATGTAATTCATTAATTGATGTACTAAAGGATAATGATAAAAGTGATGTAAGATCCAATTCACTAAATACTTCATGATTCATACATAAAACCTCCTTAAATAAAGTCAATCAGGTTGACTTTATTTAAAATTCATTGTACTATACGCAATGTAGTCAATCAAGTTGACTATAGTTTAATTATAAAAGAAATAGGATTCACCGAAACAAAATTAATACATTATGGAGGGTTCTCATGGCTAACATCGTTAAAATTAGAGCAAGTGTATTTGCACCGTATGCTTGGTTGGAACCTATTAAAGATCCTGCAACAGAAAAGATATTCGAATACACTGGTGATGCACGTGAATTTACACCAAACGCTGTAAACACTATGCGGTCAAGATTAGAGCAAGAAGTGATTATTGATTTTTATAAAAAAGAAATTTTCACATATACAAATGCTTGTATCGTAACTGTAAAAGTTACAAATCCAGATGGTTCTATTGATTATAAAAAAGGAAAAACAAGTACAGAAAATATTGTATGTACTAATGTTGTGTGGGGCACTGATGAAGTTTCTTTTGAAATGAGGGCAAGTGCAAGCAATCCTTTAAATGCAGCAGCACCTGCGGCTGATTATTTATTAACTATACATGTTAACAAGAGTGGTGTTGCACAAATTGAAGGTGCACATGATGGGTTCCCCTGCTATGAATTTTATAAACAAATAGATTTTGGTCCATTTGAATTAATATATGCACATGATTTCAGAAAAACTGGTGACACTCCAGCAGCGCTAGCTGGGGAAATGGAATACAGTTTTAAAACGACAATCTAGATATAAATACTAAGTAGAAGTTTACAAGCAGCAAATATTAAAGGAAAAGCAATAATTTATACGAAAGAAATTGCGGCCTGTTTTGCTGAATGGCTCAAAGTTATGAATTACCCAAAATAAAATTAGAATTACAGAGGTGGTTCTTATGACTAACATTGTTAAAGTTAGAGCAAGTGTATTTATTCCAATGTCTTGGACTGAACCTAAGAAGGATACTCAAACAGGAAACTTGATTCAATTCGAAGGTGACTCACGTGAATTTACACCACATGCTGTAAACGCTATGCGTTCCAGAATTGAACAAGAAGTAGTTGTAGATTTTTATAAAAAAGAAATCTTCACATATGCGAATACTGGCATAACAACAGAAAGAATCACAACTCCTGATGGTTCCGTTAATAAAAAAACAGGAAAAGCTAGTACGGAAGGTATTTTGTGCACTGATGTTGTATGGAGGTCAGATGACGTCAAATTTCAAATGAGTGCTAGTGCTAGCAACCCATTAAATGTATATGCACCTCCCGTTGATTATCTATTAACTATACATGTCAAAAAAGATGGTACTATCGATATTCAAGGTGCACATGACGGATTCCCTTGTTATGAATTTTATAAGCAAGTAAACTTTGGTCTGTTTGAAAAGATTCATACACATGACTTCAGAGAAACTGGTGATACAGCTGAAGCTCTAGGTGGAGACATGGAATATAGTTTTAAAAAGATATTGTAAAGACAAGGATTCCCTTTTTAGTGAATAAATATATAACAACATAAGAGCGAGTAACAGGAGGAAAAGAGAATGACAACAGTTTTATTTGTAAAAGCAAACAATCGCCCCGCAAACCAAGCGGTGAGTGTGAAATTATATGAGGCTTTTTTAGCAAGCTATAAAGAATCACATCCAAATGATACAGTGGTAGAACTTGATTTATACAAGGAAGAGTTGCCATATGTAGGAGCAGATATGATTAACGGTACATTTAAGGTTAGTAGAGGACTTGATTTAACAGCAGAAGAAGCAAAAGCAGTAACTGTTGCTGATAAATATTTAGAACAATTCCTTGCAGCTGATAAAGTTGTGTTTGGATTCCCATTATGGAACTTAACAATTCCGGCTGTACTACACACATATATTGATTATTTAAACCGCGCAGGCAAAACATTTAAATATACGCCAGAAGGTCCAGTAGGTCTGATTGGAGATAAGAAAATTGTATTATTAAACGCAAGTGGCGGTGTATATTCTGAAGGACCAAAAGCTGAAGTAGAAATGGCTGTTAAATATGTAGCAAGTATGATGAGCTTCTTCGGTGTAAAAAATATAGAGAAAGTAGTGATTGAAGGTCACAATCAATTCTCAGATAAAGCAGAAGAAATTATTGCTGCAGGGCTTGAAAAAGCTGTTAAAGTAGCAAGTACGTTCTAATTAATACAAAACTTGTCACTCAATATAGCAGTACCAACACTTTTATAGCGGTGGTACTGCTTTTTTATTCGCTTATCTTGCTACTTTTGGAGGAGTTAGAACCCAATTGATGTAATAATTCCATTTTAATCTTATAAAACGATAGAAAGAAGGATTACATTACAATGAAAAGTTGATGGACAAAATATATATAAACTTGATTTCCTTCTTAAACTATTCTGTCCTTTAGCTTAAGTACAATCCTTCAAAATCTCACCAACAAATATCGAATTTTCTTTTAAAATGATCTTCCACAATCTGGCCCGATTGCTGAACAAAAGTAAAAAAGCAAACATTTCATAAATAAGTTATTATTTGTTCTAAAACTAGTATTTTTCTGTTTGGTGATAATTAAATGTATTTACACGATAATTATTTCATTGGAACTACTAAGCGGAATATTTGAATAGTCTGAAAACTATTGGTATAATAGAAAAAAGGTAAAGGAGTTGGTTTCCTATGGAAAAGAATTTGGCTAATACAACACCACAACCTGAAATAAACGTCATGGATTCTGAATTTGCTGAAATGGTGTTAAACAAATCCCTTCTTAATTTCCGAAAAGAGCAAATCCGAAAAGAGATTGACCAGTCATTACAGGATCAAAACAAAGAAGAATTCCTACGATTAACAGAGGAATTGAAAAACATTTCTTAAAATGTTGTTTATAAAATGAACTTAACATATTTGTAACTTTAAGAAGTACGCCAAAATGCCAATCCCATATCTATAAGGGATTGGCGTTTATTTGATTTTTATCGATTAAGCACGATATTATAAATAGGTTATTATTTGTTCCAAAACTCGTTCTTTTCTGAACACACCACTGTTCGTTTTGAAAAGGACGTTTTTTATTGCCTTTCTCGTAACAAAACTCTGTTCATTATTCTATGTTTAATAACCTATCTCTTTTTATAAAAATAAGAAAGAGTGATTTGAGTATAATTGATTATTTTTGTGTGCCTTAATCAACTAACGCACCCGTTAGTTCGATAAGAAAAGCGAACCTTATTCAAGAATCGCACCCTTTAATTGAATAACTAAAATCTGACCTCACTTATAAAATCACTTAATTCTTACTACAGATTCGTACCTACTAATAATACGATATTAAACTGTAAGACTCTAAAAACAAAAGCACTGACTACACACTGCTTTTGTTTACGTATGATATATCTTGTTCTTATGAGTATTTCTTGAAAGATTCTATTATTAGTAATTCGCATAAATCTTCATAACTTATTTGATTAGCATGGGCTTCTTTAGGTAATAAACTAGTTTGCGTCATACCAGGAAGAGAATTCGCTTCAATACAATAAATTACATTATCCTGATCAACAATAAAGTCAATTCTAGAATAGACTTTTAATCCTAATAAATTATGTACTTTTAACGCCGTGTTTTGTAATTCTTCAGCTAGCCTATTTGGAATATTTGCAGGAGATATTTCTTCACTTGCACCTACTTGATACTTACTTTGGTAATCGAAGAAACCTTTCTTAGGAATAATTTCTATAACAGGTAAAGCAGCATTTCCAATTATGCCAACAGAAAACTCTCTACCATCTATTTTTTCTTCAATTAGAATAGTATTTGAAATGTCCTTTATTTCTTCTAATGCTTTATGAAGTTCATCAGAATTATTAAGAATTATCACTCCTATACTAGAACCGTTGTCATTTGGCTTGAAAACTACTGGATAATTAATTTCTGGTAATTCTTTATCGAAATCATAAATATCCCATTTTGGCGTTTTTATCCCATTAAAAGCCATTAATTCTTTTGAAATTACTTTATTCATCGCTAATAGACTGCCCTCATAGGAACTACCAGTATATTGAATACCGTATATATCGAATAAGGCCTGTAATTGTCCATTTTCACCAATTCCACCATGAAGAGCAAGGAAGCAAATATCGGCATCTTGACAAATTTCTAACACATTAGGACCAATTAAAGACTTTTTATTATTTTGCTGTTTTCGTAATACTTCCAAATTAGGTTTTTCTTTAGGAACATTATAAGTATATGTTTCTTTTCTATATTTTTTATAAGCTGATTCAAAATCAGAAACATCTTGTAAACCTTTATAAATATCTAGTAATAATACATCATGATTTTTTGAAACTAAAGCGTTAGAAATTTGAGCACCAGAAGCAAGAGAAACATCCCTTTCATCACTTAATCCGCCAGCTAATACAACTATTCTCATTTTTTACCTCCTATGACGATTATTTACTATTAATTAAATAGTTTCACCTCATTCATTATATATTAAGAATGGAAATGGAAAAAGTTTCATAAATACTTATGTCTTATTTCGGATAAACTTTGCACCAGTCCTTCTTGAACTATCTTGCCCTGATAGTTCCATAAAGAAAAAGCTGCCTTAAAGACAGCTCTGATCTTCAGCTAACGCACCCTTTAGTTTAAGTACACTCCTTCACAAACTCGTCCTTTTTCACATTTCTTTATACAGGAATGCTGCCCCATTAGTTGCATAAGGGGTCTTGCCGCATGCCCATCAAGTTAAAATTTCTTTATACCCCAAAACGAAAAAAGCTATCTTCAGCAGCATTTACAGAAAGAATAGCTTATTTTTTCGTTATGGATATAATCCTTTTTCTTAGCTTGATGGCGATAGGCGGTACCCCAATAAACAGGCAAATTCGTCTGAAAATTTCTTCGGTTTTTGGTTTAAAATAGGAATAATGTAAGATAAATCTATTTTATTTGTATGATAAAGTAGAATAGCAGGAAAATAAATCGAAGGATGTGGTATTATTTGATGTTAAATGTAAAAAAAATGTCGTTTGTTGTTTTTATTTGTTTCATGTTTTTTATACCAAATTCAATCTATGCTCAAGAAATTTTACACAATGGAAGTCAAGGAGAAGCAGTTTATGACTTACAAGAAAATTTAAAGAAAATGGGTTACTTTAACAGTCAACCAACAGGGTATTATGGTTCAATTACTGATCATGCAGTGAAACAACTTCAACTAGATTCTGGAATATTACCAGATGGAGTTGTTGGATTCCAAACACAACAAAAATTAAATAGTATTGAAATGATGGCCAGGGTTGTTTATGGAGAAGCTCGAGGAGAAACTTATGAAGGAAAAGTAGCTGTCGCTGCAGTAATTTTGAACCGAATGTCAACGCCAGGTTTTCCTAAAAATACTTACGATGTCATTTTCCAGACAAATGCTTTTACAGCTGTACATGATGGGCAATATTATTTGACCCCAAATAGCTATTCTTATCGAGCTGTTATTGATGCATTACAAGGTTGGGATCCTACTCATGGTTCTGTTTATTATTATAATCCGTTCTCGGCAACAGATGAATGGATTTTCACAAGGAAAACAGTCATTAGAATAGGCAACCACTTATTTGCAAAGTAAAACTAATCTACATACATATTGAGGAATGATATTTTTATAGTTTCGTATTATAAATATCCCATTAACTATGTCGTGTGGTATAGTTGAAAGGTCGGGCAGTATTTGCCCGACCTTTTTGGTGACACCCCCATAAGAAAAAACTGCCTTAAAGACAGCCCCTATCTTCAGCTAACGCACCCGATAGTTTAAGGACAATATTTCACAAACTATCTTGTGGAATAAAAAAGACGACCTTCATCTTGAAAAAAGCCTGGGATATTGATAAAAAATGAAAAATTAGAATCCATTTTCCACTAACCATTTCATAATACTTTCTTCTCTTCCCTTAATATCGTCATGCTGCGCATCGTATTTACGCATTTTCTTCTGTGCCACAATATTTCCATCTACCATAAACAATACTCTTTCGGTTTTTGCTGCCACCTTTGCATCATGCGTAACGAGCATTATGGTTGTCCCTTTTTTATTAATCTCTGCAAGAATTGACATAATCTCTTCTGTCGATTTGGAATCTAATGATCCTGTCGGTTCGTCTCCAAATATGATATCCGGATCATTTATCAATGCTCTGCAGATGCCGACTCTCTGCAGCTGTCCACCAGATGCCTGGGTGATATTATTATCTGCAAGATTTTTAATTCCTGTCATTTCTAACAGTTTTTTTGCTTTTTGATGTATCGCATTTTTATCCGCATCTTTTGATACAAGAGCAGGAAACATAACATTGTCAATCACTGACAGATTCTTTAAAAGATTAATATCCTGAAAGATAAATCCCATGTTATTCATTCGAATCTTTGCCAGTTCTTCTTCTTTTAGTCTGCCGATTTCGCGGCCTTTAAATTTCACACTACCAGAAGTCATTCTATCCATACCGCTTACATTATATAGCAGTGTTGATTTCCCGCTTCCGGATGGCCCCATGACCGATACGAATTCACCTTCTTCTATCTCCAAGCTTACATCTTTTAAGATATCAAGCTCATTATCTTTTCCTAATTCTACTTTTTTGTTCATACTTCTTGCTTCTAATATAGTGCTCATATATATTCCTCCAATGTCAAACATTTAATCACAGTCTATATCCACAGAGGCACCCCGGAATCGCCTTATTTTTCAGGAATCTGCATTCTTTTCTGCATCGGTGCCTTCACGCAGGAGACTTCTTCTACCATCGCAGTTACGCCTCCTGCCCAGACCTTTTTCAGCCGTTCTAACTTCTTAAAACTGCTGATAAATCATCTTCTACTGTTACCTTACAGCACACAGATATAGTAAATCCAACTACTACAATCAGCGCTAACGGACATAGCAGCCAAGTCTGCCATGCAACATGAACCAATTCAATTTTTGCAGCTCCCATAGAGGACATGGCCATACTTACAAGAAACTCCCCTAAATAATTAGAAGCCAACACTCCAAATATGATTCCCAATATCAGTACCATCAAAGTTCCTGACATATATTGATGACTAACATTTTTAGAAGTTAATCCCACACTTCGCATGATTGCAATCTGAGACATATCCTTTGACAATATCATCTTAAGGAATAATGCAGTTATCAATACTGCAATGATTACTGCAATTGCGATTCCGCCTATAACAATTGTGCTCATCTGATCAATAAGATTTCCCAGAGTCTGTTGGGTATATTCCTTGATATCATTTACCTGCGCAGAATCATAGGTATTCTGGTAGTAGTCCATTTTCTCACGAATATCAACGCCTGGAGCCACATCCATGCTCACAATATACCAAAGAACGGTCTCTTCATTTAAACCAAGACTGGTATGCGCCTTTGCTGTTTTCCCGCCATTTGTAATATCTTGATAAATTCCCGTTACTTTCAAAGTCTTTTCTGTCCCGGCAACCTTTACGACTACCTCATCTCCCACTTTCTTGATTAATCCATCTTTTGACGAATTGGCATAGGAAAGTGAGATTTCCCCTTCACCCTGCGGTGCTCTTCCTTCCAGATATTTTAATGGAAATACGGAAAAATCTCCGGTTTCAATATTAATATAGTCCCAGGAACCTGCCGCATTATTGACCTGGTAGGAACATGTGATGTAGGCCGCATACTTTTCAATATCATAATCATTTTTCAGCTCTTCCTGCAGCTTTTTAAAATCTTCTGTAATCGTATCTGTCCTTCGAAGATCGATTCTCATGTCGGATTTTCCTATTCCCATGTATGTGGAAAATTCCGGTGAATTCATGGTGTTATAAATATTTATGGGAAGTATGGCAATAAACGTACATACGATAAAAATAAAGAACAGTAACCTGTATAATTTGAATCGTTTCCATACATCCCTTAGTCCCATGTAAATATTGGTGCTGAAGAATTTGTTCTTAAGCAGTGGAAAACTGTATTTTCGGTTCTTTCCACGGTCCATGATACCTGAAAGCAATGCTTCCACCGCAGAAATCTTATCGATTCTTTTCAGTACATTCTTGCAGTACATCACAATCATGAAATAGACAAATAATGGAGCGATAAAAGATAGTACATATTTTAAGTTTCCTGATAAATCCGAAGAAAGGTAAAGTCTCATATTACCGTTAAACAGATTTACTGCTGCAAAGGAAAGCAGATAGCCTATGATACCTGCTGCTACTGACATGACTCTGTATTTATTAAGATAAACCTTCTTTATATCCTTTTTGGATATTCCGATTGCTTTCATCACACCGATTTCTCTTAAATCTTCATCAATCGTTGCCAGAAACGTAAGTCTGATACAGAGCGAAGCGATAATAATCAGCAGAATACTGATAAGTATAATAACCATTGCAACTGCCGCATCTGACATGGCATTAAACAACAGAAATACCTTTCCTCCGACTGTAGGACCGTTTGCTGGAAGGCCTTCTTCGATATATGCCGTCTGAAGTCCTTGAGAATCCCCGTTTTCATGCAGTTTGAATTCGATCAGATATTCCAGTTCCCCTGCCTGCCTTAAAAGCATTTCATTATAGTCTGCCTGATTAATCACAAACCGTTTCGAAGAAGTAAGGGAAGAGTTCATCTCAAAATCTCTTGCATAATCTGAAATGACAAACTCTTTCTTATACTCTCCGCTTTTCACCGTAATCGTATCACCTATTTTTAAGTCATATTGCTGCATGAAATAGATGGGAACCGCCACTTCCCCTTCTGTTACATCCAGCTTTTCATTATCCAGATCCAATATAAAATCAAAATTTTTATTCTGTACGACAAATGAAATATCCTGTATAGTTCCAGCCATCGTTTGATTTTGGTCAAAATGAATATTACTTCCATCAAAAGTCAGAAGAACCATCGTCTCCTGCATCGCTATATTCTCACGGTGTTCTTCCGTAAATTGATCGATTTCTTCCTGGTCATATTCCCCTGAATGCATCTGCGTAATATCAGCTGGGACTGCACTTTCCTGAAGTTCCGACATCGACTGAATCAGATTGGCAATGATATTTGTTGCACTAGCTGCCAAAATAACTGCCATAGTTATAAATACAAATACTGATATATTTAAAATTTTATTCCTGATGAAATCATTCTTTACAATTTTTAAAAACAAAATTTTTCCTCCTTCCTACATAGATAATATTTTTTTCTATTTCTATAACTTTTTCATTTCCAAAACAAGTACTAAGCAAGAATGACAAAATCAACGTTAAACATATAAAAAGATATTTATTAATACTCACTCTTTCCTCTGCCAAACCCAGTATCTTTTACTACTTCATTTGGGTATACTAAAATCCTTTATGGTTTACAAAAATTAGATATTCATTTACATTCCTACTTCAACTAAACTGCACCGTTAGCATAATAAAAAAGAACTGACGATCGATACAAACTCATTAAAGAAAACGCTTTCCACTTATTTAAATATAACAATTTAATGGAAATATTTGATACATCTTAAGGCTGAATTTTCCATACAACTTTAGATGTAGATTTCGACATTTATTATTTTCTTATTAAGCTAACCTGCCACGTTAGATTAATAAGAAAAAGCCACCAAGAATCTTTGGCAGCTGGATATTCAACTCTTGCACCTTTTAGTTGAACAAGGCTCAAAAAAATATTCACCTAGCATTTTATTAAAAGGAAATATGAATCTCCGACTGACCACTTCTCATATCTACCCAAGGTTTAACCATCCCCCAGTCGAGATCTATTTGATTCTTTATTCCTAACTGCTCACCCAATAGTCCTATTAACCATCGCATATGTCTTTTAGCAGTGGTCATACCATCTTCTTCGGTTTCCGAATATGCCCTTAAAATAACTTTATTAATCTTCTCATCTATAAATATTAATGATATGAGAAATGAATCTGAATATATTTTTTGTGGAGATAAAAAATAACCAAAACTATTGGGCTTACCTTCTCTAATCTTAGTATCTGCAACTTGATTTCTAATGCCGGTCAAGGTAGTATCACTATCAATAGTGATACTGCCTACCTCTAATACTCCCGACAATAATTTCCCCGTTATTTAATATCCTCCAACCTATTCTTTAATATCCATTCTGTCATCCAAACAGTAGCATTAATATTTTATTTTCATACCAAGGAAAGATACCGAGTAAACCTACAACTATTACGCCTTAAATATCCTCTAGAAAACTACCTGTTGAGACGGACAATGAATACTTTTTGAATTTCTGGTGTTCTTTTTTACTATAGAAACAAGAACCAAAAAATGCTACCAAACCTATAATAAATAACAAAATTGCACCTAAATGAAGAGACTTATCCATTTTCAATTCTCCCATTTTTTTATCACTTTTGTAACACGTCTTATTGCACTAACCTGCCCGTAAGTTCATTAAAAACAAAAAAAGGATCCTAGGCCCCTTAAAGCGACTCTCGTCATCAAATTATCAACTCCATTGTTTTTAAAGAACTTCAATCATAAATCACCCAATTAGTTCAATATCTATCTTCTTAAACTTTTGAATTATATTTGATGTTTTCCTATTTTCCGTACCCATTTGCTTATAAACAATATTAAGTACTTTTCCCTTGGTTCCAAAAGAAAAAGCGATTACCTGTTATAGGAACCGCCTTCAACTATCTTTGCAAAGTCATCAATAGTAGTTGAATACTTGATATAAATTCGTGGTAAAAGATAAAGTTCGTCTTTTATGCCCTTCTCAGAAAATAGTTCAGGAGTTGTCGTAATTCCAAATAAATAATATTTCTTCGTTTCTTCTACGACTTTGTCATTGAAATTTCCGTATGGATACGCAAGAGCAATAACTGGTTTGCCTGTTATTTTTTGAATTTTTTCTTTGGACCCTTTCAGTTCATATTCATAATTTTTTATTTCCGTCAAATCAGGATGTGTAGCAGTATGAGACTGGATTGAGATTATACCCGAATCAGCCATCATTTTTAAATCCGATTTAGATAATCGGTTTGAACGACCGATAAAGTCAGAAATAACAAAAATGGTACCACTTGGTTTAAAACGTTCGTTTTTAAGTTTTTGAAAGATAGCAAATGCATTCAGATTGTTTTTGTATCCGTCGTCTAAGGTAATGAAAATGGGTTTATTTACTTTATAAATGTCTTGCCAACGATCAAAAGTTAATAATGTGTAACCATGGTCTTTTAAATAAATCATTTGTTTCTGGAAATTATCAGGAGTTACATATAGCTCCTTAGAGCCCTGCCCAGTAAACTCGTCAATCGAATGATAAATTAAAATAGGTACTTTTCGTTGAGCAAAAACTTGTGATGGAAGAATTAAGATAAGAAGACATAGGAAAAACATTACAACCTTTTTCATAAAATCCCTCGCTTTGCATCCTTTTTATATCTTTTCAATTTATTGTGCCTCAAAAGCATAGTTCTATTATGATTTCTCCCATATTTGATTCTATCTCCCATTGATCAATGGTGACTTTGATAATCCCAAATGAAAAACTAATTTCTTAAAACACTAAAGCATCAGACTAACTGCCACATTAGCTCTATAAGAAAAAGAGCTGCCAAAGCAACTCCCTTAATGAAGTAAAGCACCCGTAAGTTCATTAAGAATAAAATCTCATTCTCCTGTTAAATGGACAGATACATTGATTCAAGGAGTTGAGAACAAAGAGCCAGATTCAGTAAATACTTTGTTTGCCATGAATATCGCTATCCATGCCGACTATCAGAAATCTGGATTAAGCCAAAGACTCTTATCGGAATTTAAAAAGTTAGCAAATAAAAAAGGGGTAGAAAAAATTGTACCCGTTCGGCCTAGTTTTAAAGTGGATTATCCACTTACACCTTTTGATGACTACGTCCATTGGAAACGAGAGGATAATACACCATTTGACCCTTGGATTCGAACTCATTGGAAGCTGGGGGCAAAGATTGTAAGACCAATTTATAAAGCTTTTACTGTTACTGGGACCATAAAGGATTGCGAATAATGGACAAGTATGCATTTTCGTGAGAGTGGCAGATATGTTATTCAAGGTGCTTTACAGCCTATTCAAATTGATAGAGAAAACGATTTTGGTATTTATTATGACCCTAATTTATGGATGGAATATCAATTGACTGGTTAACAATAGCACTAATGAAAAGTATATTGAATTTAATGTATATGAGTGCCATTAAACTTTTATATTCTTCTGCATCTAGCTGAAAAAAGTTTCTTTTTCGCAGACATAAAAATAATAGTTATAAGGGTTTTTGTCATTCATAATCCCTTTTTCAACTGATATTTCTTTCCATTCATCGAAATTAACTTCTGGAAAAAAAGTATCTCCTTCAAATTCATGATGAATCTTTGTAATGTACATTTTCTCAACATAAGGCAAAAACAAATTATAAATCTTTTCTCCCTCGAAAATAAAAATCTCTTCTTCATTTTTACATAACTCAAAAACATCTTCAATTGAATGGACAATATCACTACCGGTAAAGGTAAAACTCTTATCTCTCGTCAAAATAATATTCCTTCGGTCAGGTAAAGCCCTTCCGATTGACTCAAGGTTCTTTCTACCTAATACGATTGGATGTCCCTTTGTAGTATTTTTAACATACTCCCAATTCTTCGGGATTCTCCAAGGGATGTCATTCTCCTTGCCAATGACTCTATCCTTATCATCGCAGCAATTAAAGATACTTTCATATATAACACAGCCTTTTTTTAACTATTTTACCATGTAATTTCTGATATCTATTGAAATTCCTTGTTCCACTATCCTGCCCCGGAAGTTGCATAAGAAAATGGAGCTGTTTCCAACCCCATATTTGTTAGTTCAACAAGATTAACTTTTGTAAGTTAGTTCCATACATACCTGCTTTCATCAAAAAAAAGTGACAACCAAGGGATGGGTGCCTTTACAATTTCATAAACACTTTGAATTCAAATTGATTAACTATCTTTAAAAAATATTGTATTTATTGGTCTTCTTATTAACAACCTGTCCAAACCAATTAATAATTTCCTCATAGGATGATTAAAAGTAATTATATCGAAATGGAGGAAACAAACCATTGAGTGACACAGATTTTTCACATGATTCTCCCAAGGGCCCAAAAGGAAGACTAATTACTGGCCATTCAAAGGAGTTTATTTCAGATACACTTGGCTTTCTTACCCGGTTAGCAAATGAATATGGAGATGTTGCTAAAATTCGTTTTGGACCTTTCCAAAATGTTTACTTTATTTCAAATCCAGATTTAATTAAGCAGGTACTTGTAACAAAACAAAAATCCTTCTTGAAATCAAATGACTTCCAAGCTTTAAAACCATTACTTGGAGAAGGCCTTCTTACAAGTGAAAAGGAAATTCACATGCGCCAAAGAAGGCTTATTCAACCCTCTTTCAAAAAGTCTCATATTAGCAATTATGGTCAGGATATGATTGATATAACAATGGACTATATTTCCACTTGGAAAAACAAAGAAGAAAGGATTATTACGGAGGATATGATGAGCCTTGCTCTCGGTATTATCAGCAAGACCATGTTCAGTATGAACCTCAAAGATGGATATGACGAGCTCGGGGAACCAATAGAAGCATCTATGAGAATTGCTGTTAAAAGGATGAGAACACTTCTTCAATTGCCACTATGGGTTCCGACTAAAAATAACCTTGAATTTAAAAATTCGATACAAAGACTTGATACAGTGATTTATAACTTTATTGAAAAACGTAGGGCAGATGCAGAGAGACATGAGGACATGCTTGGGATTCTAATGGCTGCTCGAGATGATGAGGATGGCTTAGCTATGACAAACCAGCAGGTACGTGATGAGCTAATGACCATTTTCCTTGCCGGTCACGAAACAACTGCAAACGTGCTTTCCTGGACCTTATACTTGCTTTCACAACACCCTGAAGTGGAAACTAAACTTTTCAATGAAATAGATAGCGTAATCGGCAATCGTAATCCTACTCCTGGCGATTATATGAAATTAACGTACACACAAAATATTATCAATGAATCAATGCGCATATACCCGCCTGGCTTTATAATATCACGGAAAGTGGAGGAGGATGTGGTAATAGGAGGATATCATTTTAAAAAAGGCGAGATGATTCTGTTAAGTCAGTATGTGATGCACCACAAGCCAGAGTATTTTGATAATCCAGAGTCTTTTAATCCTGAGCGATTTGAAAACAACTTTGTGAAAACTCTACCTCCGTTCGCTTACTTTCCGTTTGGCGGAGGGGCGAGAGTTTGTATCGGAAATCATTTCGCAATGATGGAAGCTGTGCTTGTCTTAGCGTGCATTGCTCAACGATATCGGATAAGGCTTGCGCCGGACCATCATGAAGTAAAACCACTTCCGTCTATTACACTCAGACCGAAACGTGGATTGCGCATGGTAGTCGAAGAAAGAAATATAGAAGGTATCCAACCAGAAGCTTCTGAAATTTAAAGGAATATAAGTTGTATTAATGAACAAAATTGTCACTCTACACCTAGGGAAGATCCCCCCTTAGTTCCATAAAAAAGACTGCAGCATCACCCCAATTTTTTGAAGTAAACCAGCTAATAGGATGTCAATATCTTTCTCTAAAAATTTCATTTCCCTTATGATATACTATTTTTGGCCATGCCAAAAATCCCTCTAAAACCCTTTTGGAAGGATTTTTCTCTGTTTCACAAAACCGTTAATTAGGCTAAATCTAGGAACGTTTCTTTTCTCTTTAATAGTGCGTAAATCCAATGAAACAAATTATTAATACAGGCAACGATTGTACTTTGGCAGGTTTTCCTTCTGATTTTTTCTTATCATAGGTTGCTTTAAGCTTTTTGTTCCATGAACTTCTTATGCCGATAGTACGGCAAGATACAGAGAATGACTTAGCCTGCTCAAACCTCTTTTAGTTGTACGATTAATGGTTTCCGTAAACTTCCCCGATGCGTGAACACTTATCTACTCCAGCGAAGGCAACCAGTTTTTTCGGATGATTAAACCGATCGATTTCACCAATTTCAGAGATAATCGTGGCTGCGATTTTTTCTCCTATACCGGGAAGCGATTGGATGATCTTATATTCTTCCAGTTCATTTGCCAGGGCCACTATACGACCTTCCAAATCAGAGAGGTGTCCCTGGTAATGAAAAAGCAACTCAATATA
Source organism: Bacillus sp. B4EP4a (assembly GCF_006680105.1). Classification (NCBI taxonomy): domain Bacteria; kingdom Bacillati; phylum Bacillota; class Bacilli; order Caryophanales; family Bacillaceae; genus Bacillus; species Bacillus sp. B4EP4a. The sequence goes on from NZ_VHIK01000022.1 coordinate 37,791, forward strand.
CATACGAAGATTGCTTACGTGACTTTCATACACGTTTTTTTGGAATGGATTTCGAGATGCGGAGTCCATTATTTTTTTTGCCTTTTCCCATGCCCCTTGAACCGATCGGCTAGGACAGAACTACATAACACTCTCACGGAATATCAGGCCGATTATAAAACTTGTCCTAAAGATTAATAGGCAAAAAGAGCTTTACTAATTGTTGATCAGTTTAAGTAAGGTTTGATCATGATAATCTATCTATAAAAGACAGTGAATATGCTGGTTTATGAACTTTCAATGGAGATTTTCTTCATTAATCGTTTTAATTTATCTTCTGTAGCTGTTCCCTCTACTGGTGTATAGATACTGCACCTTAAGTCCATGTCCCCCTGGACTTGGAGAGAAGTTAAATTAAACAGCATCTTTCCGGCTTTAGCATGTCTAAATTCAATCATCATTTCTGGAGCTTTGCTCACTTGACTTTCTTGCCATAAAGATTGAAATTCCGGGTGAGAACTACTCATTTCATTAATAAATAAGCTATACCATTCATCCCCTAAGTAGTGACCATAATAGGCACGAAAAATGGCAAGAAATCCTTTAACAAAATGTTCCCAATTCACAGCTAATGCTTTTAATTCTTTTCTTGTAAATATTAGATGGATCAAATTTCGTTGGTCATCCGGGAGTTGTTCAAAATCTAAAAATACATGAGCGGCAGGATTATTCCACCCTACAATATGACAATGTCGATCTGTAATGATAGTAGGGCAATACGTTAACTCAGCTAAAATTCTTTCCAAAGAAGGACTAAGTTTTGGCTGATCCTTCTTTCGATGAATAATGGATGATTTCACTTCTAAAGCTAAATCATAAAGATACTCCCGTTCATCATTTTTTAACTGTAGGGCTGTAGATATGCAATCCAATACGCTTGTAGAGACCTTTATATCCCGACCTTGCTCTAGCCACGTATACCAAGTAGTACTGACTCCCGCCAAATGTGCAACTTCTTCTCTTCGTAAGCCAGGTGTTCTTCTCCGTGTACCAGCAGGTATACCTATAGATTCAGGCTTTATTTGGGATCGCTTCGTTTTCAAAAATGAAGACAAAGCTTCAAGTCTGGTTTTATCATTCATTTCTAAAACCTCCTTCATAACAATTTAACCTAGTAGTTATTATACCAGGATAAACACTCACTTGTAATAGGATAACTCCGAAGTATAATACAAGTATACTATTCATTTGGAGTGATGAAAAATGGAAAGAGTCGTTATTACAGGAATGGGAGTAGTCTCTCCTATTGGAAACAGCGTAGAAAAATTTTGGAGAAATCTTACTGATGGGAAGTCAGGCATTTCCTCTATTGATACATTTGATGTAAGCAATCATAAAGCAAAAATTGCAGGAATTATTCGTGATTTTAATGCAGATGATATCTTAGGAAAAAATGAAGCACGACGTCTAGATCGCTTTACTCAATTTGCTTTGGCTGCTGCTGAACAAGCTTGGACTGATTCTAATTTAGATATTGATGATATCAATCTGGAAAGACTTGGCGTATATGTTGGTTCGGGGATAGGAGGAATTGAAACATTGATTGATAATGTGGATACTCTTCGAGAGAAAGGTCCAAGAAGAGTTAGTCCAACACTGGTACCAGCCATGATTTCAAATGCTGCCGCAGCTCAAATTAGTATTAAGTGGAACGCAATGGGGCCTACTATGTCACCTGTTTCTGCTTGTGCGATCGGTAATACAGCTATCGGTGAAGCATTCAGACTTATTCGCTTTGGAGAAGCTGATGCCGTTTTTGCAGGAGGAGCAGAGGCAGCTATAACAGATTTATCTTTAGCTAGTTTTGGCAATGCTACAGCATTATCAACGAGAAACGATAATCCAACTAAAGCTAGCCGTCCTTTTGATGTAAATCGAGATGGATTTGTCATGTCAGAAGGAGCAGGAATTTTAATCTTGGAATCTTTGTCCCACGCTTTACGTAGAGATGCAAAAATTTATGCAGAAGTCATTGGGTATGGTGCAAGTTCTGATGCCTATCATATGGTAGCTACACACCCAGAAGGTAAAGGAGCCTATCTTGCAATGAAAATGGCTTTGAAAAACGCAAAAATTTCCCCTGAAGAGATTGATGTCATTAGCGCTCATGCAACAAGTACAGAAGTTGGAGATCGTTCTGAGACACTGGCAATTAAAAAACTATTTGAATCAAAAGCTTATCAAATCCCAATAACAGCTAATAAATCTATGCTTGGTCACATGTTAGGAGCAGCTGGAGGCGTGGAAGCAATTGCTTTGGCAAAAAGTTTACAGGAAGGAATTATCCCTCCAACCATCAACTTAGAAAAGCCTGATTCATTATGTGATTTAGATTATGTACCGGGTATTGCCCGTAAGGTGGAAATAAGTACTGGTCTATCCAATTCATTTGGTTTTGGAGGACATAATGCAGCAATCGTTTTAAAAAAATACGAGTGAATTAACTCTCGCATCGTATTTTTAAAATTAAAGATCCTCAAGAGAAACTTTAGTTAGTTACCTTAATGGATCTTTTAGGTAATTAACTACGAAAAAGCCCTTTTTTCATCAATTAAGGGCTTGTCTCTTGTTCATAAAGCCATATTTTTCTTATACCTTTAGCTACATCGACTATTTTAGTTAACAAAATAGTTAAGATTCCTTGTCCACGATAGTTTTCTGAAGTAAACATTTTAGTTATTTAATGCTTATTCCAATCTTATTGGTATTGCACCACAAGCAATAATTCTTCATTATCTTTTTTCATCAATATAAATAAGGCTAAATTTTTCTTCGATTAAGAATATGACCATAAAAAAGATCTAGTGCAAATGACTAGATTTTCTTTTTAATATCTTCCCTTATCAATTCAATGATAGTACCTGATAAATTTGCTGGAAGAGATGAACCATCCTCAAAAACCCATGTATTAATTATTTCAAGATCTTCTTTTTTTAAAGTAATGCTATAATCTTTATCATTGTGAGTAAAATCAGCTGTAACCGATTCTTCACCATCAAACTCGTCATCAATAATCATATTTTTTATTTCATATGGCTTCACGATGTAATCTCCTTTTTATCATTCTTGTATATAGAATTGGCTTTATATGATTGTTTATTCATTTTTTTCACGCTAAATCAAAAACTGTAGGGTTATATTCAGGAGATGAACGCATTAAAACAAATCAGAAATCAAAAAGTCGATACCATCATTACCTTTGTGGTTATCTCTAAGGGAGTTATATAGGTATAGTTGAGCATTCATATTTTCTCTTCTTCACTTCTTCATTATTCAAATAATAATAATTTCCTCAAAAGGTTATATAACCAAAAACCCCTTATGTGTAGATTGACTTTATATATTAAACTCAATCATTAAGTAAGAATGCATTAGGTTACCTACATGTTTTTTTCTTTCTTGACTCTTATTAACTACATAAAATGATCAGCTTCATGATCAGCTTCACCTAATCCATTTATCACAATCGGCTAGATATGACTTCGTTTTTACTGAACTGTTCCGGGAACGCATAAAATGAATGCTAAATTTCGGTGAAGAGTTTGCGCCGCTGTCTAGTTACTTCAATAAAAAAGCTCTGTAAAGTTTCCTTTAACAGAGCGTACCAACATATTAAAGTATTTTCACTAAGTCTTTTCTAGCACTCAAGCAAATACTCTCACCTAGATGCTCCATTTGCTCCTCATCAGATAGGTTAACAACAATCTCCTGAGAGCCTGATACACACTCTACCACTCTTTTTGAACCAACAAAATGGACTTTTTTTAATTTAGCCTCAAACGTAATTCGATTAGGCTGAAAGCGACTTTGGGTAATGTTTAAGTGTTCAGGTCTTATTACAAGCTTTTTATCTGAATTCTTAACTTGCGAAAACTCTTTTAATAGATTTTCTCTATTCTGGCTTTCTAATAATTCCACATCTATTACATTGGTTTCCCCAATAAAGTCGGCAACAAAAAGAGTCTTTGGATTGTTATAGATTTGCTGAGGCGTGTCAATTTGTTCAATTCTCCCTTGGTTCATAACAGCAATTCGATCGGACATGATTAATGCTTCTTCTTGATCATGAGTGACATATATGAACGTGATTTCGAATTGTTCATGAAGTTTTTTTAATTCAAACTGCATCTTTTTTCTTAGCTTTAAATCTAGTGCTCCTAGTGGTTCATCCAGAAGGAGCACTCTTGGCTTATTTACCAGAGCTCTTGCAAGTGCAACCCTTTGCTGCTGCCCACCTGATAGTTGCCTTGGATATTTATCCTTGTGATGCTGCAACCCCATAATTTCGATAATTTCGGTTGTATCCCTTGCAATTTGCGCCTTTGATATTTTTTTTTGCTTTAATCCAAAAGCAATATTATTGTAAATGCTTAAATGAGGAAACAAAGCATAGTTTTGAAAAACCGTATTAACCGGACGTTGGTTGGGTGGCAAATTCCCGGCTTCTTTCCCATCGATCTTAACACTTCCTTGATTTGGAAGCTCAAAACCGCCAATCATTCTAAGGGTAGTGGTTTTCCCACATCCGCTTGGACCCAGAAGCGAAAGGAACTCACCCTCCTTTATATTAAGGGAAATGTTGTCTACAGCTATCGCTTGACTATATTTCTTAGTGATGCTCTTTAACTCGATAATGCTGACTTTTTCATCGGCTACAAGTGCTATATTGTTTTCTACAATCGGAACCACTGACATGATTGAAACCTCCTTAATTTCCGATTTCTCTGTTCCATAGCTCGGTCCACTCATCTCGATGTTGGTTTATGAGATTATAATCAGGCATGTTCATATCCTTTAAGGTGCCGTTTTTGCCATATGGCATTCTTTCAAGTGTTTTTTCATCTAATTCTACATCCTTATGAACTGGTGCCAAATATAAATCACTCGCAATGCCTTCCTGTGCAATCTTAGTAGTAGCATAGTTTAAGAAGGAATAAACCTGCTCAGACTTTTTCGAGCCTTTCACAACATGCCAAAAGCTACCTGCACCTAGAACGCCTTCTTTCGGTACAACAAATTCAATTGGTTGACCTTGGTCTTGCATTACATATGTAGGTCCTCCGTAGTGAGCTCCAACTGATGCTTCCCCGCTTTGATATAGATTAGTGGCTGTTCCAGAACCATCGAAGTATGCTACTACTTCTAATTCCTTCATTTTCTGAAATCCTTTTTCCACTTTCCCTTTTGCTTCTCTTTCAAGCTCAGAAACTTGTACCAATAAAGGAAGTCCTCCGGTAGTAGCAGGTGTTGGAACCGTTATTTTTCCTTTATACTCTTCCTTCCAAAGGTCTTTCCACGACCTTGGTGGGTTTTTAATTACGTCCTTGTTATATACAATCCCTAGTCCCCAATACCCTAGAGCTACTCCATATACTTCTTCACCTTTACCTTGATATGCTTCAGGCAGAAGGGCAGCGTTTTCTTTAAGTTTACTAATATCAATATTTTCAACAATTCCTTTTTCGTGAGCTAGTTCAGAAATTCCGGAATCCATTAAGGCTAAATCGATGGTAGGAGCCCCTTTTTCCTGTAATAGACGGGAAAAAGTTGCAGTTGAATTGCCTTCAATGATTCTCACCTTGATACCAGTCTCTTTTTCAAAAGGTTGAATAATATGCTTTTTGATAGTTTCACCCCAATCACCACCGAAAATGGCAATGGATATTTCTTGTTCTTGTACATCTGAATTGGCTTCTGTCGCCCCACTTTTTGGTTGAATGGGCTTTCCACAACCAGTAGCAGCTACTAAAATAATAGCCAACAAAATGGTGTAAACACTTAACTTCTTCATAGAACATCCCCTAGTCTCATGTTTTATTTTGAAGCAACATTCTCAATGCCTACTAACATATCAATGACAAGAATTAAGAAAAATGCAATATAAATCGTCACGGCTGAAACAGCAGCTATCATTGGATCGATATTGTACTGAACATAATTGAACATTTTAACCGGAAGTGCCATCTGATCGGCAGAGGTCAAGAAAATCGTAACTTCAACATTTACCCACGAAACCGCAAAGGAAAACAGTGTTCCAGCGATAATGCTAGATTTCATCTGTGGCAATGTAATGATGAAAAAGGTTTTCAATGCACCCGCACCTAAATCCCTTCCAGCTTCTTCAATATATGGGCTTATCCCAAGAAAGCTATTCACACACGTCCGAACCACATAAGGCAAAGTAATGATGATATGACCTAAAACTAGGGCTAAGAAATTCTGTGGGCTATTAGTAAAGTAGTAAAAAAACTGAAGCAGTGCCAAGCCTAAGAAGATTTGAGGGAGCAAGAGAGGGGATGAGATAAGACTCATCACAATCCCCTTGCCTTTAAAATTATTCCTTGCCAAACCATATGAGGCTGGAATACCAATTAATATCGAACCTAGAGTAGCGACACCCGATAGTTTAAAACTATATATGAAGGATTCTAAGTAAGATATATCCTCAAAAAGCTTTTGATACCATTTCAATGTAAAACCTTTTCCAGGAAAACTTAAATAATTTAGTTCAGTAAACGAAACATTAATCAATACCAATAATGGAAAGGCCAGAAATAAAAGCAGGAAGCCACCTATTGTCCACATTACTACTTTAGAGATCAACGTCTTCCCTCCTCTATCCAGTCAGACCTTAATAAATAATGGTTCAATCCAATAATCAAAAAGCTAAAGACTAACACAGCAAAAGCAACCGCAGAACCGAACTGATAGTTGAATACCTGCATCATCTGTTCATAGATAACGGTCGCGATCAATTGGATCCTTCCACCGGATAGCATAGCAGGCGTTACATACGCACTAATTGCCAGGGAGAAAACCATAACACTGCCTGCCAATATTCCAGGGACTGTCAATGGAAGCGTTACCCTTAGAAAGGTTTGTAAACGACCTAAACCTAAATCCGATGCAGCCTCTTCCAGCCTGCTGTCTATATTCTCCAAAACTGTCGTAATGGATAAAATCATAAAGGGAGCCAATATATAAACTAAACCAATTATTATACCAGTCTCGTTATACAGAAGTCTTAGAGGCTGGGAGATGATACCCAGCCCTAATAGAGTTTTGTTGATAAATCCGTTATTCCCTAAAATGACCATCCATCCAAATGACCTTACGACAGCACTCGTAAATAATGGTGATATGATCACGATATAGGCAATACGCTTAATTTTCTTACTCTTGATATATTTGGTAATGAAGTAGGCGATAAAATAACCGACCAACAAGGTGATAAAAGTAGCTATTAAGGAAATTTTTATTGAACGTATGGTAATAGATAAATAGTGTTGATCCTTAAAATATAAAAGATAATGCTGAAACGTTATTCTTCCGCTTTCATCCAAGATGGAATTATTTAGCACAACAATTAAAGGTATAACAAAAAGTCCTAATAAGATCAATACGGATGGAGCCAATAGGAAAAAAACAGTTTTTTTGGACATAGGAATTCTCCTTTACTCTATTCGATTGAGTAAGTTGAAAACAGTCTCGATAATAAGCTCCACTTTGTCATATTCGATTTTTTCCATAGTATCTGTCGGACGATGATAGTCCGGCAATCTCCAAAACATAAGGAGCGCCGTTGGAATCCCTTCTAAATGGAACATCCATTCATCTGCTCCCGCTTTAGGAGTATCAACATCAACTTCGAAGTCATCGCTATCATAAGCTCCAGCTTCTCTGAAACTTTCTTTTACCTTTTGACGGAAATCTTCCGGCCCTACCCAGGACCATATCTTATCTCCCGCACTAATTTGGTCAAGATTGATAACTGCCGCTACTTCATTAAGTGTTCCTTTTTCTTTTAAATCATTTACATAATAATCGGCTCCTATGAATCCAACTTCTTCATTGGAAAATGCTATGACATCTACATCAAAAGGAAAATCATGATTTTCGGTTTTAAGTCTTCTGGCAACTTCAACGATTCCTGCTATACCTGAACCATTATCATAGGCTCCAGGAGTATTTAACGTAGTATCAGAGTGACCACAAACAATTACTTTTTTCTTTTCGTCTGTATTTTTCGATTTATATGGATGACTAATGATGTTTGCCGATTTACATTCCTTTATTTTTCCCTCTACCTTTACAAATACCTCAATGTCATGATTTTCATTTAATAACTCCTGTACATGAAGATGATCTTCATAACTCATCACTACAGCAGGAATTGGGAATTTTGCTCTTGGATTCAATAATGCAATTGGGTCACCGCCGCTATTTACAACAACCTGTGCCAGTATTTCTCCTTCAGCACCTAAAACATTGTAACAAGGCATATCATAAACGCCCGGAATTAAGCCTTTTATTCCATGATATGTAAGCTTCCCTTTAATTCCTGTACATGGAGTAGATCCAGAGAAAAGGAGATATGCCGTTTTTAACACTTTAGAAATTGGAGACAGGATTTCAAGCTCAGGTGTTCCTTCAGGCTCCCACCCCACAAAAGGATACACTTGCTTTTCAGTTTCCACTCCTAATTCGCTAAGTCTTCGGTGAATATAATCTGTACCCTTCCACTCACCTTCTGTTCCAGCGAATCGTTGCCCGACTTCATCACTCAAAACTCGAATCGTTTCTTTGATTTCCTCACGGATACTTTTCGTTTTCATATTGCTCATTACAATCCCCCTATTCTGAATACATCATTTTTCCAAACCAATTTGTTCGGAAGGCATATCGTCCAATACCACTTTTTCATAATCTGTAATTCCGCTCAGATGTTTGATAAATACTTTTTCTACTCTGTCTTCATCACGGCTACATAAAGCTTCATAGATTTCAGAATGCTCTTTGATGGATCTTTCAACAAGGTGGGGTCTACTTAAAAAGGAATATCTAAAATGAACAATATAATCATGTAAGTTTTCTAGCATATTGATCAGTCTGTTTAACCCAGAAGTTTTAATGATTTCCGCATGAAATAAATCATGAACCTTCATAAGGTCTTCAATTCTACCTTGTTGAAAATACATTTCAGACTGTTCTAGATAACTTTTTAATTTCAATAGCTGTTCATCGGTGATTTTGGACGCGGCAACTCTAGCAGCAGTAGGCTCTAATAACGAACGAATGAGGATAATTTCATTGATGGCTTCAAAGGTTATGCCTTTCACAACGCAGTGCTTTCTGGGGAGAATTTCTACTAAACCTTCTTGTTCTAATCGTTGTACCGCTTCTCTAACAGGAGTTCTGCTTACTCCCATTTCTTTGGCTAGATTCATTTCAACCAATCGCTCTCCATTTTTCAACTCACCATTGATTATCTTTAATCTAAGTTGATCAAAAACTTCTGAAGCGATTGAAACAGATTTAATTTTATTTAACTTCATTGCATCCATTTCCCCTCCTTTTGTATATTAAACGCATTATATGCCATATTGTATACAATGCACAATATATTTATTTTAAAATTCTGAATATTTATATAAAAATATTTTAGTTTCCAAGAATACTTGTGTCACTCCACACTTTTTACATTGAATTAACGGTAAAATATCATCAAATGAAGAAGTTTTTACTATAGGAGTCTTAATAGGCAAAAAGCTACGGATCAGGGGAAAATCGGAGCATATGCAAAAGAAGCAAGTTGCACTATTAAATGTGCCCTCCTGGCAAAACAACATTAAAACAAGCGTTACTTACTGATCAAAGTAAGTAACGCTTGTCTACCAATCCTTACCTAAGCAATGATTAGTGGGTACTTTTTCTTTTCTACAAAAAAACAAACTAATAATATTGGTTGACACAGGACTCTCTAATGGCTTTATTAGGATTCCCCATCTCCATTATCAAAAAAAGAATCAAATCCCCCATCAAAATCCTCTGTTGCCTCTTCAAACATTTCCTCAATATCAAAACCTTCCATCATCTCAGTAAATAACATCGTCCCTAAAACACCCACTGCTAATCCACCAACCATTCCAGGTATAGCGTTTAATTGGGAAGCGCGACCATGATGCTGGTTTGCGGAATAAGAGAAAGGCTGATTAAAAGCATAAGGCTGATCAATAGCTTCCGATATAAATTTTCCTAATAGTTTTTCAAGTCCGGCTTCATGCTCAAGAACATTTTGATTTAAATGAAACTCACGTTTTGCTTCAATTTCCTTGTAGCCGCTTTTACAGTCAACTTCCATCCAGACCCGGATACCTGATTCTTCATTGGCGAACCGCATTTCAACTTCATTTACTTGTCCCATGAATTGTTGAGTGGGAAAAAAGGCAAATTCCTGTCCATATTGGTCAAGTTTACCCGAATCGGCTGTCTCGCGAAAACCTAATTGAGCCATTGCATTAAAAATGGATTGGATAGATTTTTGGGATTGGATGACTAGCCGGTCTACATCTTTGCGGTCAACCCCACCCTCAATATCAAGATGTGTATCCAAATAGTATGAAACAGTTCCACTAGAAATAGGTATATTCGTAGGTAGGACGTAATGAAAAGGAATGACCTTACGTTCTTTAGGGTGAATACGATCTCGATTAATTAATGGTATATGGGCAACTTCCTTAGAAACGCTTCCTTGTTTTAATACCACATTCATCATAAACCGGACAGTCAATTGATTAATTTTCTGTTCCACCTCACCACCTTGAATGACAACCTCCCCTTGAATGCTTTCTCCCGCTTGATAATTACGATTACCACATTGTAAATCTACAGTTGCGGCTCCTTTTCCTAAACTTGCTAAAATTTTTTTGAACATGCTTCCTCTTCCTTTCGAAATTATCTCAATCCGCCTTAAGAATATGTAAGTAAAATTGGGCGTAATAAGAAATGACAAGAAATCTATTCGTATTTCAGGAAATTTCTAAATTACCCTTGATAGTAATACGTCGAAAAATGAAAATAGTTTCAAATGATTTTACTGCAGTAGGTGATCTTTATAAGATAATGGGGTACGTCATCTTTTTTCCGATGCTGGTGATGGACTATTGGCGAAGATGCTTATTTGAGGAAGCAAGGATATAAAGTGGCGGATCAAAGGCAGCAGCAATTTGAATCGCACGTCTCACCTTCTAAAGAGAGTTAAAACACAATAAATGAAAAAGAGAATGCCAGGGGCTAACACTTCTGCCCCTGGCATTTTTTTGAAAGTACTTTAATAACAAGAAGTTCATCTTTATTAAGCTATTTATAATGGTCAAATTCTCCATTTCCCATAACTTTATTGGCCATTCCATCTTCTTTATATGCATGCGCTTACATTCAATTCCGCATTTACACTTCCCCTTTTGTCAACAAAAGCGAAAGGCAACACTCAGCTTTAAATAATATCAGTTCTCTGTGCAAATGAATATTCCTAGCTAATATATATAGAAATAACAGACCTCACTTACAGCTTAATAGATGTAAGAACCATATTACAATTTCTGGATTAAAGATTGTAATTCATCCTGAAGATTTCCTTTTGAAAAAGCAGCGTGCAGAATTTCATGAAAAGTATTTAAGGAAATTTGAAGTTTTTCTTCACCTAATGTAGTTAATCGTGTGTAGATACCTCTTCGATCATCTTCACATATATGCCTTTGTAATGCTCCGCAGCTTTTTGCTTCCAGCCTGCCTACCAGCCTTGAAATAGCACTTTGACTTAATCCAACCATCTCCTGTAATTGTTGTAGCCTCAATTGTTTATCGCTTGTTTTGGATAAAAAGTATAGAACGTAAAATTCTTTTAACGACAGGTTATGATTTTTTTGCAAAGCACTTTCCAGCTCATTGGTAATGCTCATTTGAATATTAGTAATAGATAGCCAATTATCTAAATACTTCTTTTCTTGGTTGTTTGTCATGCCCATTCCACCCTGTTCTATCCTATATAATTAATATATGGCACTTTAAATGATCATCGTCATGGATTTAATTTTAGTGCTCGGGACTTTGTTCTAAAGATGATATATTGTTCTCTTCATTTTAGACGAGTTTCTACCTTTTGTCTAAGATTGAATTATTCCATAAAAAAAACAGTCAAAATGACTGCTCTTTTTTCATGAATTCAGTGTAACTGAACAGGATCCTATTTCATTTCCACCCCAGTTTAGTGAAAGCTTGTCTTGATCTGATAGTGGTCCTACGCCGCTTGGAGTACCGGTAAAAATAATATCTCCTTTCCCAAGCCCAAAATGCTCTTCTGTAAATTCTATAATGGTTTGCAAATCAAATAGTAAGTCTTTAATATTTCCGACTTGTACACGCTCTCCATTCTTTAACAGGGAAAAATCTAATTGTTCACACGCTTCGACACCTGGAAACGGTATAAATTCACTAACAACAGCTGAATTTTTGAATCCTTTAGCCAAAAGCCAAGGGTGCTGTTTTTGTTTTAACTGTGATTGAACATCTCTAAGTGTTAAATCCAATCCAATGGCCATCGCATCAACCATTTCATCTACTTTCATTCCTGATTCGTACTGCTTTGCGATATGTATGACAAGTTCAGTTTCAAAATGAACGGAACCCTGATTACTCGGCAAAGTAATTGACTGACCTTTTGCTTCCACAAGCGAATGAGTTGGTTTTGAAAATAAAAAAGGGGAAGTTGGTATTTCATTATTCAACTCTTTTGCATGCAAAGCATAGTTTCGACCTACACAATAGATATTTTTAATGTCTTTCATCATAAAACTCACTCTTTTCTTTTTAGAAATAAAAATTAATGAATAGCAAAAGGTAAATATTAAGAAATGATTGCAACTTTCTCTAGTCATGACAATCGTGGTTTAATAGTCAGCCAGATTAGTAATCACAAATTGTTACAGTAAATAAGAAAAAATCCTCCGATTTAAGTATATTTTATATTTTTCTGACTTTTTATACAACCGTTATACCTGTTAAAAGAAAATCCATTTAGATAACATAATTTCATGTTCGTACAATATGCAAAAATAATTATAACGGATTAGAAGAATAACTATAATGAAATTTTTCACATTCTTTGGTGGAACATAAACCAGATTAATTGCGTTCTCTTCTTTTGCCTTTATAAAGTGTATAAACAACCTTCAAAATCAGTTCTTTATTTACACAAATAACATCGTCCCATTCATTTGTTTTGTCGCTTTTTTCCATCGATATAAAAGGGGAACCGCCAAACTTTGTATTTTGTCCGCTAGCAAATCCCAGCGAAAAAGCGGTTTCCTGCCGTTAGGAAATGATTTTTTTATTCATTTATTGGGTTATAGATCTGTTAAAAAAAGTACCCACTACAGCTTTGAAGCAAAGATTGATTAAATGTTCCTCGTAAACCCCATATTAAGGGCAGCTCCACTGACGCGCTACCCCTATACTAAGTCTAAGCTCAAGAGTAAGCTGTATTGTGTAACCTGGGCAACTTCACCAAAGAGGAAACGCTATCCAAAATGAGATTGAACTGATTTATATTTTTTTCAATTAGTTGTCCTACCTTAAAATTATCAGCATATTGTTGCTCTATGTTTATAGCGAATTATTTTTGTACTTGGATCATTAAATCATTGCTAGATAGACTGCATAATTCGTGCGAGTTCATTTTCTAAAACAGCGGGCTCGTTTGCGTAATTGTAAATCCCTAAAAACTTCTCTATGGCCTCTGGATGGGAACTGATTAGCTTATTGACAGCATCCTGCTGTTCAGATATGCGTTCATTCTTCGAAATTTGGCATCCCATGTGAAACCGGACCATAAACTCATCTTCTATTGCCTTTTGATATTCTTCAGACATTTGATTCGATTGATCGGATTGTCCCTTATATTTTAATAGAATATTGGATAAAATACGTGCTCCACATATAGCATCATGGATCCCCTGCGCCATGCCAGGATCTTTAAAACAAACCGCATCACCAACCAACGCCCATCCTTTTCCCATTCCTTTATACCAGTAATTATCATATCCTAGTATGCCTTTGACCGGTTCTGCGATTTCAGCATTTTTCAAGCGAGCACCAATTGTTGTATTAGGAAAGTTATCTGTCAAGAGATTGCGTAGACCGTTTTCCGGATTTAATTTCAACCGTTCTATCAATTCCTTATTTTCTAATGGGAAAATGCCGACAATAACATATAAATCATCATTCGTTGGAAAGAGAATGGCTGTGTTATCTTTTATCTTGTATACTTCAAATTTAGGGACATCATCGTGGCGAAATCCAGAAAAATACCCAAAATAAATACCGACTGTTGCCGGAATACTTATTTTGAGTTCACTTTTTACCAGCTTGCGAATAATAGAGGATCGGCCGTCTGCCCCCACTACCAGGCGAGCTAAAAATTCTTGTTTCTCGTAGTTGCCGTCTAAGCCTTTCACGCCTATTACTGTTTCGTCATCACGGATGACATCCGTCACACGAAAACCTTCTAAAACGGTTACATTCATTTGAGATTTGGCCTGTTCAAGTAGGATTTGATCGAGATAAGTCCTTCTAATACAATAACAGCTGTCCTCTCCGTAAACCACAGGGATGAGACCATCTATCACGGTATCCTCAAATTGAAATTTAATATCCCGTACCGGTGGTGCTTTTGTTTCCAGCAGCTTGTCCAGGACACCTATTTCTCGAAGAAGAGCGACAGTATTATTGAAAAAGGTATGGGTTGATAATGTGTCCCTTGGAAAAGTCGATCGGTCCACTAACAACACATGGAAACCTGCCTTAGCAAGATAAATTGCCAGTGCAGAGCCGGCACATCCAGCACCGGTAATGATGACGTCATACATCTTATTCATCGTATCACTCCGTTTTCAAGTACAATTATTGACTTGCTTATCCATTAGCAGAGTTTGATAAAAATATACTACATACATAAAAGTATGGAAGTTAAAACAAAAAAAGTACAGAGAATTCCAAAGTCGATCTCCGCTATGTTAAGGAATCGATTTTTTTACTTCTTCTTATAGAAGCTCCCTCAATTAATTAAGGATTTCATCCCACTGGATAGAGTAATTACAAAGGCCCCCCTCTACCCCACTAGCATATACAGAAAAGCATTGGCATATCGTTTGCATCTTTAAACCAATCCAGAATACAAAAGCAACAATAATGAATAGCCGCACAAAATAAAAAAACCATAATCCTTTATTAGAGATGCCCTTGATTGGTGAGGCAAGAAAAATTCCACATATTATTTTTTATTTTGACAAACAAAAAGAGGTTCGGAGTGGTCTCACCCCGAACCATGATTTTATATTAGAAAACTTGGTTATCCTTCATGAATTTTTACCTAATTGTAATGAACTTCCTGTGTTGAAGAAATTTGTGACACTCCTGCCGATTAACTGGCTAGCCAAGCCCCCACAGACGCTTGCTTTGATGAGGCTTGGAAGACAGTCGGCAGAAAGGGAGCGGATTTATGAAATCAACAACTTTTTAAATAAAAACTGTAGGCAAACTTGCTTTTCCTCGAGTTTTGCCTACAGTTTTGACTCCTAGCTTAAAAAGTAGAAGCTAAATCTTTTGATCGTGCTATAGCATTTTCTTTTATTTCTTGTGCTTTATCAGGCATTGCTGCATGTCCTTCAACGAATACACCTTCAAAGGAAGGCACTCCGAAGAATTGCATAATGATATTTAGATACCGGTGACCCATTTCCATTTCTGCTGCTGGTCCTTCTGAATAAATACCACCACGGGCTTGTATATGCAAGGCTTTCTTATCAGTTAAAAGACCAACTGGGCCTTGTTCGGTGTATTTAAATGATTTACCTGCAACAGCTACGGAATCTATATAAGCTTTCATTACTGGCGGGAATGAAAAATTCCATAAAGGTGTTACAAATATATATTTATCGGCAGCTATAAATTGCTCACATAACTCTGAGAGTCGACTAACTTTTGCTTTCTCTTCTGCCGAAAGTTCTTCAAAGCCCTTTCCAGATTGAAGTTTCCCCCAACCACTGAAAACATCTACATCAATTTCAGGAATATTTTCTTTATAAAGGTCAATATTCACAATTTCATGGCTAGGATTTACTTCTTTATAAGTGTCAATAAATGCTTTTCCAACGGCCATACTGTAAGATTGTTTATCATCATGAGGATGAGCTGTAATGTACAATACTTTAGTCATTCTGTATCTTTCCTTTCTTTTTACATATTTGAACATTCTATTTTGTCTTGGAAATTCAACATTTATACAATTGCTCGAACTAAAATATCTTTAATTGATATGTATAAAATTATCCGTTACCCGCCCATAAAACGGCAGATTTAATGCAGGTATAAATTCTCTTTCAAGTTGTGAGAAAGAGTGTGAATTTTGGATATGATATAACAAGACAACCCGGTTATTTTAGGAGGCTTAAGGAAATGACGAATTCAATAAAATTTGATCTGCACACTCACCATGAACGATGTGGACATGCTATCGGCACAATTGAGGATTATGTAAAGCAAGCCATTGAATACGGCTTGCAATATATTGGGATTTCTGATCATTCTCCATATTTTTATAGTGAGGACGACCATCTCTACCCAACTATTGCAATGGCAAAAAGTGAACTTGTCCCTTATATTGAGGAAGTACTTCGCTTAAAAGAGGAATATAAAGGTAAAATTCAGGTGTTATTAGGAATGGAAAGTGATTTCTTCCCTGACCACATTGAAGTCTACCGTGATCAATATCTTTTACACCCTTTTGACTACATAATTGGATCTGTTCATTATGTTCAAGACATTAGCATTTTTAAAAAAGGGCGTTGGAATGGTTTAACTTCTAAAGAACAGGCAAGATTAAAAGATGAATACTATGAATTAATACAGAAATCTGCAAAAAGCGGAGTGTTTCAAATCTTAGGCCATATTGATGCAATGAAAGGGTTTTATCCTGCCTTTTCATCCATTGAAACAGACAGTATTGAAAAAACTTTAAAAATCATTAGTCAAGAAGATATCGCCATTGAGATTAATACCTCTGGTAAAACAAAAGAGTGTGGTGGGTGGTATCCAGCAGATGGCATTTTAGAACGAGCTCTTTTCTATAATGTGAAGGTAACATTTGGATCAGATTCGCATACACCTGAACGTATTGGCGATGAATTTGAACAAGTTAAAAAAAGACTAAAGGAAATCGGCTTTTCTGAGTGGGCTTACTTTGTTAACAAGCAAAGGATTCTCACTCCACTTTGACCTTCCAGTCAATAGGATTAGAACTGGTCCGGTAGCCATCTTCCATTCTAACCAGGTCTCGTGTGTCATAACAAACATAACCCTGTTTCCCTATTTACCATAAATATCTATACCTACTTGCCTAGCTAAAAAGTTGATCAGGTCTGTCCGAGATTTTTCCATTCGCACCGACTGCTCAAGGTCATATTTTTTGTGATTTTGGAGTTTACGGTGGCGTTCCTCCCCCCATTAAAGGCTATTGCGGTTTCTGCTAAAAATAGTATATGAAAAAGCCGACCTTTTAATGGTCGGCTTCTTCAATCAATCTGTCCTTTTGTTAAATAGCTAGAAAGAAGCTATGATTTATTCCCCTAGCCGAGGTAGAATAGAAACGTTTATTTCTTTTAGGAAGAGTTCCTCGCTTTCATTATATAGCTGAAGCTGGTCTGTTTTAGTTCCCCGAGTTCGCCTCGTTTCCCGGCTGTTCTACTTGTACCTTGTCCCCTATTTCAATGGACAACAAATCCTCACCTACTATAACTGTTCCATCATATGTTTTTTTTGTTCTTTCGAGCAAATTAGCTTTTTCTTCTGTTAATCCACCCAATAATACAATATGTGAGTACACAGCAAGTTTTGGTTGTATTTGGCTAAAGACTTTACCTGCTTCCTCCGGTGTAGTGTGAAGATCAAGTATATTGGCTATTGATTCTGATTCATTATCAGGTCTTGCAGCTGCAACCTCATGAATAACTACGTCAGCGCCTTTAGCAAATTTAATTAGATTTTCATTATAGCGGGTGTCACCTGAGATGACTACTGAATGTCCTTTGTAATTAACCCGATAACCGAAAGCAGGCTCAATTGATTTATGGTCAACCTTGAAGGCTATTACTTCAATTCCCTTTTTTTTATAGACAACCCCCTCCTTGATATCATTTGCGACGATACTTGCTCCTTCAACGTTTCCATTTCCAGAATCATCTCTTGCATCCAAATCGGCTTTAAATGCTTTATTCATATGTAACATCATTTTCTCGGTTCCCTTAGGTCCCCAAATCTTAAATGCTTGCTCTCTTTTCCCTCCTGTTGGTAAAGAACCTGTAAGCCATACGTCTGGTATGCCGATTGTATGATCCGAATGCAAATGAGTAAGAAATAACTTGTCAATACTGCCCGGTAACATATTCGCTTTATATAATTGTAAAGCAGTACCACGTCCAGCATCAAAGAGGAGTTTTTCATCACCAACTTCTACAAGTGTAGATGGACCGGAGCGGGTGGTACTTAAAAGAGGAGAACCTGTTCCTAGTAGAGTTACTTTAAAGTCCGTTTGCTGTTCAGCTGTTTGGCCAAAAGAAGGAAGAAATAATGATAATGATAGAATTATTGAAACTCCCAACAAAAAAACTAAAGAAGTATTCCTTATTCTTTTCTTCATAACAAAAACCTCCTGTCAGATTATTTTTTCTTTACTCAAAGAAGAACAAATTCCTGTTTTGAATGTAAAACACAGTTTTAGAAATAGGTCCACAAACTGAATGTTACAATATTTATAATATTCAGTCAATAATATCCAAAGTAAAATCATGTATACTAATTCAACCTTCCATCAAGACAACAAGACTCAAGCTGAAATAATCTTACAGAATATTGGATTTCATATTGGATCAATTGTTCATACTAAAGAGAAAATATCTGTTAAAAAAGGAGTTTATATGACAAACAAAAAAAATAATAACCATTATCCAGCTCAACATAAAAGTCAGGTTAGTAAATTACATTACAACGGAATGGAAGTGGATACTGATGTCAATGAAGATCCTAATCGGGAAAAATTATTAGATGAATCAGTTGATTCTTTTCTAAAATCGAAAGAAGGACAGGAATATTAGAGAAGGAATTGTGGTCGCCATTGTCCTTTTTTAAAACGTTTTTATATTTTTCCAATTCAATGGGCCCTCAGGAAGCTTTTGAGCGGCCCATTTTGTATCTTTATCTCCGAACATTTTTCTTCTTGAGATACCGGCCAGCAAGTGCTGAATTATGATGTCTTAGTGCACTAAAGCTCCCATTAATTGAAAATGACGATATAATGTTAGTGGAATGATTGTATTAGCAAAAGGAGGTTCGTTTCTATGAACATTTTAATATTGGGTGCAACTGGTCGAGTTGGGGGGCACTTAGTTACTTATGGTCTGCAAGACAGACATCATGTTACAGTTTTGGCTCGCACTCCTGAAAAGATTGGAATGAACGATGCCAATTTAACCATTATTCAAGGTAATGTACTAATTAAAGATGATATCGGACGTGCCATGCATGGGATTGATGTAGTTATTAGTGCACTGAATACCGATGGGACTACCACTTTATCAGCAAGTATGCCACTAATTATCGAAGCAATGGAAAACGAAGGTATCCAACGAATTATTACCATTGGAACAGCAGGAATCCTGCAAAGTAGAACAACCCCAAATACTCTACGTTATCAGTCCAGTGATTCAAAGCGTAGGTCTACCCGCGCAGCGAAAGAACATCATAAAGTTTACGAAATGCTTAAACAATCAACACTTCAATGGACTATTGTCTGTCCTACGTATTTGCCGGATGGAGAAAGTATTGGTACATATCGTGTAGAAGGTGACTTTTTACCGGAGAATGGGGCTGAAATATCCGTGCCGGATACAGCAGAATTTGCATTTAGCCAAATAAAAAGTAGCGATTATTTAAAATCACGAGTAGGTATTGCCTACTAACCATTCCTACTAGCATTACTCCCCTTGAAATCGTAGATGAGGTGAGGAAACCATCACGTCCGCTTAGCCGGTTCAATTATCTTCGAAAAGTACACAATCGCTGAACAATTGCCAAGAATATTTACCGGTTTCTTTTGGGCGAAGATTTCGCCCTTACCTTGTTCATGAACTTTCTATTCCAATGTGCTATATTTCCCCTCCAAAAATAGCCACATTCTGCCTGTCAGGAGCAAACGCTAGCCCGTTCCATTTCAATACAGTCTGTACAAATCCCAGTGAGTCGGCATTATATCTCCCTGCGATCCTCTGATACGCTTCGAGCTCATATATGCCATCCCTATTGTAATCAACCGGATATAAACCAGATAAAGGATTGACCCATCCTTCTATCGGCGCCTTCAATACACCATCCTTGTCATAAATTTCAGATAAATATTCCTTATCCTTATAAGTAAGGTCAAGAATGTACCTTTCTTTTAGGTAATAACTATTCACCTTTGCTTTGTATTGGTTTTCATAATTAACATCGTATTTATAGGTTTCATTGAATGCGTCTGAATTAAAAATGGTCATCAGTTGACCGTTAAGATATGAAAAAACATACGCATAAATGGAACCACCGCTTCCTCCTGTATCAATGACCACTAAAATGTCATCCCCTTTGTTACCTGTAAAATCACCCAGAAAAAGGGTCGGATTATATCCTGCGTTATTTTTCATGGGAACTTGTTCATATTGATTAGTCCTCCCATTTTGGATAACCAAAGTTACATTCCTCCAAAAGGGGCTATCAGGGGTTTTGTTTGCGGTAAGAAAAACATTGTCCTTTGTCCCGTCCCCATCAATATCGCCTTGCTTTGAGGTCACTGTGACTGTTCTGTACAAGTTCATTTCCCTTGAAAGAGCAGATTGAAAGCTCAATTGCATATCTAGCAGTTCCTGCTTTGAAGGATAAGGATTTGGAAGCGACAAGGCGTTATCAATCGTTTGCATCGCTTCACTTGTTAAACCGGCCCTACTTTGAGTCTCAGCCAAACAGTACCAATAATAGGGGTCATTCGTTTCTTGTATTTTTGTGTAATAGTAATGGATCACTTTTCTGATGTCATACGTATCCACCTTAATCCCCCCTGTCTCTTTATTATCCATATGAATTATATGCGGGAATTTAGTGAATAATCTTGAGTACATATCTATTGCTGGAAACAACAATAATGTCCTTTTCAAATATAGCGCCCTTATTATGAATGATTTCTGTTGCCTAATACCTCTTTATGAACTTTTTTTGCTTGCATATATTTATTTAATTTGCTATTATAACTGACGAACGTTCGTTAAATTATGAGGTGATATTATTGAAAAGTAATGAAATTAAGGAAGCCGCTCTAAAATTTTTCACGATTCATGGTTATGAAGGAGCGTCCCTTTCTCTAATAGCTGAAGAAGTGGGCATGAAAAAGCAATCCATTTACGCCCATTTTAAAGGCAAGGATGATCTTTTTCTGCAAGTTTTACGTGATGCGAAAGAGACGGAGCTATCTTCGAAACTCCAATATTTCAGTAAAGTCGATTCAAAAAATCCTGAAAAAGATTTATATGGATTCCTGCAATTGGTCATCGATCTTTTCCAAAAAAATGAGCATATAAAGTTTTGGCTGCGTATGTCCTTTTTTCCGCCAGCGCATCTTGAAAAAGAGATCGGGCAGGAGGTCATAGATATCGAGGAAAAGGTGCAGGCAATTCTGGAATGTAAATTCCAGGATTGGATCAATGCCAAATTAATTGTCGAAGATGCAGCCATAACTCCGACCTATGCTTTCTTGGGAGTAGTGGATTCCATTTTGCTTGAGCTTGTGTACGGCAATGATGAGAAACGGCTGAAGGATAAATTGGCAGCCTCTTGGAAAGTGTTTTGGAGAGGTATTTCACAAGAATGATTCACAAAGAAAGTGGTGTTAACACATGAATAAACCAATTAAAGAACAAAAGGCGGTATTGATTATTCTTCTAAGCAATATATTCATTGCTTTTCTGGGAATTGGACTCATCATCCCCGTTATGCCGTCATTTATGAATATCATGCATTTATCAGGAAGTACGATGGGCTATCTGGTTGCCGTATTTGCGGTATCACAGCTTGTTATGTCACCATTCGCAGGTCGTTGGGTTGACCGTTACGGCAGAAAGAAAATCATCATCATCGGCTTATTCCTTTTTGGAGTTTCAGAACTTATCTTCGGTGTAGGGACAAACGTATCGGTGTTTTATTTATCAAGGATCCTAGGGGGAATCAGTGCCGCCTTTATCATGCCAGGTGTTACTGCATATGTTGCAGATATTACATCCGTCCAGGAAAGACCAAAAGCAATGGGCTATATTTCAGCTGCCATTAGCTTAGGTTTTATAATAGGTCCCGGTATCGGTGGCTTTATTGCAGAATATGGTATACGATTGCCCTTCTTCCTTGCGGCGGCCATTGCTTTTGTAGCTTGCCTTTCATCAATATTCATTTTAAAAGAGCCGCTTACAAAGGAACAGCTTGCAAAAGTTTCTGCCAGTACAAAGCAAACAAACTTTATAGGCGATTTAAAAAGATCACTTAATCCGCTTTACTTTATTGCGTTCATCATCGTATTTGTACTCGCTTTTGGTTTATCAGCCTATGAAACTGTGTTTAGCCTATTTTCTGATCATAAATTCGGCTTCACACCGAAGGATATTGCAATTATCATTACAATAAGCTCTATTTTCGGAGTTGTTGTGCAAGTATTTATGTTTGGAAAACTGGTGGATATTCTCGGCGAAAAGAAGCTTATCCAATTATGTTTAATCGTCGGTGCCATTTTTGCGGTAGCGTCCACTATGATTTCTAGCTTTTTGGCAGTTCTAGTGGTAACTTGCTTCATCTTCCTTGCATTTGACCTGCTTCGTCCGGCATTGACGACATTTTTATCAAAAGCTGCCGGGAAAGAACAAGGATTCGTTGCTGGAATGAACTCCACCTATACTAGCTTAGGGAATATCGCCGGGCCATCTATTGGAGGATTGCTGTTTGACGTAAACATCCACTACCCTTATCTTTTTGCTGCTGTCATTATCGTCATTGGCCTGGGCATTACAGTCATTTGGAAAGAAAACCGATTGACAGAAAGCTTAGCGAAATATTAATGTCCCGGATTGTAATTCCTTAATTTTTCAAAGTACCCTTCCTTTTCGAGCTAGAAAACTCTCAAACTTGAAAAGTGATATTCTACTAAAAAACCCCTTGTCCATATTGGCAAGGGGTTTTAACTTATCCAGATAAGTTATTTTTGCTATTATTATTTAAGAGTGGGATTCTGTTTTTCATTGCTGATGATATACGCTCCAAATTAATCCTGCATTTATATCGATCTGCACGGTAGACAGATCTGACAACCCCAAGGGGTCGATTGGTATCTAGGATAAATCTTCGTTCTATCAGCAATAAAGGGGAACCTTCGGCTACCTCGAGCATTTCCGCCTCTTTTTTTTGAGCAATGGCGGCTTCAATTACCTGTCTGCCATGCTCGATTTGTAAGCCAAAGTTTTTTTCAACATAGTCATGAATGGAACTCACGGCTATTTCTTCCGTTAGATCCGGGGCAAGATCTTTTGAGATGTATAGCCTTTCATATGCCATCGGCAACTGATCAGCAAGCCTCACACGTTCCAGTTCGAAAATAGAAGTTCCTTCTTCAACCTCAAGCTTTGCAGCAAGTTCATGATCAGCATTGACCTCTGTAAAACTGATGACTCCTGTACTTGGTTTAAGTCCTCTTGAAATCATATCCTCTGAAAAGTTTGTTAATCCTTGCAAGGGTTGCTCTAATTTTTGTTGAACAACGAATGTTCCTTTTCCCCGCTTCCTGTATAAATAACCGCCATTTACGAGGTTAGAAATGGCCTGTCTCACCGTCATCCTGCTTATTCCATATTTTTCAGTGTATTCTTTTTCTGAAGGAATCATCTCTCCTGGCACCAATTCAAGACTTTGAATCGCTCCTTTAATCTCCTCTTCAAGTTGATGATAAATGGGACTCGGAGAATTCTTTTGGATCATTTAGCGTACAT
The DNA here is from genome assembly GCF_006680105.1 of Bacillus sp. B4EP4a. Taxonomy (NCBI): domain Bacteria; kingdom Bacillati; phylum Bacillota; class Bacilli; order Caryophanales; family Bacillaceae; genus Bacillus; species Bacillus sp. B4EP4a. The sequence continues at coordinate 61,772 of NZ_VHIK01000022.1, forward strand.
CTTCCTTTCATCGTGATGTAAATTTTACAAGGCATCCTGTTCGGAAACATCTCAAGCTAAAATTCCGTTCGTTGACCCTATCCATGCTAATAAACACGATAAGTATAAGACTCACATTTAAGTATCCAAATTCCTTTTTGTGAATTTCAATACCGATTCCCTTGAACGTTCAATTTCATTTTTATTTTCATCATAGAATTTTGAAACGTACGCATAGAAAATAATGCTGACCGTTAGAAATTGTGCAAAAAGCGAACTTGTTGCAGCACTTCGGAATTTTGCCTCCGGTGCACGTACATGATTTAGGGACATATCAACTTTTTTAGTTAGCCCATTGTTCCCCAATCGTGATAAACCAATTGTTTTAATTCCATATGCTTTAGCAATATCAACGAGTTCCAGAACTTCTTCAGTTTCGCCACTATTGGAAATACAGAAAAAAACGGTATTCTTTGATGATGCAGCGAGTGCAGTGGCCGTAATATGCGGGTCTTGATTAGCACTTACAATCTTTCCTAACCGTAACCACTTCTGTGTAATATCTTCAGCAACAAGCCATGACGCCCCTAATCCATAGACATAAATCACATCTGCACTCCTCATGGTTTCAATGATTTTGTCAAGTACGGTCTCATCCAAATAATGTGCCGTTTCTTGTATAGCTTGGACAGAGTTGGACACTATTTTATTTTTAATGGACGCTATTGTTTCATTAGGCTCTATGTCATGGAAACCTTTTTTCTCCGGTTGGGAAATCAGTGATGATAGGGATACCTTCAGTTCTGAAAAACTGTTAACTTTTATAGAATGACAGAATCTCGTTACTGCAGAACTGCTGGCATTGGCATGTTCAGCTAATTCATGTATCGTCATTCTAATAATATCTTGTGGATTTTCTAAGATATATTGGGCAATTTTCCTTTCTGAATTAGGCAACTGGTTCAATAAGCTTTCAATTCTCAATAAAATATTTTCAACGTGCATATGGTTTACTCTCCTTGATCTTTACTTACTTTAACTGCTTCATTGCTATGTAGTAACAACCCAAGGTAGCTGATACGTCATCCAAAACAAATTTCACATTTGGTTTTTCAAGTTTAATATGATTGATGAAAGAGCTTTGCACCAATCGTATATTTGTCAATATGCTACCTTTTATTGCAATTGTAACATTCTTACTTAACTTTAACTTCTTGATAACCTCAAGCGTTTGTTTTGAAAGGTGGTACCCGGCCTGATTCAGCACATTTTGCGAGAAACCATCGCCCTTCTCCGCATGTTGGACAATTAGGGGAACAAACGCGGCAATCTCGGATTTCGTGGCGGAATAAATGAATTTCTTCAGTTCCATTACACTATGAAGCCCAAGTTTTTTAAGTATTGTCTCGGTTAAATGGCTATATTCATATCCCTCATCCTCTTCTTTCGTCATTTTTATAAAAGCCTGCATGGCAATCCAATAGCCACTTCCTTCATCCCCAAGAATGTGTCCCCAGCCACCAGCCGATTTCTCGATACCTTTATGAATGCCGATACTTACAGATCCAGTTCCGGATATGGTCAAAATGCCATCATTTCCTTTTAGTAAAGCAGCATGAGCGATAATTCCATCATTTACGATCGTGAACGGGGCATTAAATGCCCTGCTTAATGCACTTTTTATACCCTGCGGATTTTCAACTCCTCCATACCCGGCTAAACCTAAGCAAATGTAACCGCAGCTTCCCTTATCAATAGGCGTTATGCATTGTTCAATTGCCTGTATAATGTTAGCGATGGCTTGTTTTTCATTTATTAGCAGGTTACCATACCCCGCTTTGCCTTCACTTATTTTATTTCCCTCTAAATCATAGGCCACTGCTTCAGTTTTGGTGCCACCGCCGTCAACACCGATAATATAATTCATATCATTCTCCTATTCAGTAAAAAAGGGAAGGAATATCACCTTTCCTTCCCTGTAGATTCTCAATTAACATTGAATTGGAATTTACCCCATGGTTCCAAATAATCGAGGAGAAAAATTTCCTCTTCCGCTATTCGGCCAACTACATTTGTTTTCCCCGAATTATTCATTTCCTTCAATGCAATCTGCAATTCCCCTTTATATTGTCCATAGAGCTCATTTTCAATTAAAATATCACCGCGTCTAATGTCAGGCGTATATGTTGGTTTAAATTCTTTGCCCTTATATTTCACGCGTGATTGAGTCGAGCGAATAAGATAATCGGAAACATCTCCACGGTAAAAATGGAATTCTTCCAATACTATTTTTTTCTCTAAAGCTGTTATGGTTTCGTGAAGGTTAACATTAAATGTTAACAGAGCGCTATTTAACAGGCTAAGCTGCTTCAATTCATCTTCGGATGCGTAGGCATTTGCAATAATTACATCATCAATCAACCCTGTCGCATACAAGTGTTTTGCTTGTGTTGTAATGGGCAATTCCCGGTGCATTTCTAATGTACATAAACCTTCCATTATTGGCCAAGGTCCGTACGTTGCTGCATGCGAGCTTATGAAAGCTGCCGTGCGGATATTATGCTTTTTGAATGACTCACAGCATTTTATAAAATGAGGATAGCTCAATCCTGCATAGCGATGAGGATAGAAGTTATGCGATCCGACTAAATTCTCTTTAATTGGTTTGTAATCGATAATATTTTCTAAATATTTTGTTGCATTGCTCATATTTATTTCAATTTTGAGACCATATGGATTATGTGTCATAATCGACTCTTCGTTACCTGTAAAGCCCATGTCCAGCCTGATCCCATACGCACCTAATTCTGCAAAAAACGATAAGTCATTATAAGAAATGCCTAGCGAACCGAATACTCGGGGAGCAATATCGACCATCACTTCCATATTCAATTGATTGGCATAACGAATTGTTTCTTTAAATTCTTTTAAAATCTTCTCTTTGTCACCTTCGACTGATAGCAAGCAAGTAAAGATCTTTTTGAATCCATATTTGTGTGCAAGTGCAATGTATTCCATGTCTTTTTCAACGGTTGAATGCTCTGGATAGATAGAAATACCGAGTTTACCCATTATTTAATCACCTCTTTACTGTTGTGGAGCTAGCTTTTTTACAATGCGAATCATATGTTCAATTAGCTTTTGTTCACTCATTGCCGTCATCAAGTGATCCTGAGCATGAATCATTAATAGAGTTTTCTCACTTGGAACTCCATTCAATTCTGCTTGAATCAGTTTGGTTTGTGTTTTATGGGCCAAGTTCAATTCTTCCTGACCTTGTTTAATTAGATCCTCTGCCTTTTCAAAATTGAATTCTTCCGCTTCCTTCAGTGCGTCGAATGCTAAACTTCTCGCATTTCCACTATGTGATATTATTTCAAAAATCTCCATTTCGTTATTGTTCATTTCAGTTGACATATCATTACACTCCTATTTTATGTTAGATTTTGAAGGTTCATTGGATTCCTGTAATCCATATTTACTGTTTAAAACACCATTCACTTGATGTTTGGTACAGCATTTTCACTGAAGAATCGTGGTAAGTATTCTTGATGCGCTTTTAAAAGTTTTTGTAAAACAATTTCCGCCAAGTCATCACTTGGAATAAGCGGGTTAATCGTTAAAGCTAATAACGCTTTATCATAAGAACCTGTAACGGCTGCCTCAGCACCAATTCTTTCAAATGATTTGATTTGTTGAATTAAGCCAAGCACTTGTATGGGTAATTTACCCATAGACAAAGGAATTGGTCCATTTTTGGTGACGATACAGCTTACTTCGACTGCTGAATCATAATCTATATCAGTAATCGATCCTTTGTTTTGTACATTTAGCACTTGAATGTCTTTTTTATCATTATAAATGGAAGAAATGACGTTACACGCTGCATCGCTATAGTAAGCTCCACCGCGTTGCTCTAATTGTGGAGGCTTGATGTCAAGGGTTTCATCCTTGTATAGGTCAAACAAACCTTCTTCTAATTTTTTCACAACTTCTGCTCGAGTTTCCCCAGATTTGAATGCTTCCAACTCTTCTTCTAAAATCGTTTTTGTTTTGTAATAATAACGATGGTACGGGCAAGGCACCACTCCTAAAGATTTCAAAAATCTTCTGTTCCAAGCCAATGGGGCAATATTCTTCATCGTCATTTGAATTTCAGGATTGCCAAGCATTTCAAGCACTTTATCTGTGACTTCTTGATCATCAACGAACACATGCATCCCGAAAACCATATGGTTTAACCCGGCGAAATCTATGTGCACTCTCTTCATATCAACACCAAGCATGTTAGAAATAGACATATGCATATTAAATGGAACATTGCATACCCCAATAACTTTTTTATGCTTACTGTAGCGAAGAAGGGCTTCCGTTACCATCCCAGCAGGATTTGTGAAATTAATTAACCATGCATCAGGGCAGAGCTCCTGCATTTCTTCTGCAATTTCCAGAAGTATGGGGATAGTTCGTAATGCTTTGGACAATCCTCCTGCACCATTTGTTTCTTGACCAATTAAGCCTAAGTCCAATGGGATCCGCTCGTCCTTGATTCGTGCATCAAGTAAACCCACTCTCATTTGCGTTGTGACAAAATCAGCATTTTGCAAGGCTTGACGGCGGTCTAACGTTAAATGTATTTCCATTGGAAGTCCTGCTTTTTCAACCATACGCTTTGCTAATGTTCCTACAATCTCCAGTTTTTCTTTTCCTGCCTCAATATCCACTAACCACAGTTCTCTAATAGGCAACTCATCATATCGTTTAATAAAACCTTCTATTAATTCTGGTGTATAACTGGAGCCTCCACCAATTGTGGCAATCTTCAACCCGTTTTTCATTTCCATTCCCCTAACACCTCATAGTAAGCTAATCTGAATTCTTCATATTATTTATAGATGATTGCATAACAAACCAGTGCGCTTACCGCTAATAAAGACAAGAATAATAGTGATGCTTGTTTCTTGTTTTTAAACTTACCTTCAACAAAACAAACAACCATCGTCAATCCTGCGCTTATGGCAAAGGTATTTCCCAAGTATAGTGATAATTGTTTATTTATCTCAAAGGCATCCATGAATCTGTTAAAGATAAAATTAAAAACAAGAATGAAGCTAAAAAATAGAAAGGCACTTTTGTAACTAAAAAAGTGGATTCTAGAAGTTGAATTCATGTCCTTTCCCCCCTCTCAATTCATAAAAGGAGTTTGGAGCATTTAGTCCCAAACTCCCTTTTAGGTATTCCTTATAAAGCGATATTTTTATTATCCGTTGTTTCCACCATGTTTTCCTGCGCTAAAAGCTTTTTATCGTACATCTTAAAGAATGGCAGATAAATAATAACGGAAATAGTTAAATTCACCATCACTAGAACAATGGCTCTCCAATCACCGCCTGTTGAAAGGTAGGCACCTATTGGAGCGGGCAATGTCCAGGGAACCATTACATATGTCGGGTTCACCAGTCCGATGGACGTTGCTATATATGCAAGTGTTGCACCAATTAGCGGTGTAATGATAAATGGAATAATCAGTACCGGGTTTAGTACAATTGGCATCCCAAAGATGACAGGTTCATTGATGTTAAAAATGCTTGGCACAATTGTTGCTTTCCCCATTGCTTTACTATAGGTAGACTTTGCCGTTAAGAGCATGGCTATTACTAAACCCAATGTTGCACCAGACCCACCAATCCAAATAAACCATTGGAAGAATGTTTCAGGAGCGATGTGGGGAATTGCCTTTCCAGCTGCAACCGCTGCAGAGTTATTCCCCAAGTATACTTCCCATACCGGGCGAGCTACGGCACCTACGACTGATACGCCATGAATACCAAATGACCAAAAGAATGTAATCAAAAATACTGGAATTAATACACCTGGCAATGTATCGCCTGCACTGATGAGTGGTGCAACCGCTTTATCGACAAGTGAATGTAAATCAACAGCAAAAACGACTGTAATTAAAGTCATAACAAGCAGTACAATTGAAACTGGTATTAATGCTTCAAATGAACGGGCCACTGAAGTTGGAACAGAATCAGGCATTTTGATTGTGATATTTTTTGTCTTACAAAGACGTAAAATTTCGACAGCAAAAATGGATACAATCATTCCTACAAAAAGACCATGGCCTCCGAGATTTGTCATTGGCAAAACAAACCCCACATCATCCATCATCTTTACACCAATTGTGAACAGGAAGGCTGCTAATGATAGTAAACCTCCAGATAGCGGATCAAGTTTATAGCTTTGAGATAAACTGTAGCCTATACCAAAAGTAATATATAGCGTCATGATAAACATCGTTAATCGATATGGAATTAAAATTTCAGCTATATGTTTTGCAGACCATTCACCTAATGCAGTATCTGCTGCAACGGGCGGAAATGCAATGATCAAGAATAAACTGCCAAAGATGATGAAAGGTAACGCAGAAACCACACCATCCCGAATCGCGCGTAAATGTTTTTGCTCAGACAATTTAGCCATAGGTGTTGAAAGATTATTTTCTAAAAAAGCTACAAACTTGTCCATTCGTGTTTTCCCCTTTTACGTTTAGTGAAAAGAAATAGTAATTAGATTATTATTTTGCTAGTTCCGTTACCAGTTTTAATAGTTTAGGTCCGCCAAGAGGGCTATAAGCTTGGGCTGGAATGGCTTCACATGGGACGCCCGCTTCATCTGCCGATGCCTTAAAGCCATCGAAACGATGTTTGACTTGCGGAGCTACCATTGCAACATCCCAGCCATTTCGTACTTCTGCATCAAATTCTTGAGTGCCGACTGCCAATACTTCTATGGTTACACCCTGTTTTTCCCCTTCCTTTTTTAAAGCGCTTACAACGATTGCACTAGACATTCCACCTGAGCATACGAATAATACCTTCATTCTTTGTTCCTCCAATTTTTTTATTTTTTTTATAAAAAGCGTTAAATCGTTTTTCTTATGAATCCTTGTGCTTTCACTAAACGATTTGAGGCTTCTTCATATGAAACATTCGTTAAAATCATGACAATTGCAATTTTAGGCTGGGCATTTGCCTTTTTTAAAAATTCATCTGCAATTTCATAGCTACAGTCAGTAGCATCCATGATAATACGTTTTGCGCGTTCAACTAGCTTTTCATTAGTTAACTGTAAATCTACCATTAAATTACCATAAACTTTACCAACTCCAACCATTGAGGCGGTGGAAAGCATGTTGCATACTAACTTTTGCGATGTTCCAGCTTTTAAACGGGTAGAACCCGTCAGGACTTCAGGCCCGTTTACAACTTCAATCGCAACTTTTGCAATCTTACCTATCTCAGAACCTTTGTTACAGCTTATCGACACAGTTCCTGCACCAACTTGATTGGCATATTCCAATCCAGCAATAACATATGGAGTGCGTCCACTAGCTGCAATGCCCACTACCACGTCCCTGTTTGTTAATTCGATTTTCTTCAAATCTTCAGGACCTAATTCAAAACTGTCTTCAGCACCTTCAACTGCCTTAATGAAAGCCTTTTCCCCACCGGCTATAAGACCCACTACTTCACTAGGATCGGTATTGAATGTCGGGGGACATTCTACTGCATCCAATAACCCGATGCGCCCGCTTGTTCCTGCACCCATGTAAATTAATCTGCCGTTTTTTTTCATGGCTTCGACGATCATCTCCACGGCTTTAGAAATTTGCGGAAGTTCTTTTTTTACACAATGGGCAACTTTAATGTCTTCTTCGTTCATTACCTCTAAAAATTCAAGTGTTCCCATTTCATCCAAACTCATGGTCTTTTCATTACGACGCTCTGTCGTTAAATGCTCTAGCATACATATCATCCTTTTTTATTTCAGTGGTGAAAGTGGTGAAACTTTTTTAGCTATAGAGAATATATCATTATTAAAAATTAATTTCAATATTGTGTATACATTTTTAAAAATTAATTTTAAAATAAACGGTAGATAGCTAAATGATTGTTATCTTTCTACTAAAAATTAGAAATGATTGACTAGCCATTTTATGAACCAAACCTCCGATTCTTTTTATTGTTTAAATCTTATCTCACTATTCATATGTGACAAATTCATATATTCATTATTTGTTAACGCTTACAAATAATTAAATATAAATATTATAATGAAATGAGGTTGTACTATTGATGAATGAAAGAATTACAAAGACAAGATTTGGTTCACTGGCGCTAGCCGCTTTGGTGGGAGGATCACTTCTCCTTCCATCCGATTTGATTGCACATGCAGAAACGGGGACTATCCCTCAGCAAACTACTTATGTAAAACAGGAACTGCGCGCAACTTGGATTGCAACTGTATTAAATATTGACTGGCCGTCCAAACCAGGTTTATCCATATCAGCACAGAAAGAAGAATTCATAAAATATTTGGATGAACAAAAAGCAATGGGGATGAATGCTGTAGTTATGCAAATTAAACCAACTGCAGATGCTTTTTACCCTTCTGAATACGGTCTTTGGTCAAAATATTTAACAGGAGTCCAAGGAAAAGACCCTGGGTATGACCCTCTTGCATTCATGGTAGAGGCAGCACATGATCGTAATATGGAATTTCATGCGTGGTTTAATCCATATCGCATTACTATGCCTTTAGGTAAGACAGCTGAATTATCGGATATTGATAATCTTCCAGAATCTCATCCTGCTAGAAAGCACCCTGATTGGGTCATACCATATGGACAACAGTTGTACTTTGACCCAGGCATTCCTGGCGTACAACGGTTTGTGATCGATGGAATAATGGAAGTTGTTAAGAATTATGATATTGATGCAGTCCATATGGACGATTATTTCTATCCTTACAAAATTGCAGGAGTACCTTTCCCAGATGAAATTTCCTATCAAAAATATGGAGCAGATAGATTTACAAATGTGGAAGATTGGCGAAGGGATAATGTAAATAACCTTGTTAAGAATATAAATGAAGAAATCAAGGCAGAAAAATCATATGTGAAGTTTGGTATAAGCCCATTTGGAGTTTGGCGCAACAAAGCAGTTGATCCCACAGGATCTGACACTGCCGCTGGACAAACGAATTACGATGATTTATATGCGGATACCAGAACGTGGATCAATAATGGATACATTGATTATATTGCCCCTCAATTATATTGGAATATAGGATTGCCAGTAGCTGACTATGCCAAACTTCTTGATTGGTGGACAAAAGAAGTCAAAGGTAAAAATGTTCAACTCTATATTGGACAAGGAGACTATAAAATTAATACAGAGTCCAATGGTGTCCAAAACTGGTTCAATCCTGAAGAAATGCCAAACCAGTTAAAACTGAATCGAACATATAAGGAATTTGATGGAAGCATGCATTTCAGTGCCAAAGATTTACGGAAAAACCCCCTTGGGATAGCGGATCGCTTAAGCGAGGATATTTATAAGCATCCCGCATTGGTTCCTGCCATGCCTTGGATTGATGATCATGCCCCAAAGGCTCCAAAGGTGAGCAAGGCAACACAAGCAGGAGATGGAATACAATTTGAAATTCACGATCACAAGCAATCAGATGCATCCTATTATGCTATTTATCGTTTTGATGGGAAGAAAAAAGGAAACATAGAAGACTCAACGAACTTACTTGCCACAGTGCATAAAGAAAATAAACGTCAATTGTTTATTGACGGCAGTGTAGAAAAAGGAAAGACTTACACATATGTTGTGACTGCCTTAGACCGAACCCACAATGAAAGTAAACAAACTAAACAGATTAATATAAAAGTAAAATAATCTTCAAGAAATAGCTTTACGGTTCAAGTGGCGCATGTCAGTGAACAATGGACGTAAGGTATATATTAAACAATATATTAGAAATGGTCTTATCTTAGTATCATATACTGTTCATGCTAAATCAGGATTATAAAAGAATCGAAGTAGGTGGAATGACGATGTACATAGTTGGATTAATGTCCGGAACATCGCTGGATGGAATTGATGCCGCACTTGTTCGGGTGAATAATAGTGGACTCGAGACTGAAATGGAAATGATTGAGTTCATGACATGCCCTTTCCCAGAGGATATTGAAAAAGAAATTATCCAGTCTTTATCTGCAGTCACATCCAATGTTCAATTAATATGCAGTTTGAATTTTAAATTAGGAAAATTATTTGCCACTGCGGTAAAGGAAGTTTGTCATAAAGCTGGATTTCCCATTAATAAACTGGATCTTATTGGATCCCATGGACAAACCATTTACCACCAGCCTTTAAAGGACCAAAATTATATACCCTCCACTTTGCAAATTGGGGAAGCCGCAGTAATTGCTCACGATACAAACACACTTGTAATCTCTAATTTTCGTACGATGGACATGGCAGCTGGTGGACAAGGAGCTCCTCTTGTTCCTTTTACCGAATACATTCTTTATAGAAGTGAAGGGAAGGGAAGATTACTTCAAAACATAGGGGGCATTGGAAATGTAACCGTCTTACCCAAGCAAGCATCTCTTAATGACATGTATGCTTTTGATACAGGGCCTGGAAATATGATCATTGATGAAGTATGCCGCCAATTGTTCAATATAAGCTATGACGAAGGTGGTAACATAGCTAAACAAGGAAAAATCAATGACGAACTTTTATCTTATTGCATCAGTCATCCTTTTATTATGAGCCCTCCTCCAAAATCAACTGGCAGGGAATTGTTTGGCAAGGAATATGTATTAAAACTATTAAAGATGTTTGAATCACTTCCAAGTCAAGATATTTTAGCAACAGTAACGATGTTTACAGCAAAGTCCATTGTGGAGAACTATCGAAATTTCATCTTTCCAAAAACCAATATTGAAGAAGTGATTATTGGCGGCGGTGGAAGCTATAACAAAACGTTATTAAATATGATTCAATTACTGCTTGGAAATTCTATTCAAGTCTTGACTCAAGAAGATTTGGGATACTCTTCCGAAGCGAAAGAAGCGGTGGCCTTTGCATTACTTGCAAATGAGACTTTCCATGGTAATACAAGTAACGTTCCCAAGGCTACCGGTGCTGACTTCGATGTCATCCTTGGAAACATGACCTTCCCTCCTTTATATCGAATTAGTAAGTAAACATAAGATAAAATATGTTTAATAAATGCCTCCCTTCCCCCTTAGATTTCTTAGGGGGTTTTTTCATTTGATTCGTCATAAATTCACTTTAATGGCAATCACCTAGTATGATTGCGATCCCCCTTACATATCTGTAAACGTACCCCCCACTTGGAGTATTTATTCTGAAGCAGCTATTTGAAGAAAATAACGTCATATTTGGATTTGCCATTGAAGGAACGTATGCTTTTTAACCATTGGAAAAGAGCAGGAGGCACATCGATATTTGATGTGCCTTCTGCTCTTTTTTTTGCCTGAAGAATCATGACGGACTCTTCTATTTTATTTACTTACCAAGCTGCATGGAGACATACTTCACTTCCAAATATTCATCCATGCCGTAGTGTCCACCTTCCCTGCCTAAACCACTTTCCTTCATGCCTCCAAATGGTGCTTGGGCAGTGGATGGGGCACTGTCATTAATACCGACAATCCCATATTCAAGACTATCCGAATAGGCAACTGCCTTATTTAATGACTCGGTATACACATAAGCTGCCAAGCCAAAGTTCGTGTTATTGGCACGATCGATCGCTTCTTGATCGGTTTTGAATGTACTGACTGGCGCAATTGGCCCAAATGTTTCTTCCTGCATGCACAGCATATCATCCGTTACATTGGAAAGTATGGCTGGTGCTATAAAATAGCCTTGTTTTTCATCTACTTTTGAGGTTTTATGGATGATAGCCCCTTTACTTGCAGCATCCTCTAATTGAAACTGAACTTTTTTTACTGCGGCTCCATCTATCAATGGACCAAGATCGGTTCCTTCCATTCCATTTCCAACCTTCAAAGTTAAGACGGCTTCTTCGAAAGCTTCTAAAAACGGCTGTTCAATTGTCTCATGGACATATATTCGGTTCGCACAAATACATGTTTGTCCAGCATTTCTGAATTTCGATTGAATCAAACCATTTACTGCTTCTTCGATATTAGCATCCTCAGCAATGATGAACGGAGCCAATCCACCGAGTTCAAGCGAGACTTTTTTTACTGTTTCTGCCGCCTTTTTCATTAGATGTTTTCCTACAGGAGTGGAGCCAGTAAATGTGATCTTTTTAACACGTGAATCATTCATCCAGACGTCTGACACATCTCCCGGTTTTTGTGTTGTTACAATATTTATCACACCTGCCGGAATCCCTGCTTCCTGGGCACTCTCAACTAATAGCAAAGCGGTCAAAGGCGTTTGTTCCGCGGGTTTGATGACCACGGTACATCCTGCAGCAAGGGCTGGCGCCACTTTCCTCGTGATCATGGCAGCAGGAAAGTTCCACGGGGTAATGGCAGCAACGACACCGACTGCCTGCTTTTGCACTAAAATACGCTTTGAAGCAACAGAGGCTGGAATGATTTCCCCATAGTTACGCTTTGCCTCTTCAGCAAACCATTTCACGAAACTTGAAGCATATTTCATTTCACCTTTTGCTTCGGCCAATGGCTTTCCTTGTTCCAGTGTCATGATCGTTGCGATTTCATCCAGCCTGTTCTCAATGATCGTGTACCACTTCTCAAGTAATTCCGCCCTATGATATGCACTGGTTCTCGACCAAGTCAGAAAAGCAGCTTGAGCTGCATCCACAGCAGCCTTTGCCTCTTTTTCATTAGCGTCCGGAACATACCCCACAGGCTCCAATGTTGCTGGATTTTCCACTACAAAATGACGCTCTGTATGAACAGGTTCGCCGTTTATATAAATTGGCCATTTTTCCACTACTTTTTTCATCCTGCTTTAATCTCCTCTTCTTCTGCATGATCTGTAAAAGTCTTATCATTCTCACCTTTGAAAAAGTCCTTGCCATATAGAAGGACACATAATAGAATTCCCGCTGCAAACGCCATTCCAGCACCTTTTATAACAAGGATGGCAGCGACGACCCCTGCAATTCCCAGGTCACGTTGGCTCTTCGCCTGCATCACACCGACGCGTACGCTAACATATCCTTGAACCAAAAGCGTTAGGGCCAAGGCCACACCGAGAATTGGTTCAACCAAGCTGACTACCGGCAATAAGAATAACCCTGTATTCGTACCCCAACGGAACGAGCCAGCACCGCCGAAGAAAGAATTCATGGCTTTCTTGCCATTCTTGAACCGTTCTACAACCACGACCTGCATGGCTGCCCACAACGGACCGCACATTGTTATATCAGGTCCGATAAAACTCATGATCACATTTCGGCCGCCAAAAATTAAATGAGCTCTGTTTGGATTATAGTCCACTTTTTCATCTTCCCTGACCTCATCGGATTCAGAAAGCAATGCTTTTGTTTTCAGCACATCCCCGAATACAACTAAATAAGTGGCAAAAACAGCTGGAATCGCACTTAAAAAGAAGGTCAAGGCAGGGAAACCTAAACCGAACACAGTATAGTCCGACCAAAGCGTAGCAAAGTCCGGACTGCTGAATCCCCATTGAATATCAGGCCATTTTGCTTCACCAAAAATAGGGGCTACAAAGACCGCAAGCAAGATTGCTGGCAATATCCCTAAATTGCCTATGAATACCCAAACTTTATTTCGCATTTTTAACTTTCCGAAATTTTTCGAAAAAAGCAAGTAAAAGGCAAATCCGATACAAATGCTTATTGTATAAGGAAATAAATCAAACTTTCCACCCACTTCGAAAATGGATACGACAGCACCAATTCCTGCCCCTAAAATGATGCCTGATTTAATTGCATTCGGCACTAATCGTACGACCTTACTGGCAAGTCCGGTCATTCCAAGCACTATCGATAAAATACCTAATGTTAATTGAAATGCAACGAGTGCATATACCCGATCAGGTCCTTCCGGAAATTGCCCGACGAACAATACAAGCAATGGAACCGCAGGTGTAATCCAACCTGGTATAACTGGGTCCCCGAGTAAATGATGTGCTAAATACAATAATCCATTCAAGACAACGACGGCTAGAGCTACATCAAAAGGCATCCCCAGATGGTCTGCAAGCAGTGTAATCGCTCCAAGGTCAACTGCACACATCAATAACCCTTGAACATAGTCAGGCCACTCAAAACGATAATGGACAAATGGAAGTCTAATTTTAAAAGGTCCCGCAGGTATATACGATGTCTCATCTCCGTAGCGACGGTTTTTCCATTTCATATTGTTTCCTCCACTTAAAAGCCATAGGCTGAACGGTAAATTTTTTCGATATCCCGAACGTTTAATGCACGGGGATTATTGCGAAGTAAACGAACTTGTTTGATGGCCTCAGCAGCCATTTCACTTAAAGCCGATTCAGGAATGTCAAATTCACTTAGTGACTCAGGTATATCAACGTAACGGCATATTCTGGTCATCGCTTCTATAGCTTTATCCGCTGCCTCATCATCATTTAAATGATTGACTTTCTCTCCAAGTGCTTCAGCAATGTCTCTGAACCTTTCCAAACATGCAATTTTATTCCACTTCATGACAAATGGCAGTAATAATGAATTGCTGACTCCATGTGATAAATGGAAGCGGCCTCCAAGCGGATAAGCTAAGGCATGAACAGCTCCAACACCGGCATTTCCAAAAGCTAACCCTGCCATTAGGCTTCCTGTGATCATGGCTTCCCGTGCTTCCAGATTATCTGGTGCAGCATAAGCCTTTGGTAAATTTTTTGCGATCAACTTCATGGCCCCAATTGCCAAAGCATCTGTAACGGGCGAAGCAAATTTGGAAATATAAGCCTCTACCGCATGGACAAGTGCATCCACTCCGCTCGCAGCCGTCACACTTGGCGGGCAAGTCAGCGTCATCACGGGTGATACGATCGCTACATCCGGTAAAAGATATGAACTAACAATTCCCTTCTTCACTTGTTCTTTTTTGTCCGATAAAATTGAAATATTCGTCACTTCAGATCCGGTTCCGGCAGTCGTCGGTATGGCTATTAAAGGCAAACCCGGAACTTCAATCAAATTCGTTCCGAAATATGTCTCGATGCTACCCGAATTTGTAGCCATGACAGAAGAGGCTTTCGCAATATCCATCGCACTTCCCCCGCCTACCGCAATCAGTCCATCATGATTTCCCTCCCTGATAGACCGCACACATAGCTCTACGATTTCAATTTCCGGTTCAGGATTCACATCCGAGAAAATACCGTATGCTGATGAAAGTAAATCCTCAACCTTTTGCACTACCCCGGCATCCAGTAAAACTTTATCTGTAACTATCAACGGATTCTTCATCCCTAATCGCTTAACCTCATCAGTCAGCTGCTGTAAAGAATCTGATCCTGTCACCAATTTGTTAGCCATTGAAAAAATAGAAATATTCATGGTTATCTCCCCTTTCATGTATTATCTAATGCAGGAATCATGCCAAATTGAAAACGCTTAATTTATAAGGGGGATAACCTTTTTTTCATGGATTACAAAAGAAATAATGAGTAGAAATCAAATCAATAAAACTATTTTGATTCGTTTTCTAATCGAATGTGAAATTTTTTCATTTTTTGCACCAAAGCGCTTTGACTGATATCCAAAGAGATGGCCGCAGCCCTTGTAGTCCCATATTTTTTCATCGCATTCAGGATCAGGGATCGCTCCAGCTCGGAAACGGCATCCTTCAATGAATGTGTTGTAGGTTTTTTTGATAAGACCGGCTGGATGAAGGATGGTAAATTAGGCAAATCAATCGTATCATCATAAGTCGTGACGACCAGTCGCTCTGCAAGACTAGCGAGCTCACGTATATTACCAGGCCACGAATAGTTCGTCAGCCATTCATAGCATTCCGGTGTCATCTTTTTCTTTTCATTATATTTTTCATTGAATTTTTTTAAATACATTTCTAAAAGTGGGATCGTTTCTTCCTTTCGCTGGCGTAAGGGCGGGACTTCAAATGATACGATATTAAGCCGGTAATATAGATCTTCGCGGAAAGACCCTTCTTGAACGAGGGAGGCAAGATCCCGATGAGTGGCTGTAATTAACCTGACATCCACCTCTTTCATTTCGGTAGATCCTACTCTCATAAACTTGTTTTCTTCTACCACTTTCAAAAGTTTTACCTGTAACTCTAAAGGTAAATCCCCAATTTCGTCCAAAAATAACGTGCCACCATTCACTTTCTCGAAAATCCCCATTTTCCCATTCTTAAGGGATCCGGTAAATGCCCCTGGTTCATATCCAAAAAGTTCAGATTCCACCAAGTTCGCTGGGATGGCTCCGCAATTTAATTCAAGAAAGATTTTTTCCTTCCTGGAGCTTTGGGCATGTATGTACTTGGCGATTAAACTTTTCCCTACTCCCGTTTCCCCCTGTAACAAGATCTTCGCATCCGTTTTAGCTACTTTATCAGCCAGTTTAAATAAGGGAGTTGTAGAAGGCCCAATGATTATTTCTTGTAAATTGACTTGTTCCGAGCCAGGCAATAATTGAGAAATAGGTTGGAAAGATAGCTTTTGGCTATCGATCGTGTACTTCATCCGGATTAATTCAGTTATATCCCTTACACTATTTATGACAAATATGACTTCATTCTGTGGCGATAGAATAGGTGTGGCCGATACGATAATCTTTCTTCCATTTCGGATTCTTTGTGTCAAAGTAACTTGATTCTTCGTCCGGATTGAGTCCAATGAAGCAGAAACGGATATCATACCATGCTCAATTAAATAACTCATCGGTTTTCCGATAATTTCCTCTTCTCTTATTCCGGTAATACGCTGGTAAGCTTGATTGATAAATAATGTCGTTCCAGCACCATCCGTGATATATACGCCATCATAAAGGGCATTAAATACAACCCTGCATAAATCACTCTCAAAGAATGCTTGAAATTGTTCATATAGTATTGAGTAATTGCGTAAATTTTGCAGCGGTGCATTCACAGTAATGAAATGGGAAATAGGCTTCGTCAAATCACTCTGCTGCACTGCCGCAGATAACGCCTCTATTGTCAAAAATCCGATGAAATCTTCTGAATCATCCAAAACTTCCACTTCAGTGCTTCCTATGGGAAAACATGATATTGCTTCCTCCACTGTCATATCCGAATAAAACTTAGTCATCAATATTCACTCCTAACCTGATTCCTATATGATACTATGTATAAATGCTGCACCGGTAAAACAAATCAATCCATAAATGCTATTTCTGATTAAAGCGATAAATATGCATCGGAATGACACTTTAATCATACCAATGGTGTTTTTTATGCTCAAATCCATTTTCACTCATCAAAGGAAAACTCCCCCTTTTGTTGTCAGGAAGAAAATCTACGAAAAAGCTAATTCCTTGGGATTGCTCATCTCTCCGTTATTTATAAGCTTAAGAACAATTTTTTGAGGGTTTTAAAAAGTTTCTCTGCAAAAAACCAATCCGTATTTAGAATTACATTTCAGACTGTAGGCAAACTCGATGAAAATCGAGTTTGCTTATAGTTTTTTTGGCTTGAACAATTTGAACGTTGATTTCACTCCAGGCACTCGCTTTCTGCGGGGTCTCCCTTGGACGCGTTCTTCCCGCAGGAGTCTCGTACCTTCCTCTCCAATCAACTTTGTTTTAACATTTAGATAGAGCTCTTTTGCCTATAATCTTTTTAAAATAGAAGGATTAAAACCTGAGATAATAAGGGTACTTTTTTAACATATTTCTATTCAGCTAAATCAACTTGAAATATTACTTTAGACCAACTAATGCAAGCGAACCATATGGTTCGTTAAATTAAGGCTGCCATTGATTAACCTTGGGCCAAAATCTCGAAGGAAATTTAAAAAGCGGTTCGGATTTTTTATTTGCGCACCCCTTTCGTTACAAACCAAAAACCTAATCCGGATTTGGATTAGGTTTTTGGTTTGATTAAAGAATGTTGATTGCTTCATCTCTAATCATATGCTTAATTTGGGAACCAGCCTATCGGTTTTACATCGAGATTAATGTTGATTTGCTTAATTTCCTGGTATTCATCCAAGCCGTATTTTCCTAAACTGCGTCCAATCCCGCTCTGTTTATAACCGCCCCATGGCGCCTCGACATATGTTGGATGATAATCATTTACCCATGTAATCCCTGCACGCACTTTCTTGATCACACGCAATCCTTTTGCGCCATCGTTAGTGAAGACGCCGCCTGCAAGACCGTAGTCTGTATCATTTGCAAGTTTAATAGCTTCTTCTTCATCTTTAAACTTTTGAATGACAACGACTGGACCGAAGATTTCCTCTTGTACGATGCGCATGTCAGGTGTTACATCGGTGAAGACAGTCGGTGCAATGAAGTATCCTTTGTCAAGGCCGTCATCAACAAGACGGTAACCGCCTGCTGCAAGTGTCGCACCTTCCTGTTTGCCGATTTCAATATAATTTAAAATGCTATTCATTTGCGCTTCGCTGACAATTGCCCCCATGTTGCTGTCTTCTGCAAGGCCAGGTCCAACTTTGATTTTATTTGCGCGTTCCACATAGCGTTTTACATATTCATCATAAATGCTTTCTTCAACCAGGATGCGGCTACCTGATGAACATACTTGGCCGGCACCGAAGAAGATGCCAAATAATCCGTAATCGATGGCTGTCTCTAAATCTGCATCAGCAAAAACGATGTTAGGTGATTTACCGCCAAGCTCAAGGGAAATTTTCTTTAAGTTGCCCGCGGCCGCTTTCATGATAGTGCGGCCAACATCCGTACTTCCCGTAAATGAAACAATGTCAACGTCCTTGCTTTCTGCAATGGTTTGACCGACAACAGTGCCGCGCCCCATCACCATATTAGCCACACCTTTAGGGATGCCGACTTCCTCTAGGATTTCAAATAATTTCATTGCTGTTACAGGTGTCACTTCAGCCGGTTTATATACAATGGTGTTACCCGCCGCAAGGGCAGGTGCGATTTTCCAGACACTCATTAGAAGAGGGAAATTCCAAGGTACAATCAAACCGGCTACACCTACTGGTTCACGAACGACCATCGCTTGCACGGGAGCGGGAACTTGATAAGTTTCCCCTTCTGGATGAAGAATCAAACCAGCGTAGTAACGGAAACACGCGGCGGCATCGGCAATATCGAAACCTGCCTCTGCTTTAAGTTTCCCGTTGTCCATTGTTTCGAGAATCGTTAACTCTTCCGCACGTTCATCAATTTTATCAGCGATTTTGTATAGGTAGGAAGCTCGCTCCTGTGCCGTCAGTCCTGACCAGATTCCACTTTCAAAAGCTGCTTTCGCAACTGAGATTGCTTTTTCTGTATCTTCCTTGGTGGCACGCGGAGCCCTTGCAATGACTTCCTGTGTTGCAGGATTGATTACCGGGATTACTTCATTTGAAGATGAGGACTGCCACTTACCGTCGATGTAATTTTTAAGCTCTATAACTGCCGTTTCTAAAATTGTCATGTTTTTTGCCTCCGGTTTTCATTATTTTTTTTAAAGCCTGTACGAAATCGTTAAAGTTTTAATACAAGTCTGTCGTCCTTTGCACGTGAGCAGCATGTCAGGATTGACTTACGTGATTGACGGTTTTGTTCGCTAAGAAAGAAATCCCGGTGATCCACTTCACCTTCTGCAACATCTACCTCACAACTTCCGCACCCGCCCACTTTACAAGAATAAGGTGCATCAATTCCTTCCCTTAAAAGCGCATCAAGCAGTGTTTCGCCTTCATGAACGCGGATGGACCGATCGCTGTCTGAAAGGTCGACAATGAAAGGATCTTGCGGCCCATCATTTTTTGTCGCAAATAATTCGAAGTGGATCGCATGTTCCGGATAACCATAGGAACTGGCGGCTTTTCGATACTCTTGAACCATCTCGATTGGTCCGCAAAAATATACATGCGTGCCAATGCGATGATCCTTCATCGTCTCAGGCATCATTCTGCGTTTGTCTTCTGCCTGCGAAAAATAAAAGGTGCATTGATCAGGATATTTGGCTTTCAACAGATCATAAAAAGCACATAATTCCGGTGTGCGTGCTGCATAATGGAGTTCGAAGGTTTGGCCTTCGGCAGCCATGTCTTCCATCATTGCCAGAAATGGGGTGATGCCGATTCCAGCTGCATAAAAGGCATGATGCTTTGCTCGAAAGCTGAGAGGGAAGTTGTTTTTAGGGAAACTGACTTCCAACCTGGAATCTATCTGTACATGATCATGCCAGAAAGCGGAACCTCCGCGTGACGCCCCATCACGCCGAATGGAAATTGCATATTTTTTACGGTCCCTTGGGTTGCTGATAAGGGAGTATTCTCTCTCGAATATCGTATCCCCGGCCGGCATGAATGTAGTCAAATGCGAACCGCCAGTAAATGCAGGCAATGGGTTTCCATCAACTGGAATCAACTCGAACTGTTTTACGAATGCTGTTTCTTGAATAATCTTGTTTACTTTCATTTGAATATTTCCTACTACCCGCATGATGATCAGCTCCCTACTTCTTCTTTTCCGATTGAGATGAATGGGTAACCAATATAACCTTCCCGTACTATGGAATAAAAAGGTCCTATTTCAAGACTTGCTCTGCAATGGTCACATTCTGCAATCTCTGCTTCTTCTGCGACTTCCGACACTTCGAAACATTTCATGCAATATACGTACCGCCGTTTAGGCCCGATAATCACAGTCTGGATCTCAGCTTCAGATAGGCCAGCTTCCACCCCGAGCGAGAAGATCATTACGGCATTGTTCCATGCAGCCGCAATATAAAATTGGGTGCCCATCTTTTGTGACAAGATGACTCTCTTAATCCCCTCTTTATCTTCCATTCCGTTAATGGAAAGACATTCAAAAGGCACTGTACCTGCAAGTTCAGAAGTGAAACTTTTCGCCTTTTCATATCCGGCTTGATCAGAAATGACGACAAACTTTCTTCGCTCATTCCGAGGAGTAAATTGATTTACGATCGTAATTGATTTATCAAACAATACTGGACTATTGTACAAGGCCCTATCCTCCTACTTATTGTTTATCTTCGCTTTTTTGTTTTTCATCAATACGCCTCAAATATTCAACCGATTGCGGAAGAAACGGGGCAATTCCTTTGTACGCAGCCATAGGATCCGGAATATCCTGCAGTACGCTATATGTCAGATCAAACCACTCCTGGCGTAATGTCAAATCCTCCAGTGGCAGGAACTGCGTATTCAATACGAATAGAATGGCGTTACTTCGTGGCATGCGATAAAATTTTTGTTCTTCAACACGCAAACGAACAAGTTTACCTGCATTTTCCGGTGTTATCCCAGAACGCTGAGGTCCCCATACATCCATCGTTTCATAGTTGACATCCCAACGGTCCGCCATCAGGTTCCAGTTGATGCGTGTCCATGGCTTTCCTGGCTCAATGGATAATAAAAACTTACGAACGCGATCTGCAAGTTCATCGCCTTTCCGCGATATAAATGGAACAGGTGCATGAATCTCATCAAAGGACATGCCTTTATTCCAGTTAGCTGAGAAGAGTGCGGCGTATGAAACTTGTCCCACTTCCAAATAGAAATTACTATCGCGATGAACCATTAAAACAAAATCATTGTGGAAATGACGGCCTATATAATCAAGCGGCTCATATGGAAGCGTGGTGGCATCGCCATACACGAATGAATCGGATTCCCCGAAAATGTGGTTCTTGAAAGTCCAGTTGTCTCCATCTTTAAGGACCTCGAAATGCTCCGGATAACGATCAGTTGCCATGTCGATGAGCATTTCCAACACTTCCCATTGCATTTCCATTGTGTGTGAAAAAGATTGAAACCTTATATGCGGCTGTTCTTGAAGGAGACGACGCTTCGTTTCCACTTGGAGTCTGTATTCTGGTGTAACTTCAATACAGTTAATGTTTGAGAGTCTTTTCAAATCGTTTGAATAACGATAGTTACCTGAAGTGAATGGAAATGGGAATGTATCTAAATCAGTTGTTTTGAAATCTAAACTTTGTGTAAACATTGAACAATCTCCTCTCGTTCCCTAGATTCTTTAAATTGCGATTTTTCTATTTAGCTTCCTTTAATTCAACGGATGTACGCTCCATGTCAACTTCAAAACGGAAAATGTATTTAGATGAAACATAGTAGGTGACTAAAGCGACAAAATATGTTGGAATTCCGGCAGCTGTATAAAGGAAAAAGTCACTAGCTTCAAAAGTCAATGGATTATAGAGTGCCCAGTAAACGATCGTTCCAATTACCACCGTGAGAACTGCCGACGGGTTAATGCCTTTCCAATAGGTATAAGAGCCTTGTGTGTCATACAAATCCCTTATTGAAATGCGTTGTCGCTTTACAAAAAAGTAATCTGCAACGACAATGCCGCCAAGAACAGCCATAATAAAGGAAATGACAGCAATAAATGAACCAAATGCATCGTAGAACGTCGAGCTTAGAAGTAAGAATATAGTCGGTACGGTCGTACCCATCGCAATCATCCATGACTTTTTCGGGAATACAGTTTTAAAGCTGACAGCTTGTGAGTACATAAGGAAAATGGCTGCACCGACATTCCCAACCGAGAGTAAAATCAAGCCAATGAAGCCACCCCAACTTCCTGCGATGGAAAACATCCAGTCAGAAGGATTAAGTGAACCAGCGACTAATGCAGCAAGGGCCCCAACTAAAGCAGCGATACAGACGATAATTCCATAGCTGTAGAATCCTGCTTTAAATGCTCCTCCTTCTGTTTTAGATAAACGGCTGTATTGGCCAAGGTATGGAAGCCATGAGAAGCCGAGACCGATATTTAATTCCAGGGCAGTCGCGAATGAACGAGAAGTCGATTCAAATGGCTCGGAAGGAAGTATATGAGCAACGTTAGTGAATCCCTGGCCAAACAAGACTATTGCGAGAAGGCCAAACATGAGAACCATAAATACCGGAACGGCTACTGCGGTATATTTTTGAATCGCTATCGGTCCCCTCACCGTTACAAGGAATGCACAGATGAAGAGTAAAATCGAGAAAAACGGCGCTCCAGTTGCTTGGCTTGAGAAAATGTCGGGCATCCCCATCCAATTAGCAGCCTCTGCTAACGCCTGGCCGGACATGAAAAGCGCAATGGAAATGTAGCCGAGAGTTAAAATAAGAAAAACAAAGAAAAAGATATTGGATCCTAGATACCCTAGTGAACTTCGAAACCCTACAAAAGTATCTATGCCATAACGCGCAAAATAAAGGGTAATGGGAACAATCAACAGCATAGGGAAGGCGTTACCGAATAAAATCGCTGCAAGTGACTGCTTCGCATCAAGCATTGTACCTGTGTATCCACCAGTTAACAGCCCAAAAGATGAGAGGCCAATAACAACCTGAACTAAAATTAAATCCCGAAGGTTAAAAATCCGGTCACTTTTACTTGCCGGTAAAAAGCCAAAGGCCACATCCTTTGAAATGGAGGAATTCTCTTTACTCACTCGCTTCTCTCCCAACTATAAAATAATGATTGTATCGCTTGGAAATAAGGCTGTATTTGTTTTGGGTGAGCTAAACAAAACTACTTTAGAAAAGTGTATAGACCAGGTAAAAGATGATTAAAATCATGAGAAAAATAGAACCTGTCGCATCCTTCCATTTCATTTTGTCGATTTTCACGGCATCTTCCTGCTCATACGCATTGATCCGCTCATTCAAATCTGAATATAGATTTTTAATAAAGGGATCTTCAGAATTGATATTCTGTTGGAACTGATTCTCTTTATTCAAAATAGCTTCTCCCTCCTTTGCAATCATGCTTTCTAGTCCCTTCTCTTTACTTTAATGCAATAAACATGCCAATCAGAAAACACCATGCTTACTGGGTTTTCAAAAGGAAGAATATTCATTTTTGAAACTATTGAACAATTGTGAAATTTCTGTAATATAAAAACTAGGAAGTTAAATGAAAGGCAGGTAGACATAAATGGATCACTTCACCTCTGCACTCTTGTCTATTTACGATCAGCTTATTGTGACAGATAAAAATGGCACCATACTGAAATCGACCGGAACAGGGAATTCCTTATTCCAAACAGTCAAATCCGCTAATGTCGGCGGTTCCATCAAAGATGTTGAACAAGATTTATTTTCCACAAGCTTTGCAGAAGAGATAATGGGCAAAAATGAAAAAAGATCTTTCATGCAGTCCTCATGGCAGGGTCCAGAGATGCTGATGACGGCATACCCGATTGAATCTGGGGCATGGGTTTGGGCCTACAAAGAAATTAAAGACTCTTATCCAGATACATCAAGGGGGCAATCGGGGCCTTTGTTGGAATCGAAGAAGCCATCTTTTCCATTTGTGATCCGCAGTAAACCGATGCTTGATGTCCTGCATAAAATGCAAATGGTTTCTGATGTTAGCGCAACAGTCCTTTTATTGGGGGAATCCGGTGTTGGAAAGGAAATGGCCGCCAGGGCCATACATAATATGAGTAACAGAAGCGACGGTCCATTTATACCTGTCAATTGCGGTGCAATCCCGGAAAACTTGATTGAAAGCGAACTTTTTGGCTACGTAGAAGGGGCTTTTACCAGCGCACGGAAAGACGGCGCCAAAGGGAAATTCACACTCGCCCATAAAGGTATCTTATTCTTGGATGAGGTTGGCGAATTACCGCTTAACGTACAGGTAAAACTGCTTCGCGTCCTTCAGGAACGCGTTGTCACACCAATTGGAAGTACGACATCACACCCTGTTGATATTCAAGTGATTGCCGCAACAAATAAATCGCTCGAAAAAATGGTGAAAAAAGGTGAATTTCGAGAAGACTTATATTATCGTCTTCATGTCGTACCTATCCATCTTCCGCCGCTTAGGAATCGTGTAGATGAAATCCCCCATCTGGTTCAGTTTTTTTTACAAAAGTACAATACACTATACAATCGAAATGTGGCTTTCACCCCGGATGCAATCGACTTGTTATGTATCTATCAATGGCCCGGTAATGTGCGCGAACTTGAAAATACAGTTGAAAGGCTTGTGATTACTAGCGGAATGCCGGAAGTAGATGTGGTGTTGGTTAAAGAGGTCCTTCCTTTTAAAGGGCCCAAACCCACTTCAATACCTGTTATCGATTTTCTAATGCCTATGCAGGAAGCAGTCGACCTTGTGGAGGAACAGCTTATCAACATGGCGATGGAACAATACAAATCATTAAAACTAGCAGCGAAGGTATTGGAAGTAAGCCAGCCTACGATGAGCAGGAAATATAAAAAATTACGTAATAAAATTGAAGAGGCACGCTTTTCACCAGTGGATAAACGGGCCATTTTAGAAGAACAAATAAATCAACGGCTTCGTTCCATTGCCGTTGTAACCGCAGCTATCATTCCAGCTGAAGAGGTTATCAGTCTACAAAAAAATATGAACCGGCAAACTTCCTATTCCCAGAAATTAAAACAAAAACTTACCATGATTCAAGAAAAGGAAGGGGTAATTGAATGGGTCTTTATATTTATCATGACGGAGGATGGACGTCTGATTCACCTCGTTGCAGACAAAGGCTTTGTAATTGAACCGGGGGAAGAATATATTGGTCCCCCTGAAATGGTTAATGTCGCTTACCAGGCGTTTAATGGTAAAGCTGGTGTGACTCCGATATACGAAGACAGGTACGGTGAGTGGAAAACAAGCTTTGCGCCAATTATTGATGATGAAGGCAATATCGTCGCTATTGTAGGATGTGATTACAGCAAATCCTATTTCAATTCGGAAATGCAACGTCTCCGTAAGTAACTCAATATACATGTTTGATTTCAGGATGCAGTCATGCAGGATCAAACCGTTTGGGGACTAAAGCAAAAAAAAGAAAAGCTGATGACAGGAGCCTTCTTGAACAGGCTTTTGCAGTCAGCTTTTTCGGTTTTCCATATACATCATGACCGTTATGAAGGAATTAAAATGGCATTAACGCCAGCGTTTTTAATCCAACTGGTTTTTCATATTGACCACACTTATATAGGCAATATTATATCTTGTTCTTCCACAATCCTTTCTTATAGTAGTTTTACGATTTATCTCCAAGTAGCTCGTTAACACAGTACTTCAACGTTAAATCCTCCAGGCGCTTCTACATAGAACGTATATCTGTGTAGGTGTTTTGGAGGTTTCACCATGAATCCATCATCCTTTAACCGTTGATTGATCCTGTTAACTTGCTCTTCATTTTCTTGTATGAATCCAACATGAAAAGTCTTGGGGTATTGTACATCGCTTCCTTTCATTAGTGTCAATATGGATCCATCATCATCTTTCATTGCGGCGAACCCATCGCCTCGGCTTCCTGCACATGACAATCCAAAGTATCTTTCTAAAAACTCCCTTGATGCTGTAACATCATTAACTGTTAAATTTATATGATTGATCTTCATTACTTCCCCCAATTTTAATATTATTGTTTTATTTCCGTCTCTCGGTAAAAAAGTTACTTTTCCGCAGGCTCGTTGTGATGCTGTTAGTCACTTTGTAATCAGACATGTTAATTCTCCCTTCCTATTTTGTAAGGTATTCCTTCTTTTTCGTAAAAATGTCAGTATTATCCTTTCGATTCAGTAAATAATCATCCAAGTTACCGCAATTACAAGATTTAAAAAGGCCAACCAGTGAAAACTGGCTAGCCTTTGGTGTAACTCTATTACAATATTTTTTCATTTTCAAAGTTAGTGTTTGACTCTACTTTCTTAGCCAATTTAAATTTATAGAATAATATACAGGCTATCAAAAATCCTATCCCATAAAACAGTCCGACACGTTGAGTAGGATCAAAGGCAAGGAATACTAGAATCAGCAAACAAAAGCCTAAACAAAACAACGGGACAAATGGGTAAAAGGGTACTATGTATTGTAAATCTTCCGTTTTACCACCCGCTTTTATAAATTTCCTTCTAAACATATATTGCGATAAAGCAATTCCCATCCATGAGATCGTGACGGAAATACCCGCTATGGACATAAGTATCACGAACACTGTATCCGCTGCAATGAAGCTAGTCAATAACGATAGGAGCGAAAAACAGATCGTAAAAAGAAGGGCATTCAATGGCACTTTCCTCTTGGATAATAGACCAAACACCTTGGGTGCCATTCCGTCATGAGCCATCGACCAAAGTAACCTTGTGGATGCATAAAGACATGAATTCCCCACAGAAAGAATGGCTGTCAAAATAATGAAATTCATGATACCTGCTGCATAAGGAATCCCGGCTATCTTCATCAAAGTTACAAAAGGACTTTCCAATAAGCCTAATTCCGAAGAAGGGAATATGGCAGAAAGGATGATAATGGACGAAATGTAGAAAATAATGATTCTAAATAGTACGTTTCGAATGGCTTTAGGGATATTCTCTTCAGGTTTTTCACTTTCCCCTGCCGCTATTCCTATTAGTTCTGAGCCTTGATAAGAAAATATTACATTCATCATTGTCACAAAGATGATTGTAATCCCCCCTGCTGGAAATAGACCAGAAGGAGCCAAATTCTCAAAGAATGGGGTTGGACGATCAGATAAAGAGACAAAACCAAAGATGCCCGCGATTCCAATCAAGATAAACAAAATCACTGCAACGATTTTTATTCCAGCGAACCAATATTCCGCCTCTGCAAAACCTTTTGTCGTTAATGCATTCAAAGTAAATAAAAGCACTATGAACACAGCACACCAAATCCAGGTAGGACTATTGGGGAACCATTGTTTCATCAAAATTCCTGCAGCCGTGAACTCAACTCCTGCTGTTGCGGCTGAACCTACGAAATACATCCATCCTAGAGAGAAACCAGCGGAAGGCCCTATATATTCGGCAGCATATTTCTGGAAAGAACCTGTAACCGGCATATGAACGGCTAGCTCGCCAAGGCAGACCATTACCATATACAAAATAAGACCGCCGGCTAGATAACCGACCAGGGCCCCTCCTGCCCCCGCTTGGTTAATTGTATAGCCTGCATTTAAAAAAAGGCCTGTACCAATTACGCCGCCGAGTGACAGCATAAATAAATGGCGTCTTTTCATTGAGCGTTGCAGCTGATCATTATTCTCCAGTCCATACCCCATGTAATCACTTCCTTATCTTATCTATTATCCTATGCCTTGCCTTCTCCTAAACTATCTTAGAACCTCAAAGAGAGACAACTAAGTCCGCCATCTTGTTTTTGAAATTCAGTCATCTCCACTTCAATCACTGTGTATCCCAAATCTTCAATTTTTTTCTTTGTACCATCAAACCCTTTAGGGACAATAACGCAGTCGTTCATTCTGACGCAGTTACCCGAATATTCTTCTTCCTGTTTTACGATTATTTGATTGAAGCCAGAAAAAGCGTCGTGATCAATGAATTCCCCGGCCACTAATAAATTATTGTCTCCCAGGTAATTGACACCCGTTTTTAAATGAAAGAACTTCTTAAGGGGGATGATGGTCGTATCATAACCATACTTAGTCATAATATCCTTGAACTGAAGAGCACCTGCTTCATTTGTTCTCGTTGAAAGGCCAACATAGAAGTGATTTTCAATTTGCATTACATCTCCGCCATCTAACATACCTGGAGATTGAATATATTCGATTGTGTCATAAAAGTCCTTTAAAACTTCTTTCATTTCATTAATCTCACCATTCCGGCTTTCTGCACCAGGATTGGTTACAAGGGCACATTTTGGCGTCAACACGGCTGTATCTTCCACAAACGTAGAATCCGGGTGTCTCTCATCCGATTCGAGAACGGTCACTTTCACACCGCTGCGCTTTAATGCTTCTACATAAGCCTCGTGTTGCACAAGAGCTTTTTCATAATCCGGGTTTCCTAAATCCGATGTTGTTAAGCCATTAACAAAACTTTTTCCAATCTTCCTTACAATCGCGTGTTTAAACATATATATTCCTCCTAAATAGGTAGCTTATTTTTTAAAAATGTAGGATATTAACCCTTTTGAACCAGCCGTTCTTTAAATGAAGTTTCTTTTCATCACTTTGCTGCACTTAACTATTCCAGAAGCGGAAACCATGGAAAAATAGTCATGATAGGGAGAAAAGACAACCGAAAGCTTCTCTTAAACTATAACGGGTGTCTCTTCCAGCAATGCTTTAACAATTATTTTGGTGACCGCATAATTTATCCGCTATTCCTACAAAATATCTTACTCCATACCCTAAAGCCTTCTCATCGATTTTAAATTTAGGATGGTGTAACGGGTAAGCTTTTCCAAACTCATCATTATGAACGCCTAAAAATTGCATGGAAGAGGGTACGATTTCGGAAAAAGCCGAAAAATCTTCTGTCCCGAACATAGGGTCATCAACCTGGATGATATTATCACCTTCAAAAATGCCTTCCATGACCGTTCTTGAAATATCGACAGCTGCTTTATCATTTACCACGGCTGGATACCCTAAATACCAAGTAATTTCACATTTTGCCCCATGCGTTTCTGAAATCCCCTTAACGATTTGTTCTAGATATTCCCTTGCTTTCAATCGGCTATCAGAGTCTAAGGAACGAATGGTACCACCGATTTCCGCATATTCAGGTATGACATTGAGCGCACTACCTGAATGGAACTGAGTGACTGAAATGACGGGTGTCCTAAGAGCTGAAATTTTTCTGGAAACGATATGTTGAAGATTCGTAGTAATTTCTGCACCAATGAGTAGCGGATCTACCGTTAATTCCGGAGTCGAGGCATGACCGCCCTGACCAATAATTTTAATTTCAAAATCATCGGCTGCTGCACAGAATACCCCTTCCCTTAAACATATTGTTCCTGTTCGTTCATAAGGAGTAACATGCAGTGCAAATGCATAATCCACTCCTTCCATGACCCCTTTTTTCACCAATTCCTGAGCTCCCCCTGGCAGAACTTCTTCGGCGTGTTGGAAAATAAACCTGATTTCTCCATCAATCGCATCTTTTTTCCCAGAGAGGACTTTAGCAGCACCTAATAACATCGCAGCATGTGCATCATGTCCGCATGCATGCATAACCCCAGGATTTTTTGATTTATATTCAATTTCTGCTTCTTCCTGAATCGGGAGTGCATCAATATCTGCACGAAAGGTGATGGTATTCGATTTTCGGGCAGATTTTTTAGCTCCTTTGAGAACCGCTAAAACGCTCGTTTCGGTAGGTCTCGTCACTTCTAATCCTGTAAAGGTTTTTAATTTCCTATAAATGAATTCAGAAGTCTGGTGCTCCTGATAAGAGAGCTCCGGATTTTCGTGAAAATGACGTCTCCATGAAATCACTTCATCGACAACTGTCTCCTGTATTGTCTTCATCATAAATGCCTCCTTCAACACTTAGTGCTAATATTCAGACTTTTCAGATCTTTAAAAAGGGCCATACTGTATGCTTTGTGCAATGATCAAAAAGATAATCGCTACCGCAACCTGAATCAAAAGATACGGAAACACCCATTTTACCCATTTCGTAAATGATATGCCTGCCACTGCCAGACCAGCCAATAGCACTCCAGAAGTCGGAAATATCATATTCGAGATCCCATCCCCTAATTGGAAAGCTAATACTGCCGTTTGTCTTGTCACACCCATTAAATCCGCCAATGGAGCCATAATCGGCATCGTCAATGCTGCTTGTCCACTTCCGGATGGAACAATGAAGTTAAGAAATAATTGGACAATGAACATACCGATTGCATTTATGGCGGGAGGAAGCTGCTCAACCAATCCTGCAGCATAATATAAAATGGTATCCAGCAATCCGCCACTTGTAATGATGACCAAGATTGTCTGTGCAACACCTATTATCAATGCCCCGGAAACCATATCGCCCGCTCCTGAAATAAAACCATTAGCCATCCTTGATGGAGTCAAGCCACCAATTAGGCCCATTATGATCCCGCTTAATAAAAACAAACCGCCAATTTCACTTATATACCATCCTAATTTAATAACTCCATATACTAATAGGATGAAATTCACCAATAAAATAATTAAAGCAATGCTATGTCTTTTACTCATCCTAAAGTTTTTATCAAGATGTGCATGTTCTTCACGCTTGAATTTCCCATACTCCCCCAGTTCAGGGTTTCTTTTAACCTTCATTGCATGGAAATAGATGTACAATACTGTAACGACATAAAACACTGCAAGAAGAGCGATCCGCAATCCCATTCCCGAATACATGGGCAGTTCTGCAATGCTTTGGGCAACTCCTACATTAAAAGGGTTCGTAATGCCAGAAATGAATCCAGTCGCCAATGTTCCAAGGATGACGATCGCAAAACCTGTAAGTGCATCAAAGCCTAATGCAATCGTCATCGGAACTATGATTGCGATATAAACTAATGCATCTTCAGCAGAGCCGATCAGTGTCCCTAATGATGCGAAGATTAATACCATCAACGGAATAAGCAACTTCTCTTTTGTTCCGAATCGGACGGCCACAAACTTAATGAAAGAATCCAGTGCTCCCGTTGCCTGCATGATTCCCAGTGCTCCGCCAAACAAAAAGACGAACAAGATAATTGACGCTCCTTCAATCATCCCTGCGTGAATACTGCTGAACATTTCCAATAATCCCACTGGTGTTGATTCAATGAATTCAAAAGAAGTGGGATCGACTACACTTCGGCCATCCTTTTCAATTCTTTCATATTGGCCAGCGGGTAAGATATAGGTTAAAACCGTCACTATTACAATTACGATAAACATTAATACAAAAGGATTTATCCCTTTTTCAGGTAACTCCGTCAGTTGGTTAAGTGGCTTATTATTCTGATTAAGCGGCTCGGAAGTGATTTGACCATTAGGCAGGTCATTCATATAAATACCCCCAGTTAAAGTTTTATACTTTTAATCCAGTTCTCCTGTCGGACCATCACTTCTCAACCAAACACTTAAACATACTCTTTATTAACTTCTCCAGCATGACGGGCGTATGGACGAAGGCGCTATCGATGTGAAGGCGCTCAGTACGCTGGTGGGCATCCTTGCCGAACGGACCCACATTAAGTACTGGTGCCTGAAGTTTTTGCATATCAGCAAAAGGAATGCTGTAAGTATCGCCCCAGACTGGTGTATTTTTTTCAAAAGCCGTCCAGCCATCAGACTCGTCACTATATTGAACATAGCTTAAATCGCAAAGTCCATTAAAATAATGAATTTGGCTGACTTCTTCACCAAGCATGCTGGCAGTTTCCTTCATTAATTTCACAGATTCCATGATAAGCGGATCATCGGACGTATTGACGGCTGGATAATATGGCGGTGCGAACAGCAATACAATGGCGGGTGAAAGCTCCTGACATTGTATCATCAATTTTTCAGCGATCCGCACTGATTTTTCCCGCTCATCCAAGTCCATGTTTCCTTTAACTTCACTCTTTATTTTCTCAACAAAACTCCCGCCAAATTTGCCCTCGGCATATGAAAGTAACTTTTCATAGCGTAATACTTGTACTTCACCTACACCTTCAATTTGTTCACGCATACATAGCTCTTTATAAGATTCATTGCATTTCATCGCTGCTTCGTTTGCAACCTGCTCGAATAGGTCCATTATTTCTGCAGCTGTTCTTTTCATAATGAACACATTATAAAGCGCGGCTGCCCGATAAGGTGTCTGTGTTGAATATTGTAGTTTTAGATCTTTTTGCTGAAGCGATACCGGTAATGGTGTTTCCTCACCAAGATCACTTTCCAGAAAAAGAGTGTTCCACTCCATGAGCTGCGTGAGGAACGAGGCTATATAGTTAGCCGTCATGCCCTTTAATGGCTCACCTACATGAGTTTCTTTCCCATAAAAAAGGGCAGCGGGCATGATTTTCCCCAAAGTTCCGGAATAAATATAATGTCTATTATCGCCCGGTTTCTGTGAAAAGGACGGTTCACTATTAAAAAACATTTTATAGGAAAGGTCATATTTATCACGTAAAGCCACAAGTTCTTTAACTGCAGCCCTCATTCCCGCAGAATTCACTTCCTCATCAGGAACCGTTAGCAGCAGGAGATTGATCGGCCATTGTTCGATGCTTGCCTTTTCGATGATAGCCATATGAAGGGCAAGCCCCATTTTCATATCCATCGTTCCTCTACCAAACAAGTACTTTCCTGATTCAAGATCAATGCGCGCTTCTTCCGGTAGTTCATCTTTCCTGTCATGAAGTTTTTTCGTGAGCTCCTCTGGTTGAAATGCAAGAGTCTCAAGGTCACCGTATTCTTCAGTATGAACCGTATCAAAATGGCTAATTAATACAACGGTCTCCTTTGCATCAGGATGTTTATAGAAAGCATTGACAAAATTCCTCCCTAAATCAGCCTCGTGAAGCGATAAGTGTGCCGGATTCCTTTTAAAATAATCAAGCTCCCTCAATTTATCTTGCACCTTATACGGAAACATCCGTTCCCCTAATGTAAGAGTACGGCTTTCCCAGCTAACAAGTTCACATAACAAGGTACGGAGCGTTTCTGGAGTACCCCATAGTAATTGACTCATTCCAATCCCCCTTCATTAATATTTGTACGGACCACCGGGCAGGTTAAACAAGTTGGACCGCCAGTGCCTTTGAAACTGATCTCAGTTCCTTTGTACTCATAAACTGTTGCTCCCGCATCAATAAGCTTTTGCTTCGTGTAAGCGTTACCAGAAGATAACAGGCAAACCCGCGGAGCAATGGCAAGAACATTACAGCCCAAGGTCAAGTACTCATCAACCGGCACTTCAATAAGCTGTATGCCTCGTTCAATCAGCAGTTTTCTGAAAAAGACAGGCATAAGGCGGGAGTGAACCACTGCTAAATCCTTGTCGACCATACTGATGAAAGACATAAGATGGAGACACTCTCCCTCTCCTTGATCATGCGGAAGCTGAACTACGATGAATTCATCCACAAGATGAGCGGTCATTTCTTTTAGTTGCCGAATGGCTTCAGCATTTGTACGATAACCATGTCCGACAACTAGGGTCTTATCATCAAGCCAAACGATATCACCGCCATCCGCGACCGCATCACCCTTTAAATACCCAATAATCGGGATGTTCTTTTCCTTACAAAATTCCTTGTATACACTAGCTTCAGGCTGTCTCAATTCTTTCCCGGACTTTAAAATGATGGCTCCTTGGCTAGTGAATTTGACCGGGTCATGCGCATATAAGGAGTCAATGCCGACTACCGAAGATGCTGGCAAATAATCGATGTTTGGAACATATTTCTCCAAAATGGAAATAAAGTCACCATACTCTTTTAGTGCTTCGTTGAAATCTGGCTCTTCCGCAAAGTTGAAGTTCCGCCATGCTTGGCTTAAATGCTCTTGACTAATAAACGCTTCTTTCGGATGTTTTACAATGACACGTTCCAATGGTTTGTACATGGACGAACAATATGTCACTGCCTCCCCCTCCTTTTCCGCATAGTGGAAAACGTTTCCGCTAATAGGAATTTTTCTTTTATTATAAAATTAACTTTGGTATAATGTCAATATGTTTTAAATATTCAAATAAATCAAAGTTTTATTCAACTTGTAATGAAAGATAGGTGGTTTGTTTATGCAATCGATCGACCGTGCCATGAACGTTATAAAGGTGCTGGTTTCCAATTCATCGGAAAACTGGCTGTCAATTACGGAACTTTCCCAAGAATGTGATCTTCCTGTCAGCTCCATGCATCGTTTGTTAAAAGCGATGTCCTTGCATGGATTAATCCAACAGGACGGGCAATCCAAACAATATGGTTTGGGGAATATTTGGCTCGAATATGGTTTACGTATGTATGACAAAATGGATTACATCAGCCAAATAAGGCCTGAACTGGAAAGGCTGATGAACAAAGTGGAGGAAAGCGTCTATCTTAGCCAGCCAATAGGAATGGAATCACTCGTAATCGAACGAATCGACAGTGAAAAAAGCCAAATCCGGGTTTATGACCAGCTTGGCTCACGAGTTCCTTTGCATATTGGGGCTGCCAATAAAGCGATGCTCGCCTATATGCCATATAATCAAGCTAAAAAAATCGTGGATGCTCTTCTGCCAATTCAAGAAAGAGCAGCTTTTTGGGATATATTGCAAGAGACTAAAATAAAGGGACATGGAATCAGCCACAGTGAAAGAACAGAGGGAACATGTTCTGTTGCCGTGCCGAT
Source organism: Bacillus sp. B4EP4a (assembly GCF_006680105.1). Taxonomy (NCBI): domain Bacteria; kingdom Bacillati; phylum Bacillota; class Bacilli; order Caryophanales; family Bacillaceae; genus Bacillus; species Bacillus sp. B4EP4a. Next base: position 96,852 of record NZ_VHIK01000022.1, read on the forward strand.
ACTGAACCATTTTGGGGAAGTTCACGGTGCGGTGAGCATAGGTTTTGTCAGTTTTAACCTGACAGATGAAAGACTTGATTTCCTCATTAAGAATGTTATGGAAACTGGCAATCGGGTTTCTGCAAAATTGGGGTATAGGGGAACATGAATTTGAGAGCAGTGGAGGATTATCGGATAAGCCGAAAAAGAAGATGAATCATTTCATCTTCTTTTTCGTTTTTAAATTAATCGCTGCCGGTCACAAATAAATCTTCTTTAAAATAGGCGAGGACCTCGCCGGCCACGACTGGCTCACCCTCCAATACCTCCAATGATTCTATTTTCCCGCTAACACCAATATCAATGATTTCCACACGTCCATCTGCCTTCTTAATCTGAAATAATTGTTCCCATTCGTAAAATCTGGAATTTTTGGATATTGAAATTTTTTCAATCCTGCCTTCACATGGGCTAAGAATCACATCAACGTACATTTACATCATTCCTTCCTTCAGTATTCTTCTAAATGAAATGGGGTTTGTAAGACCAACTTGAGAAAGTTTTGGAACTCATGTATATCTTCATGTTCAATCCCAAGGGTCGGAGCCCAGTACTGATCTAAATTAATATCATTGGCACAAAGCAGGATCATTCTTCCGCTTTGCATGGAAGTCACCATTGCTTTACCGAAAAACTGGGCCGAATATACAATGGTCACATCATATCTATAATCTTGTGACAATAAGCAATAATGATGAATAGCCTGGTTTTCTTTATTTTCGGAAAGAATATCAAAATTCAACGGATTGCCTCCTTTCTTGTAAGCCCTAATTCGCTCAGAATCTGACCCAACCTCGAAGCTGGGATGCTTCTGCTATTTTGCGAATCCCTTCAATATAAGCAGCCACCTTCATGTTCACGGAATATTTTTGTGAAGTATGGTAGACATTCAAAAAGCTGGCCGTTATCTTTTCCTTCAATCGTTCATCCACAAGCTCTTCCGTCCAGTAATAACCTTGGTTGTTCTGGCACCATTCAAAATACGAGACTATCACCCCTCCTGAATTCGCCAAAATATCCGGGACTAGCACTATACCTTTATCATCGAGAATCTTAATCGCTTCCTTTGTTGTCGGCCCATTTGCTGCTTCGATCAGGATTTCACATTTTAATCGGTTTGCATTATCTTTATTCACCACTCCGCTTATAGCTGCGGGAATCAGCACATCACACTCTTTTTCCAACAATTCTTGATTGGATAATGAATCTTTGAATAAGTTCGAAACAACCCCAAAAGAGTCCCTATTCTCCAAAAGGTAAGGAATATCCAAGCCATCCGGATCATATAAGCCTCCAAGCTCATCCGCAATACCGACAACCTTAGCCCCCATTTCATGTAAATATAACGCTAAATGACTGCCAACATTCCCGAATCCCTGAATGATTACCCGCATGCCTTCAATAGGAATCCCCTTTAAATCACATATCATTTGAAGTGTATATAATACTCCCTTGGAAGTGGCCTTTTCCCTGCCCTTCGATCCTCCTAATCTCAGAGGCTTTCCTGTAATGAATCCGGGTGAATCGAATTCCCTGATGTGATCGTATTCATCCAGCATCCAGGCCATGATTTGTGAATTTGTATACATATCAGGTGCCGGAATATCTTTTGTAGGGCCCACTATTTGACTAACTGCCCTGACATACCCTCTGCTTAATCGTTCTAGCTCAGATGAACTCATCTGTCTGGGATCACACACAATGCCACCTTTTGCCCCTCCATATGGAAGATCGGTTATTCCGCATTTCAAGCTCATCCATCCGGCCAATGCCTTAACTTCTTCAGGAGTGACATCCGGGTGAAACCGAATCCCCCCTTTCGTTGGACCGGCTGCATCATTATGTTGAGCCCGATACCCTTGAAACATCCTTGTCTCCCCATTATCCATTTGAATAGGAATACTGACTTCCAGAAAACGCATTGGCACTTTCAAAAAATCAAAAACCTGATCTGGATAGTCCAAAACATGAATCGCTTCTTTTAAGATATCCTGGAACTCTTGCAGTGGATTATCCGATTGACGTTTTTCAATCACCTTAATTTCCCCTGTCATTTTAGCACCTCACTTTTATTCTTATAACTTACTTAAGCAACTTTCATGCCAGCTTCGAAGATATCGTGTGGATAGCCATATACCGCCATTTGCAATCATCAATAACACACATACAACCATCAGGACATATGTATTAATTCATAAGCAATTCAGGTTTGCATATGTAAACAGTGATGATTAAATACAAAAAAACGCATCCTTATTAGGATGCGTTTTTTCCTTGCAAAGTCTCATAGCTGAATTTCTTCAACTTGGTATTGGGGCGGAGCCTTCCGGAATGCCTTTGTGATATATAATAGATAACAAAAACCAATAATGAACCAACTTGTCCCCATTATTAGGGAACTTGTCTCAAGGTTGATCCAAAGAATGCCAATTGCTATAGCTCCAATTAAAGGCATGATTAAGTATTGAATACACCCTTTTATCGTTCGATGTTTCTTTTCCCGAATGATAAAATGGCTGATCACTGACAGATTTACAAAGGTAAATGCCATTAATGCACCGAAGTTGATCAGTGACGTTGCTGTCACTAAATCAAAGAATAAAGCCGACAATGAAATGACTCCAACTATGAGTACATTAATGGCTGGCGTCTTCCACTTAGGGTGAATAAACCCAATCCATTTTTCCGGAAACACTTTATCACGTCCCATAACATACAAAAGACGGGAAACGCTGGCATGCGATGCTAGTCCCGAGGCTAGCGTATTGACGAAAGTCGTACAAAGAAAAATGGATTGAAATAGCTTCCCACCTACATAAAGGGCGATTTCCGGTAATGCAGCATCCGGTTCCTTAAAACGGGATATATCCGGAAAAAAGAGCTGAATAAAGAAAGATGCGGTAATGAAGATGATTCCACCCCATAGTGCAGTTAAAAATATCGCTTTTGGAATCGTTTTTTTCGGATCCGGCGTTTCCTCAGATAGTGTCGTTACCGCATCGAATCCCAAAAAGGAAAAACAAAGGATTGTGGCCCCGGTTATTATTGCAGAAAAGTCCATTCCTTCATTTACGAAAGGCTTTATCGTAAACACTTCTCCTGTACCTTCTCCATCATTTAAACCTTTGACGACAAGAATGATGAACACTGCCATGATGGCAATCTGGATTAAAACAAAAAGCGCATTAAAGTTTGCAAGTACATTGACACTCCGTAGATTGAGAATGGTAACGATTGCTACGAACAATACGACCCAAATCCACGTGGGAACTCCTGGAAATAATGCTGTAAGATAAATTTTGGTCAACAATGCATTGACCATAGGTAAAAACAAATAGTCTAACAACGAAGACCATCCTACCAGGAATCCTAAATGCGGGTTTATGGCCTTTTGCGTATAAGTGTAGGCAGAACCTGCAGCAGGAAAAACCTTTACAAGTTTTCCATAGCTCGCCGCTGTAAAAAGCATCCCCACCAATGCAAAGATATAGGCAGTCGGCACATGGCCGCCCGTAATCCCAGATACAATTCCAAATGTATCAAATACGACCATGGGGGTCATATATGCTAACCCCATCATAACGATTTGCCATAATTTCAGTGATCTTTTCAATGTAACCTCATTTTCCACCTATCATTCCTCCTTGAAACCGCTTTCAAACCAGTAAGTTCAATTTCTTAACTAGATAAATCCCCATGCCTCCCTCTTTTTTAAAAGTTTTACCTGTATACCTTAATGCAATTTCTGTGCCACATGATTTCGGTTTACTCTACAAACGAAAAACGCCAAAAATGCTACTTAATTCCTGTATTCTTAACGGCACATGATTGATTCATAGAAATGAAGTCTTGGAGCATCTCTTCATCAGCGATTCAATTTCCCATAAATTATTCGCCCTTGCATAAACCAAGCCAATGATAACTGGAAAAACCCTCTTTAAATCACTTACTGTGACCTGGCATGATAATTGCATAATTAATCTTCCATAGGAATTCATTTATATGAGTTTCAAAACTATTATCGTTATAAGAAAATGGAGGAATAGAAAAATGAAATATCCTTTATCCCCTGATGTTAAACCAGAGTTTTGTACCACCGGATCATTTATGCGCTTACCTTCTTCAAGGGAAAATGCCAAATTGGCAGTGATAGGTATGCCTTTTGATACAGCTGCATCATTCAGGGTAGGAGCCCGGTTTGCTCCACAGGCTGTCCGCCAGGCATCCATGACGTTATTTCCTTACCATCCCATTCACAAGGTATTTCCGTTTGACGAATGTAATGCAATTGATATTGGGGACGTTTCGGTGATTCCCCATAATATACATCGAAGCTATGAGTTAATTGAAAAGGCTATGGCTGACTTGATGAAAAACGGTATCATTCCAATAGGCATCGGGGGAGATCATTCCGTAACATTGGCTAATCTAAGAGCTGCCGCAAAAATACACGGTCCTGTTGCACTTCTTCATTTTGATTCACATACAGATACCTGGGATACTTATTATGATGAAAAATACTGGCATGGTTCCCCGTTTATCCGTGCATATGAGGAAGGCTTGCTCCAAACGGATAAAGTTTTCCAGATTGGCATCAGAGGTACGCTCAATCATCCAGGAGATATAGATTCAAGTACAGATCTAGGTTACAATGTGATAACAACTCCCGAGCTGAAGAAAAGAGGAATCGAAGATGTCGTGAAGGAAGTCAAGAAAACCATTGGGGATACACCTTGTTTCTTGACCTTTGATATTGATTTTGTAGATCCATCATGTGCTCCTGGAACTGGCACCTTGGAGGTCGGCGGTCTAAATAGCCTTGATACCCTAGAGATGATACGTTCTCTGCAAGGATTCAACTTTATTGGGTTCGACCTGGTAGAAGTCCTCCCGCCGTACGATCCAACACAAATTACATCACTATTGGCAGCCACCATCATTCATGACTTTGCCAGTTTAGTAGCCTTACAGCTAAAAGAAGAACAAAAAAAGGAGAATTCATCCGAAAAAAGTTTATAGAAGCAAGCGGTAATTATTAAAGAAGGATATTTCAGGTCGATACGTTATCGTTCAAAAGGCATCTGCTTGTAGTGAAAGCAGATGCCTTTTTTCTATATCATCTTTAATCTTATCCTGCATTTCCTCTATAAATCATTTCATATAAACTGATGAACAAGTTCGAGCTATCGATGTGGGAAAATTAAAAAAACACATCCCATCTGAAAGAATGGGATGTGTCATCATTTTATTCGTCTGATTCTGCCCCAGGACGATTGTATTGTGTTGGCAGGGTATCCCAAAAGCTTGCATCAACAGTTTCTATTGAATCATCGGCAATAGCTCTGACAGCTGCATCCAAAGTGGTTACCGTTTGCTTTATTAGATAGCCATTACTTTTTTGTCCAAGCGCCACTGACTCGATATTGTGGTCCGACATACCTCGCATCTCAAAGAGCAGTGTGGCAATATCATAACGAACGGCTGCACCATTACGTCCTATATTTTCTCCAGAACCGCCATCATACCTGCCAATATGCCCCCAACCAGTTGGTTCAATGGAGTTATATACAACAGCACCCAGTTTTTTTGACGCTTCTAATACTTCAGGCTTTACATTAGCGTTTGTAGGATAAAGAATTGAACCTGAAACAAGTTCACCATCTGTTTCGCTTAGCGTCCCTTGATGATGTAAATCTATCATGTAATCTATATCGTATTTCGCAAATACATTTTCGTGTAAAGCCTTTACCTCCACTTGCATGGAATCAGTTTTTTTATCATGCTCACGGTTTAAGTCGATCCCATTTGCATTTGCCCGTGTTAGATGTCGATCACCTTTTGCTAAATAGTCATCAAGAGGGAAATTAACATCTCCCATTGCCCCATCTGCATTTAACATGGGAATGATCAGTATATTAACATTTTCCAATAAACCTTTAGTCTTATTCGTGCCTAGATGTTTAATGAATTCGAGTGCACCTTCAGTAGTCAGTTGTTCATTTCCGTGCTGTTGAGTTAAAAATAGTATAGTAGGATTCTTGGGATTTGAAATGTATTTCGCTAGGTAAATATCCCTCCCTTTTACCGTTTCGCCGATTACTTCCAGTGCCAGCCTTTCTTGTTTAGCATCCTGCGTTTTAAGATAGCTTACCAGGCTTTCATATGTATGAAGATTTGAAGTTGTCACTTGACCATTTCCAGCACTGGGACCATTTCCAACCGCTCCGACTGGCAGCGCAACAGCTGTAACTGCGCTTAATGTCATTAAACTAGATAATGAAACTGATAGGACTTTCTTTTTAAAATTCAATAAAAACCCTCCTTATAATTTAATTACTAAAAAATAACTATTACTAATATTCTGACATTTTTAACACTTTGTGTTAATAGTGAAAAATAACTATGTTTCAAAAAGTTTTCTTCTGCATCATATAACTTGAAAGGAATTACTTCTACAATGGCGATATTCAAAAAAGCATTTTCTGTTTGCCGAAACCGATCATGTAGAAAAACCAGGCGGGTACCCGTCTGGTTACTAAGTTGATAAAACTATCAATTTTTATTATTGCCTGCCCTCCGTCAGTGGAATTGACTCGTATTGTTCCGGATTGATTTTATATACTGAGCCATCAGTAACTCCATCAATTATTCCATATAACCCTCTTTCCACTGCTTTAATAAGCATGCCTTTTTTCTTTTGGCCAAAAGACTGTGTTTGGCCTCTGACTTCAAAGAGTACTGTCCCACTTCCGTTTAAAGCAAAGGCTCCTAAAGCCGTTCCAGGAAGGTTTTGGTTTTGCGGATATAAGGATATATTTCCATATGGAGAATTACCTTGTTCTTTCATCGCATTATATACCGCTACATTCAATTGTCTGGAAAAATCATAATTATAGTTTTTTGCATATTTGGCATACTCTTGTCCTGAAGGCGAGCTTGGATCAGGAACAAATTGAGCGGAAAGCGAGTATGTGACTAAATCATCCGTTCCATCAACTTCATAATAGGGAGCTTGGTGGTGCAAGTCCACAAAAATCTCCACCTTTCCGTATTGCTTCAGGAGAGACTTGTAAACATCACGCGTTGTTTGTGATTCAGGTGTTATGAACCAACCAGGGGTGGATGATTTTCCAGGGAAGTCTTTAGCTTGAGGAATATAATTTAAATCAGGATTAAAGTCACGATTGACATCGAAACCAGGATTGGACTCATAATCGAATGATTCATTTTTGTATGTATAATAGTTCCAAGATGGATTCGCTCCTGCTAACTGTGGAAACTGTTCCACGACCTCTGACCAGGTCATATCATTTCCCCGACGGTTCAATTCAGCACCATCCGGATTCATTTTAGGCAAAGCCACCAGGGTAATTTCTTTGCGAATTTTCTCCGCTTCAGGAGAATTGGTCCCCAAAAACTTCAAGATATTCAAGATGGCATCCGTACCAGTTTTCTCATTTCCATGAATCTCACTTTGAATTAAAACGACTTTGTCACCTGTTCCCACGGTTGCTTTATAGATTTCTCTATTTCTATTAGAATATCCAGCTACATCCACTTTTACTTTACCTTGGCTATTACTCGCAATTTGTTCTAGCTTTTTCCCTAGTTCAGCATGATCTGTAAAACCTGAAACCGAATAAGTTTGTTGAATGGGTGTTCCTGGGGATGTTTCATTAGCTGCAAATGTTGGTGCCGCAATACCCGCCGATAAAACGGCAACTCCTAGAGTTGAAACAAGTTTCCTGTTTTTCATATTACAACAATCACTCCCTTAAAATATTTTTCTATCTCATTATACAAAATGGCAAAGTAGAAATATGTTGGAATTTGATGTCGTATTATGGGTTTTAATGATCGGGCATATGTTTTTAAACATTGTAGTAATGTCCACTTGGACGGACTTAAATCATACATTTTGTTCTGTTTTCCTACCAAGACGAACTGACTAAACCGTACCACTACTGCCTTTCTCTATATCCCTCCTCCTCTTCATCTGTACAGGTTTTATCTATGAAGCAGCAAAACTTTCCAAATTGCCAAGTAACTATAAGATTTCCGCTACATCATTATTCAGGTCATGCTTATCTGCTATTTGAAAAAAGTGCCGATTTTCCCATGCAAAAAGATCCACGACATGTGTATCACGGAGTTCCCGAAAGTCCTTAAACATGTAAAAGTCGCCAAGTTGCAGCGAATCCCATCCTAATTTTGATTAATTCTGTCAGTCTCATCCAGATGCAACATCCACTTGAAAATATCTAATGTGATGCAAGCTGCCCTTACTTTTTTCTAATTTTCCCAACCATTAATAATAACAATGGCAGAATAAAACAAATCGTTAAGGATAAAGGTGTCCAAGCTGTGGCCATAAAGTTTTGATAATGTACTATATCGGGATGCGAAAAGATGGTTAAAGTGAGAATTAGAAAAGCTAATGGGAATAGAAGAATTTTGTAATTTTTTAATCCTAGCAATTGAGCTAGTCCTAAGGCGAGTCCATAAAAGCAAATGGTCAATTTAAAATACTCTGTAAAAACCCAAATGAATGCCACAATGACCTCGACCCTTTCAAAAAAATTACCAATGCTTATCCTCATCCCCAGTTTATAAGAAGGATAGGTTAATCTTGCTGTATTAGCAGCATCCAATACGAGGATACTGAAAATGATCACTAAGAAAAGAACGCTGCCACCTATTAAAGTCCCTAAATAAAAATTCTTCTTCATTTCAGCCTTTTCATTTACATATGGAGTGATCATTAAAAAGAAAACAAGCTGAACATAAGGCAGTGCTAAAGAGTGATATGATCCCTTCATTATCGGTTTCAAGCCTTCTTCAAATATAGGTTGCATATTTTCGATTTTGATATCGGGGATAAGAAATACGAATAATATGAAAAGCAGCAGTACAAGCCAAGGGAAAAAAATTACTGCAGTTCGGCAGATGACTTCCAATCCTAGCCGTGCACCAAATAAGCTTGTTAATATAAACAAGATCATTATCATTTCCATAGGTGTTTCAACCAGAACCTGTGACGAAAAGAAATTCCCAATTTCACTTAGTAACGCAGAAGAAAGGTAATAAATATAAAACAGGAATAGCAGGGCAGAGATTTTCCCAATCCATTTGCCAAATATTTTTTCATTAACTTCTATATAAGTCATGGATGGGTAAAGTGAGGCGAGTCGGGTAAATAAGAAAACGAAACATAAACCGATGAGAGTAGCTATTATATAGGCAATCCAGCCATCCTGTTTTGCTAATGAGACAAGTCCGGAAGGTAAAGTAAGTATCGCTCCTCCTATGTTGAATATGATGACTAAAATAAGAAATTCACCAGAGCTGATTTTTCCTTTTTCAAGCATATTCGATACCTCCCTAGGATAAGATACGATCCATGAAATGAGCGAGTGGACTATATATTTTTGTTATCCAATCTATAGGAGTGGGAATGGTAATATCCTTGATTATTAAAATGCTCAACGTCATGCCAATTAAAAGCAATAAAATAAAAATGACAATTTCCTTCCAGCATTTCTTTTTAATAAGAGGAGGTATTTCAAAAAATGAAATAATAGCTCCAGTACACACTGTTCCAATAATTGCCCACATTGATCTTTACTCCTCGATTTCTTTTTGAAAGGATTCTGATATCGTTCCTAAATTACGAATCTTTGCTTTAACGGTTACATTCACGTCCAAATTTGCAAATTCCTGTTCCCAATTTCCTTCTAAACGTTTCCATGCTTTAGGATCGGTTCTATGGATTTCATCACCAAAACCGAAAATGTCACTTTGATACTTCTCTTGAAGCGTTTTTATCGATCCTTCTATTTTAGCTTTAATATCTTTTGCGTATCTTTCATTCAATTCTTCGATTTTTTTGGGGTTAGTTAAATCGATTGAGCATTCTACTTCACCTATACTCCCTTCTGACGTGACATTTATATCAATTTTGGGGTTTCCTTTTTCCATTTTCCCCTTGATTTTCGTTTTTGAACTAGTCGTGTTGACCGTAATTTGCTCACCTTCACATGGAATATTTACCGGAGTAGACTTAACATGATCTGTAATGTAACTAACACCTTTACTGTCGTTCCTGTTTAACCAGCCGACAAGTTTATCTTTCTTGAATACTCCAAGATAATCCAAACGCAAACCGGATTTCGGGGAGATATTTTGTGCATTCGTAACATTGCTTCCTGATTCGGGATCACCATAAACGTAAATCCCCGTTAGCATGGCCTGTCTGCCTTTACTGACGATACTGCTGACCAGCTCATCCAAAGTGACCGTCCTTGTCGGTGCCCATCTTTTCTCTGAATTTTCCAAGGAGTCAAAGACTTTATTTGCCGGTATTTTTTCAAGAGCCGTTTGCACATTAAGCGTATCATAAGCAGTTGAACCCTTAGCAACAGTCATATAGAAATCGGAACGCAACTCCTTTTGCCGGGAAAGGACATCCAGAGGTTTTGCAATTCCTTCCCTGGCCATTTCCTCACCAAAGACAACTTCACGAAGATGTGCTACATATAACCTCCTTGGTACATCAGTTGATAGGCTTCTAATTGCTTCAAAAATGGTTTTACCACTCTTCCTGAAGGTTACAACTTCCGTGCGACCAGACCTGGCATCACCTGCCAGCTCACTCGAATTCAGAACTTGGACGGTTACCAGATACCCATCTTCTGTTTTATCAATTCCCATGGCAGTAACGATGGCAAGTTCATTCAACTCAATGCTGCTCCAACAGCCGGATAAACAAATTATAGGTAACATTAAAAATACCTTTAGCATTTTTTTCATCATGAACCCTCATAATCTCATCATTTTATCTAGGTGGTTTCGGAGAACTTACATTTCCTCTGTCTGTATCATTTTTACTAATCAAACGAGGCCGCTTTAATAATGACCAGTGTGGCAATCGGATGATATTGTCTTTTTGATCTTGTAAAATGAATGGTGCATTTGGAGCTAAATATGGTAAACCAAAAGATCGCAAGCTATTTAAATGTAGGACCATCACGATCAGCCCCAAAATGATCCCGTATAATCCAAATGTAGCGGCAAGGATCATAAACAAGAATCGAAGCATCCGAAAAGCCATGGCCATACTATTGGCTGGGAACACAAAGCTGCAGATGGCTGTTAAGGACACAATGATAACCATTGTTGCTGAAACGAACCCTGCTTCGACAGCAGCCTGCCCAATAACTAATGCACCTACGATGGAAATGGATGAACCGATTGCCCTAGGCATCCTCACACCTGCCTCACGCAAGATTTCAAACACTACCTCCATTATCATCGCCTCTACAAAAGCTGGAAAAGGAACACCCTCTCGTTGTGAGGCTAGACTTATGAGTAAAGGTGTAGGAAGCATTTCTTGATGAAAGGTTGAGACTGCTACATAAAGGGACGGTGTAAGCAAAGCAAGGAAAAAGGATAAATACCGTAATATTCGAATTAATGTGGCAATGTCTGCCCGTTGATAATAATCTTCACTGGACTGAAAAAAATGCACCATCAGTGCTGGAACGATAAGGACAAACGGCGTTCCGTCAACTAGGATTGCAATCCTTCCTTCTAACAGGGCCGCAGCTACGGCATCAGGACGTTCCGTATTATATACGGTTGGAAATGGAGTATATACTTCATCCTGTATAAGTTCTTCAATGTAACCACTCTCAAGAATCGCATCTATATTGATTCGATTTAACCGGCTTTGCAATTCTGAAACCGTTTTATCATTGGCAACACCTTTCAGATACATAATTGCAACGTCTGTTTGCGTTTTTTCACCAATCTGTTTTGTTTCAAGCCAAAGGTTAGGATCTTTGATTCTCCGTCTTATTAAAGCCGTATTTGTTCGCAGCGTTTCAGTGAACCCATCCTTCGGGCCTCTTACTACTGTTTGTGAGGAAGGTTCCTGAACTCCGCGATCGACCCATTCTCTTGAGCCGAGTGCTATTCCTTTTGGGGAGCCATCCATCAATAACATCGTGTCTCCCGATAAAACATGGTTAAAAAGTTTTTGGAAATCAGTTATTTCCCCTATTCCCCCTACAGGAAGAGTATGTGATTTTATCATTTCAAAACAGTCAGAGGGATTAAAGAACGCTACGTCCAAATCCGAGTTCCTAATTTCAATCATCAAAGTGTCGAGGATGAAATCTTGGACGGATACCGAATCCGTTAATCCATCTGTGTAAACGATGCCTAATTTAATTTCCCCATTTTTACCTGCTTGAAAATCCCTTATAACTATGTCTGAACTATTTCCTAACGTTTTCTTAATATGGTCTAAATTAAATTGAAGGTCAGAAGATATAAGTTTTGTTTGATGTTTCTTTGAGTCTTTACTTCGGTTTTGGGCTTGTTCTGGATTTTGGGCTTGATTTTTAGATTTGCTGGAGTTTGGATTTTTGCTTTGATTTAAGTCTTCTTGTTGGTTTTTATTTTTCACTGATTGTTTATCTTCAATTAACTTCCTCAATGGGATAGGAACTCGAAATTTCAATGCTAACCCCCTCATAACCAAAAGCCTGTTAAAATTATGTTTTCACCTTGGCTGCAATTATATCCATCTAAGTAAAATAAATTGCAATTCATTGTGGACTTGATAATCTTTATCAAACACGCTCTTTTCTTGAAGATCGATAATTTAATTAAAGGATGCTGAAGGTGCCTCGGATTAACCTTTCTGAACCTAGTTTTGTTGAGAAGAATTAACGACAGGAATGTCGCTACTTTTTGATTACACTGTGGAAATCAGAAAAATGAAAAAGTCGTATTAGTGGAATTCTATGAGTAAATGCATAAATCGCCAATTTTGCATAATTATTTTGTTCTTTTTTCATTTTCGAGAGCAAAAACTTCTATTTTTTTGTTGAACTAAGTGACAGAAAGTTGGATGGTTTTGGGGCATAAAAACATGAAGATGAACTCTGCAGACCTCCACAGAGTTTTTATAAGCTTTCAACTAAATTTTTGGGTGACAGGGCAACTTGCCTTTGAATATGGCAAAGAATTTTCCCTTAAACTTGTTCAATTTTTTTTGATTATAAGTTTATAAATACCTGGTCTTTTCACCCTTATTTCATAAATGTTTTGTTCCCATTTTCCCCGCACTCTATAAATCGTTAAAAAAAATTTCATTGCTGGTGCATATGTACAAAAAAAAGGCTACACCCAGTAGGTGCTAGCCCATCCTAAAAAAAATAGGAAATGAACAATTTATGGTGTCAAGGCACCGAATTCAAGATTCCATTGTAATATATTCAGCTCCATGTTCTTTTGCCCAATTATGTATATAACTGAGCAGACTAAATCCAAGGCCACTAGGACGATGATTTACATCAGTAACCAAATCTTGTACAAAAACATAGCGTTCATTATATGAATCTTCACGCCAGCTAATACCTGCTAAAGCTACGATGCTTGTATCATGATATAAAGCAAATAACTGTTTACCCTCCTTACGCATATCATTTAATAATTCTAGATATTCCTCTAAAGTCAAATCAGTTCGTAACTGACTCAATATAGGATAAGCCTGTAAGAATTGATGTTCTACAGTTAACTCTACAATATTTTCCACTGGTATTTTCATACGAAAATTCTCCTAACCTTTTTAAATTTAATTGCTTCGCCTTCCCTTTATGAATCCGGATTAATTTTCTGACATATAACCAAGGGCAAATTAAACGTCAAATAAATATTTTTCAATAATTGTGTGTTTAACAGATTCCTATTCTTTTCCTTACTCAATATACACACAAGAGACATACACAAAAATAATATGCAAGAATTGTACCAGTTCAAAAATCGCGAAGGAGCGCATCAGTGAAAAATTAGGTGGCAGTTAAAAAAATACTCACTGAACATTAAGGTTCGGGACTAAGAAATTAATACTTTCTCTTGGACAAGAATATCTTCCTGTGTGTTTTTCATTACAATGCATGAACATTTTGTCTCGGTTTTGAGAATTGTGCAGGTTATAAACAAGCATACATAATACATATAGGAGTGTGGCACTTTTTAAAATACAGGTTGTTTATTTTCTATTTTGAATCTAGCAGTACTAAATAATTGGCAATTCATTGTATTTCTTTTAAAGCGATTTCGCGATATATTTCTATACCTTTACCAATGAAATTGATTCTAATGACATGTCGGAATTTTGAGGTGAATCCTTGGAAAAACGGGCCCGGATAATGAAACGGGGATGGATTGTTGAAGAAAGGCAATTAATTTCTGAATAACTTTAAAATGAATAGCCAAAAATAAGGAGTATCGATTTTAGGTCTGGTCATGCCTTTATTATTGTTTATCACGGCTAAATTTAAAAATATCATTAAAAAGCACCATGGTAACCAACAATGATAACACTGATGTGAGTTAGAGGATTAAAAAAAGAACATCATAAAAATACCCCCAAAATTCAATTTGCCGCGTTGCATTTGGCTGAATTGGATATGATCGTAATGAATATTTACGAATGAGGTGAGTATATTGAAACATAAAATAATCATTATTGTTAGTCTGGTTTTTATAGCATTCATGACTGGTTTACTCATCTTTTATCTCATAAAAGATGATTCTTCGCGATGGATGGTGGCTCTAGGGGGAATATTGGTAAGTGCCTTGCCCATTTCATTACTGTTTGTAAAAAATAACCCCTTTAACATTCCAATCATAATCGGTTATTATGTTTTTATTTTCTGTACGACATTTTTAGGATCTATCGCAAATTTTTATGTTGATTTTAAATGGTGGGACTCTGGCGTTCACTTTTACAAAGGTATCTTCGTAGGTTTTATTGGGATTGTTCTTTATAAACTATTCATCCCGCAAAAAGCGAGAAAAGATGTTTCAAGGTGGGTCATCTTTCTTTTTGTTCTCTCACTTTCAGTCATTGCCACTGTTCTTTGGGAAATATATGAATTCGCAGGAGATCTCACTTTTACTCAAACCATGCAGCGAGGCGGTAATAAAGATACCATGTACGATATAATTTTCGGTCTTACAGGCGGATTGCTTATTTCCATTTATTCTTGTGTACAAAAATTAAAATTATGATGATTTGTTGAGGTAATCATATGAATCGTAAGCTAGTTATTTCATTAAGTTTAGTGTATGTACTTTTCATGGCAGCATTATCTATTTTTCACTATACAGCCGATGAAACTTTCAAATCACTGGTTTCGATAGGCGGTGTGGTATGCGGGGCAATTCCCCTATTACTGGCCCTATTTACCAAGCTTCAATTCAATCTGCCAATTATCATTTCCTATTTAATCTTCTTATTCGGTTCACAATTTTTAGGTTCTATTTTAGGTTGGTATGGTCTGGGGTGGTGGGACACATTATTACATTTACTAAGCGGTTCCCTTCTTGCTTTTACGGGAATTGCTTTATATGAACGAATGGTATACAGAAATGCAGGCAAAGAGATTTCCCCTTGGTTTGTCTTTTTATTTACCCTCTCTTTCTCAGCACTTGGTGGTGTCATATGGGAGATCTACGAATTCAGTTCTGATCAATTATTCGGAATGACACTACAAGGCGGGGGAAATAAAGATACAATGATAGATTTAATCGCGGATACTATTGGAGGACTTATCATTGCAGTGTGGGCCGGAGTGCGGACAAAGATTAAGTTAAAGAAAACATAAAAACGTTCCAGTTGATTTCAGAAATCCGCTCCCTTTCCGCCGACTGTCTGCCAAGCCTCCTCGACGCAAACGTCTCCGGGGTCTCGGCTAGACAGTTATTCGGCAGGAGTGTCGCAAATTTCTTCAATCTAATGAGGTTTCATTCCATTTGAATGAATAAAAAGTCATGGAGTATAATCAAGTATGTTTCAAAATTATGGTAACCATTACTTAAAAAAATCGTGAAAGGGATTCGGATAAGACCATTCCCCCCTATGTTGTGAACTAACTGAGACCAACATATTCTATTGTCGGTCTACATTCTTACAAAAGTTCCAGTTGATTTCAGAAATCCGCTCCCTTTCCGCCGACTGTCTGACAAGCCTCCTCTACGCAAACGTCTCCGGATCTCGGCTAGACAGTTATTCGGCAGGAGTGTCGCAAATTTCTTCAATCTAATGAGGTTTCATCCCATATAAAACAGTAAACAAACATAGGTAATCATTCCCTCAGCAAAACGAGAAAAGGATTCGGGATGAGACCATTAATAACACCCTTTTGTCGACAAACAGAAACGACCATCATATCGATGGTCGTTTTTATGTTCATTTAAATATGATGGAAATTATTTTTTCCGTCGTCATCGCACTATCTACCACATACGTTCCAGGTCGTAATCCGTTGGCCTTGCCTTTCTTTTCAACCGCGTCAAAAAAATCATTGGCATTTTTAATGACTTTTGCCTTTTGTAGGTTTTTACCCACATCGATGCTTGTCGAGCCTTTAGCCACAGTAAGAACTGTACGGTATATGACTTTTTCTGCTGGTTCTTTTACCGTTTCTTTTTCCGCTTCCGCTTTATCTTTAACCGACTGTGCTTCAGCAATCTGATCTTCCCATTCTTTTTCGGAATGTATGACATACCCTTCTGAAGCCAGAGACTCTTTCATTTCATCTTCTGATAGTTTCTCCGATGTGCCGGTCGCTTCACCTGGACCAAAGAAGTACACTGCACCGCATAAGCCTGCTGCAACAACAATGCCTCCGGCAAAGCTGCGCATTGATTTAGATGTCATTGGCCACATTTCTCCTTTCATTCTTCGTTTTTATGTAAGGAGTAAGCATGCGCTCTATTTCATCTTCCGGCTGTTTTGTCTTCAGTGCGATGCTTTCAAATGAATAGCCTCGCTTATGTAGGTCGAGTACTTCACGCAACAAGATCCGCGTTTCGGAAGACATTGTTAGAACGCCTGCCTCTTGCACCGTAATTTCAGCATCTATCTCGATGTTCCTGATTTTTTCCTGTAATACATTCATTTCATCTCCAAAAGTGATAGCAACCTGTTCCAATTGACTGTCCACTTTTACAGAATCCTTTTTAATAAACGATAAAATGAACAGTAATACTGCTGCAGCAAACAAAATGATCAGAGCCCATTCCATCATTCTATGTCCCTCCTTAATCTTTGAATCTAATATCTCGCTTTCTAATTATATATTGATTTGTTCCAAAACTCGATTTAAAAGAACAAATTACCACAATAGTCACGTATTTATGACAAAAAAAGGCGCAGGGTGGCCATCCATAACTATTAATGATGAAAAAACGAAAAACATGACTTCCATTTGAGGACCATTTTACCATAATCCACCCATCATTTATACCATTGTAAATATATTAAGGCAAATGATCTTTATTTGGCATCCTCATACTGCAAGAACGCTGTCTATCTGAGTTAGTTCAACACATATAATTAGGCATTCCATTCATCACCCACATACGTCAATTTCGTTTACGTTTCCCTAAAAAAGTCCATGGGGTATATTAAATGACAAACACGTTTCCAAACGATAAGATATATATTATCAGGTTCCTTTTCCTGTTTCATTAAATAGGTACAATTTTTTTTAGTGCCATATACTTATTGGGTTCATGCAAGATAATAAGGAGGAAACAATGAATATCAAAATAAATAATATACCGGGCTTCATGCAAGCCGAACTCGAACAACTTCAATCAACATTGTCCCCCTTGTTGAAGAAAAATATGAAATACGGTTTTTTTTCGACGGTGATGATAGGCTTTTCCATCATTAATCTTTTTTTTCTTTTATTTAAGAACGAATCTATACCCATCTCGAAAATCGCACTTGGAATCTATGCATTGGTGGGAGCTGTTGGATTTGCCTTATTAAAAGAAAACAAACACAACAAAAGGGAAATAGTGAAAATGAGTCAAAAATATATGTTGGAGAGAATCAAAAAAAGCAGCTATTTAACAGATGCCAGAAAAAGTAATTACTTTAAAAGAGTAAATGAGCATCCGCTTACTGCCATGAATGTTTTTTTTGAGTTTCTTGCTGAAGAACAACAATGGAAGAACAAGTCCTCACACCCGGAATAAATAAAAGGCAGTTCGCAAATTTCGGTCGTTCAAATAAGCAAAGAAAGTTATCACAAATAAAACAACTCAACCAGTATGCTCCGGTAAACTACCGAATCACACTGGTTGGTTGCTTAAGAGCTATTAAATTTACGAATTTCTCTATTAACGTTTCTTTTTTAAATGCTTTCCAATTGGCAGCTAGTTAGTTCTGGAGGTTATTATCAATAAGTTCATGAAAATAAACTGCAGCATGTTCAGTTGGAGAAAAGATACCATTTGTAAATGCCTCGGAACTTAATCCTTTTTGCAATTTTTCCACCAGTTCAAAATCTTCCTGCCGTACTTGATCAACAAATTTAAAATATTCTTCTTTTTCTATGGTTGTTTTTTCATCGAGGGAGTAATCACGATAAATACCTAACGACGTCTCAGCATCAACAGGAATTACTTGAATGGTATTCACATTCCCGTCTCCTGGATAAACGTTAATCATCATATTTGGCCAAACCCAATAAAAACGTGCTTGGTCACCCTCACCATTCTTGCTTACCGTCATATATTGATAGGTGAATTTGTCGTGTGTCGTTGTGCAAAAGTTTGATAAATCAAAAGATTTCGCAAAGCCAGGATGAGCAATGGAACAATGATCACATTCAAGGTAATTGTCAACAACAGCTTTCCAATTAGCTTTAACTACACGGCGGGTTTCCCTAACTAGTTTCAGTGAATCAAAGAAGGGATACTCTTTCATTTCCTCTAAAAATTCCTGATATGCTTCTGCCATAGAAGGTGCATTTTTGTCTAGATTGACAAAAATCATAGCATTCTGAACTTCTAAGCGTATGGATTTCATACAGCTGTGTATGCCCAGTTCATTCGTTTTAAAATTAGGAGCTCTATAAACACTTCCATCTAATTTGAACGTCCATCCATGGTATCCGCATTGTAAAATTTTTTTATTTCCTTTATCGGAGTTTTCTACTTTCATTCCGCGATGAGGGCAAATATTGTAGAAAGCACGCAGTTCACCATCGGTACCGTGAGAAACGATAATAGGCTCTCCGGCGATATCCAATGTCATGAAATCACCCACTTTTTCAACTTGGCTTGCATGCCCCGCTAATATCCAGCTCTTTCTAAAAATTTTTTTTCTTTCTTCATCGAATACCTTTGGATCAACATACCGTGAATATGGAAGTGTAGGGCTGAACTGTACATTTTCTTTAGTGGACATATTGAAAATCCCTCCTGTATTATGATCTAATTTAAAGTTAAAAAAACGCTTGGTACAATTTATTGTTATACCCGATCCATATAGACTGTCTTGACTTCTGTATAGAATTCAACGGCACTCTTCCCTTGTTCACGGCTGCCTGCACTTGAATTTTTGCATCCGCCAAATGGCATTTGCGGTTCAGTTCCTGCTGTTTCCGAATTGACATGGACAAGACCCACTTCGACATCTTCAATAAACCTTTGAGCCGCCGTTAAATTATTCGTGCAAATTGCTGCGCTCAATCCATACTCTGTATCATTCGCCATCATAACTGCTTCCTCATAATTTCCTGCCTTAAACAGGGCGATGACTGGTCCAAAGATTTCTTCACGTGCAATGCGGGCATGCTGAGCAACATTTTCAAAGATAGCCGGTCGGACATAATAACCGTTCGCCAATTCCTCATCAGTCGGAATCTCTCCTCCACACAATAGCGTTGCTTCTGATTTCCCAGCATCAATCATTTCAAGCACGCCATCGCGTTGTGATTTAGATACAGCGGGACCAATATATGTTTCTTCGTTGAGCGGGTCGCCCACTTTTAATTCTTTCGTACGGGCGACAAGACGGTCACGGAATGCTTCATATATTCCTTCTTCCACAATCACCCTGCTAGTGGCTGTGCATTTTTGCCCAGTGGACTTAAAGGCTCCGCCTACAGCAATTTCCACTGCTTTTTCTAGATCAGCATCGGCTAGTACGACGAGCGGGTTTTTCCCTCCCATTTCCACTTGCACTTTCTTCCCATGTTCAATGGCTTGTTTTTGAATTTGCTGACCTACTTGATTCGAGCCGGTAAAAGATATAGCCTTCACATCAGGATGTTCCACTAATGCAGCACCAATGACGGAACCCCTTCCGAATACACAATTAATGACTCCAGCCGGAAGACCCGCTTCATCAAATGCTTTTATCACATGATAGACCGACTTAGGTGTAAGATCAGCCGGTTTAATCACGACTGTATTTCCGTAAATCAGGGCAGGCGCCAATTTCCACACAGGGATGGCAATTGGAAAGTTCCATGGTGTAATCAACCCCACCGGACCGAGCGGGGTACGGGTTGTGTACAAAAATGTATTGGCATTCGCTGAAGGAATCACTTCCCCAAGTGGCTGCCGGGCTTCAGCAGCATAATATTCAAGAATGCTAGCAGCTCGATTGGCTTCCCCCATCCCTTCCAAGAATGTTTTTCCTTCTTCCTTTATCAAATCCCGACCTACTTCCTGCATATTCTTTTTCAAAATATCAGCTGCTTTCTGCAAGTATGAAGCCCGTTGCTGAAACGATAGTTTTTTCCAAGCAGGAAATGAACTTTTTGCGGCAGCCACTGCATCATGTAAATCTGTGGCCGCACTGGATGGAAATTCCCCTAAATTTTTTCCATTATGGGGACTAAGATTTTCCTTATACTCCCTAGTAGTTGGTTCTTGCCATTTTCCGTTAATATAATTTAAGTAACGCATACGATTTCCTCCCACTTTCTATTGATGGTAGATTTTCTTTATGGTTGCACTTTGTCGGCATATGAACAATAATTTCTATTGAACGAAATCATTGGGCGGTTCATTCGATAATGCCGGAACCTCTATTCTCCTTCTCGTATATCTAAAATAGTAAAATATATAGCAAGCAATGACGAAACCTAATCCCCAATACAACGAATTACGCTGTGTCGGGTCATAAGCGGTGAAAACGAAAATACCTAGACACATAAGAATGCAGAGAATCGGGACAAATGGGAAGAAAGGTACTCTGTACTTCAGATCTTCAACCTTTCCGCCTGCTCTGATATACTGTTTACGGAATCTGTACTGTGCGAACGCAATCGCCATCCAAGTAAGCACCCCTCCAACACCGCTTATGGAAAGTAGCACAACAAATAACGTTTCTTCCGCTACTACACTAGTAAGTAGCGACAGCAAGGCAAAGACCATGGTGACGAGTAAGGCATTAAAAGGTACACCGCGCCGATTGAGCTTTCCAAATGCAGAATGCGCCATACCATTTTGGGAAAGGGAGAAAAGGATCCTGGTACAAGCAAACAGACCCGTGTTCCCAACAGAGAGTACCGCCGTCAAAATTACAAAATTCATAATGTCAGCTGCATAAGGAATGCCTACCATTTCAAACACGGTAACAAATGGGCTTTCCAGTACCCCGACTTCTTGCCACGGAACGATAGCCGATAGAACAAAGATTGCTAGGACATAGAAAAGCAGCACACGTATTACGATGTTTCGAATCGCTCTCGGAATGCTTTGTTGCGGGTTTTCCGTCTCTCCTGCTGCAACACCCATGATTTCCGATCCCTGAAATGCGTATACGACTGTCATCATCGATATAAACACACCAGTGAACCCTGTAGGGAATAGTCCATCACCTATAAAATTGGAAAAGAACGGGGCTGGTTTAGCATCCTCCATATGAATCAATCCAAACATCGCTGCCGCACCGATAATTATGAATAGAATAACGGCAAGTACTTTAATCCCGGAGAACCAATACTCTGTTTCTGCGAAACTTCTCGTTGTTAAAGCATTTATAGTGAATAAAAGTACCGTAAATATCACACACCATATCCATACTGGTATATCGGGAAACCATC
This sequence comes from Bacillus sp. B4EP4a, assembly GCF_006680105.1. Classification (NCBI taxonomy): domain Bacteria; kingdom Bacillati; phylum Bacillota; class Bacilli; order Caryophanales; family Bacillaceae; genus Bacillus; species Bacillus sp. B4EP4a. The sequence continues at coordinate 118,820 of NZ_VHIK01000022.1, forward strand.
TAGTCATAAGCAAACCGGCCGCTACAAATTCCAATCCTACGTAAAGAGCCCAGCTCAGCCAGTAAATCCAGCCAATTACAAAACCAGTGGCGGGTCCAATAAATTTCGTTGCATGGACCTGAAAGGAACCTGACACAGGCATCACTACCGATAATTCACCGAGACAAATCATCGCCAAGTACATTAATACACCACCGACCAAATAGGCAACAATCGCTCCTGAGGGTCCAGCTTCACTGATTGCATATCCTGATCCCAGGAAAAGACCTGTTCCAATTACCCCACCTAAGGAGAGCATGAATAAATGTCTACTCTTCATTGAACGCTGTAATTCTTTTGGCTGATTTTCATGTTCTGTTTGCATGAATTCCCCCCCGTTTCTGATCGATAAACTGCCTGAACACTTTTATGATTAACACAAGTTAACGGGAATTCCCCGATAACACTTCGGAAGGATCTGCATATTCCGGCAAGTCGCTGATTGTCGGTTTAAATATTTCATAAGCTACTTCTCTTTGATATTTATTTTGGTTTTTAGCTTGTGTAAACAAGTGATACGTATTTTTCCTGCATAGTTTTTCAATATCATCAACGACAGCTTGTGGATTTGGTTTAACTAGTCCGAAAATAACCACATCATAAAATCTTATCGCCCCCAGGTTGGCAACGAAATCATTGACAACATCAATTCCTCTTTGTTTTATGATTTCGTCTCCCTCAGAAGAAAGGGGAATGTTTGCCGCCTCCACAATCAAGCTCGCTTTTACGCTTTTAGCATTAGATCTGTGGATGACATCCTCCAGTGCGGACGGAATTAAAATGTCGCAATCTATGTCGAGCCATTCCGTGTTTGGCCTTACATCATAATGCGGTTCAAAAAATTCTTTATCCATTTCTCCGTACATGTTCTTATGATCAATTAGCTTTTGGACATCTAATCCTTCTTCACACGTTACCAAAAGAGCTGCATCGGAAATTCCCACAACTTTATAACCTAACTGGGACATTTTCAATGCACAGCTTGCTCCTACACAGCCGAATCCTTGAATGACAACTCTCGCTCCACCTTTTCCGCTTTTAAATTTCCATGCCTCATCTGCGGAAAATGCCACACCATAGCCTGTTACGACATCGTTTAAAAACAACCCGTCGATTTTTGTCGTCAACAGTTCATCGAAGTCTTTTATCCCTTGCAGAACATTCGGATTCTGCTTCATTGATTTCGTTAGTGGGATATCAATACCAAATTCATTAAATATTTTGAGCACATCTTCATATTTGGTACCTAAATCACTGCCTAAAGATACCCCTATATCTATATAAGGCATCATCGCAATCAGAAATCTTCTTAACACTGCATATGCATCTGGCGCTTTATAATCATAGGCAATGCCCGCTTTACAACCGCCAGTCGTCTCAGACTCACAGGCTACATACTTATAAGCCATAGCCTCGGCCAACCTTTCGACCTCTTCTCTTGTAACCGTTGGGTGCATTCTTGTACCGCCGCCTGTGTAGCCTTTTACAAAGTTATGGACGACCAGCCAGCCTTTAGCATCTGTTTCCGTATCATTCCATTCCACAACTAAATATGGTTTTAACAACTATGAAACCTCCCTTAAATATCTTACTTTTATTGGTTCCTGCTAACTTCCAATGCAAACAATACCAAAGCAGTCATGCCGGTAATTAATTGTTTGATACCAGCTTTTCGTTTACTTCCTTCTTGTCTTGGCCTACAGATAGAATCTTTGGATTGACTGCAACTTCGATTACAGCCGGCAGCCCAGAAGCAATCGCCCTTTGCAGCGCTGGCGCAAAATGGCTATTTTTTTCAACCTTTTCACCATATGCTCCAAATAAGCGGGCAAATTTGGCAAAATCAGGATTAGACAAGTCAGTTCCAACGACCCGATTTGGAAAATGCTTTTCTTGATGTACACGAATTGTTCCGTAAGTATTGTTGTTGACAACAATTGATATGGTCGGAATTTTATACCGTACAGCGGTTTCAATCTCTTGGAGAGTCATCATAAAGCCGCCATCTCCTGAAATTGATACAACATGTTTGTGAGGCTGCGCCAGCTTTGCCCCAATAGCAGCAGGCAGCCCATATCCCATCGCACCCGACGTTGGCCCTACGTATGTGTTTTCTTGTTCAAAACGGTAATATTTGGATAGCCATCCGAAAAAGTTGCCAGCATCATTAGTAATGATGGTATCCTTCGGCAGACAGACGGCAAGATCATGCATCAATCCATCCATATCCACGAAGTCTTCTGTGTAGTCGGCCTTCGGTTCAGAAAATTCCATATATTTATCATGCAATTCTTTCAAATGATCTTCGCTTGAAATAATAGATCCTGGTTCTGGCGCTTGCAGTGCTTGTTCCAAGAAGCTCCTGGCATCTGCCTCAATTGCAAGAGAAGGTGCATACACTTTACCAAAAATATCGGGACAAATATCCACATGGATCAGCTTTGAATTTTTAGAAAGCAATGTGTAATCTTGTGTTCCTACTTGAGAGAACCGTGTCCCTAATGCCAAAACTACATCTGCATCCCGGATTGCATCAAGTAAATATTGTGGTGTCCCAAACCCAAGCCATCCTGCATAGCAAGGATGTGAGTTCGGAAACGCGTCAAATCGACGGAAAGCTGTAACGACAGGAAGTTTCATTGCCTCCACAAACTGTACAAGCAACCTGTTGGCCTTAGCATGAATCACACCTCCACCAGCAATCAATACGGGACGCTCCGCGTTTCGTATCATATCCAGCGCCTGCTTCACATCTTCCATATGTGGTTGAGGAGGAAGCGAGCGATAAGAAGGATTTATGTTCAACTCTGCCTCATCTTCTAACATGTCATGCGGCAAAGCCACCAATACAGGGCCCGGACGCCCCGATCGCGCAATATGGAACGCCCGTTGCAATAATTCCGGGATCCTTTCCACACGATCGATCTCTACCGTCCATTTACATAAATGACTGAAAAAACCCGTCAAATTCACTTCCTGGAATGCTTCCTTTTCTTTAAAAGGGCGTTCGACTTGGCCAATAAGCGCAACCAAAGGGGTTGAGTCTTGAGCAGCAGTATGAATGCCGATAGCTAAGTTTGTAGCACCCACTCCACGCGTTGCCATACAAACTCCTACCTCTCCCGAAGCCTTGGCATACCCTTCCGCCATAAAAGAAGCACCCCCTTCATGCCTGGCGGAAATAAGTTCTATTTCAGGATGTTGATATAGTGCATCCATTACACTAAGATAACTTTCACCTGGTACACAAAAAGCTTTTTTTACCCCTTCTTTAGCCATTACTTCTACGACTGCTCTTCCTCCACTGACTTTCATAATCAAGCCTCCCGCTTTCAAGTACGTGTTATGGTTCTAGTAATTTATGATTATATTAAAATTGGACTCATTCCCACTATCATTTAACTAGTTTTGTCCATTCCTGAAGCTTGTTTATTATCTTCTTCCATCCCAATAGATGTTTTTCTTGTAACGGCACTCACTCCCAAAGTTACTGCAATGTTGATGAATAATACAGCTAACCCTACATCAAGATCTTGTATTACTTGCGGTAGAGATGGAAATAAAGTAGCAAGTGTCGTACCTGAAGTAGTCGAGTATATGACAATTAGAATGCCAACGACCATTCCGGCAAAAGCTCCTTGAACGGTAACGGGATTCTTTTTCCACAGACTAAAAAATAATGCTGGAAACAACTGTGCCATGAAGCTATATGCCATAAGATACAACGTAAAAATCGACTCCCCGCCATTAAACGTAAAATATAGAGTCACTATAGAAATGACAGGTACTAACATCCTGCTCAGTCTTTGAAGCTGTTCATCTGATGTATTCGGCTTCCACACCTTATATACATTTTTGGAAAGTATCGTGGCAGTAGCCGTCAACACGAGTGAACTAGGTATAAGGGCGGCCATCGCCCCTGATGCTCCAATAACTCCAACAAACCAGGGATCAAATGACATCTTCGCCATTTTAAATAAAGCTAAGTCTGCTTCTGCCCCCTGTAAATTCGGAACTTGGAGAATCGCAGAAAAACCAATAAATAACGAAAAAATGATGATTACTTGATAAATTGGCATAACCCCAGCATTCCAACGAAGTGATTTTGGACTTTTTGCAGAGAACACTCCCGCCAACATATGAGGAAACATATAGAATGCCAGTGCTGTCATAATCGTAGCTGAAATAAACCAAGAGATACTCAAACCTTGTTCCGGGAAAATCAAAAAACCTTGTTTTGCTGTATCGATTGCTTCAAACATCGGCTGTAAACCACCGTAATAATGAATAGGAAAATAAATCCCCATGAAGACGACAACAGTCAGAATCATGATATCTTTAATGACCGCGGTCCACGCTACTCCATGCATCCCTGAAGCAGTTACATAAATTGTGATCGCAATGACACTTACAACTATAGCCACATTTGGCGAAATGGACCCATAGGAGGCTTCCGATACGATAATTCCTAACCCTTTTAACTGCATGATCAGATATGGAATAATTGAAATGACGCTAATTACCGCCACAAGAACTCCTAAAGCCGGACTATTGTACTTTTTATCATAAAAATCAGATTGAGATATGACATTATTTTTTTTTGCATATCTCCAAATAGGCGGCAACAGCCAATAGGCGATTACAAAATAGAAGCAATTGAAAGCGTATAAGGCAGGAGGCATACCTGATCTATAAGCTCCGCCGCTTGCCCCCAAAAACGTATATGTCGTAAACATTTCACCTGCTATCAAGAAGAAGAGCAAAAAGCTGCCGAAACCTCTTCCGCCTATAGCCCATTGTTCCAAACTCATATTTTTACCTTTTCGAGCTTGAAGCCCTAACCAAATACACAGAACCAGAAAGAAAAGGATAACAAGCAGGGCTTCATTCATCAGTCTTCTTCCTCCTCGGTTGCAGGATCAAGTTTATTAGCAATTATTAAAAACACTGATGTAAGACAAACCCATAATATGGCCCAAAAAAGAACAAATGGCATCCCTATAACATAAGGTTCAATCCGATTGATAACCACAAGTGAGCCAAGTGCCGGTATTGCACTTATCACAAAGATTATTTTCTTCATTTGTTCACCATCCTTATCAACAAATGCCAAACTTGAACCATCCAATCCTTCGTTTTCTGAAAAAACAGATATTTTTTCAGTGTTATTACCTTGACAGCCCTTTAGTTAAGGGCTCATTTACAGCCCAATTCGGTTTCAGTCCTGTAAGAACTTGTTCCACTTGCATTGCTGCATGTACAGCCATGCGTATCGAGCCTTCCTTCGTCAAAGCCGCATTATGAGGACTGACAATCACATTATCCAATTTAAAAAGGGGATTCCATTTATCAGGAGGCTCAACTTCAAATACGTCTATTCCAGCGCCGGCAATCTGGCCCGCTTGCAAAGCATTTACTAAATCACTTTCCTTCACTACACCGCCCCTGGAAGCGTTTACAAAATAGGAAGAAGGTTTCATCCAGGAAAACTCACGGCTTCCTATTATCTCTTTTGTTGTTTTCGTTAACGGCAGATGCAGGCTAATAACATCAGAGTTTCTGAATACCCATTCTAAATCTGTTACTATCTCCAACTCCGAATTCATTCTGGCTGTAACATAGGGGTCGTAGCCAATCACTTTCATATCGAAGCCTTGGAAAGCCTTTTTTGCCAGTATTCTACCGATTCTCCCCAGTCCGATGATCCCCAAAGTCTTGCCTTCCAAGTCCATGCCAAAAAGTTGATTACGAATAGCAAAATTCCCGCTGCGCAGTTCTTTATCAGCCAAGCTTAAGTTTTTGGACAATGATAAAATTAATGCCATTACATGTTCAGCTACAGAATTCGCATTTGCCTCTGGGGTATTTGTTACATAAATGCCACGCTCTGTAGCAGCTTCGATATCAATATTGTCCAAGCCCACACCATACTTGGCAATCACTTTGAGGTTTTCAGCTGCTTGAATAACTTCTTTATTTATTACAGCCGTTGATCTCGTTAGTACTGCATCACAACCCTTGATTTCTTGCATAAGAATTTCTTGCGATAGATCAGACCCTACTTTAATCTTATAGCCTTTTTCAACTAAATAACTTTTCCCCTCTTTCTCAATATCTTGAGGAATATACACTAAATGACTCACCTTCACACCAACCTTTCATATTAACCTTGAAGGAAAAATCTTTCCTACTGCATTGTTATATATACAATTATTGTGCCAACATAAAAAACATCAGTTTATAAAGGAAAGAAGCCAATTAGTTCATATATTAAGACATAAATAAAGTTAACAAATTGTTTCAAAATGAATTAATTAGTTTCATTACGTTTCAATTTGTTTCAATATTCAAATTTTTCATCTTTCTCCATAAAGTCGTGCGACTCATCCCTAACTCAAAGGCAGCTTTTCCTTTATTAAAATTAACCTTAATTAACATTTGAACAATTCTTTCACGCTCGGATAAATGCATCCCAGGTGACATATCCATCTCTTCGTCTTGTTTCGACAGCTGTATTTTCTTTTTACTTCTATTGGGGAAATACAATTCAATATCGTACACATCAATTAACTTGTCTTTATAAAGAGCGCATAATCGCTCACAAAAATTTTGTAATTGGCGAATATTCCCTTCCCAATTCTCTTCGCTCAGCTTTTTCATGGCAGTATCCGTCATCTTAATTTGTTTTTGATCCGAATGACCTTTCTGAATAAAAGAATTCACCAATAACGGAATATCTTCTCTGCGTTCCCGAAGTGGTGGCAATACAAGGTCCAGTACACTCAAGCGATAATACAGATCCTCCCGAAAGTCATTGCTTTTCACCATTTGCATGAGGTCTTTGTTCGTTGCCGACACAATTCTCACATCAACCGGAATTACTTTATCATCACCGATGCGCATGATTTCCCGCTCTTGGAGGACACGTAGCAGCCGGCTTTGCATTTTTGGGGAGATTTCCCCTATTTCATCTAAAAAAATCGTACCTCTATGAGCCAGTTCAAAAAATCCTTGTTTTCCGCCTTTCATGGCTCCCGTGAAAGCTCCTTCTGCATATCCGAAAAGCTCACTTTCCAATAAATTTTCGGGAAGCGCCGCGCAATTAATGGCTACAAACGGGTTATTTTTCCGGTTGCTATGATTATGTATGCTTTGGGCGAATATTTCCTTGCCCGTTCCAGTTTCTCCAATTATAAGAATGTTTGAATCTACTTCACTATAACGTTGAGCTGTTTCAATCGTCCTCTTAATTTCGGGACTTCGATACAATATATCATCAAATGTGTACTTAGCCACATGTCCGCGTGAATGAAGTTTTCTAAAGAACTTCCCTTCCATCTCTTGAATGCGGGTAACATCCTGAAAGGCGACCATATCCCCCACTTTTTTACCTTTTAAAAATATCCCAACTTTTTTTACCGATAATTGAATCGATTGGTAAGCAACGGTATCTTTTTCGTATTCATCGTCGCTTAAAAGCATATTACGAAATTTCCCGGGCTTTATTATATCGTATATAGAATTTCCAATTAAGCTCCCCTTGGAAATGGATAATATCTCCTGAGCCGCCGTATTAAATACAGATATTTGTCCTTTTAAATCTATAGCAATAACCCCTTCATAGGCATAATTAAGAATCGTTTGGTAACGCTTGGTCTTCTCCTGTTCCCTTCTGCTGACAAGAGCCACTCTTTTTGCCTCAATCAACGCCTGCCGAAATGATTCCTTTCCAGTGTCAACAAGAATGGCTCCCAACCCTATCTCTTCAGCATATTTACAGGTACTTAAACCACTTAACACCACCTCACAGCCATCTCTGGCTGCCAAATCCACTAAACTGACTGAGGACTCGATATCATTTAATATATAGGACTGAATTGGCAAATCAACAATATCCGAAAGGTTCTCCACGCCATAAATCATGTTTAACGCTCCTATAACGGCCACTTTTTTACTGCCAAAACGTGCCTTGCAATCATACAGGGAACGAATGAGGTCAATACCTTGTACAGGTATATCAACGATTGGAATGAATTCATTGCTTTCTTTTAATAGTTTCGTGATTAATCCCCTTGAGATGATCACATCAGCATCCAGCTTCAACTTCCCAATCTTATCGGCATCCTCAACTACCTCCTCTAAAACAAACTTCACTGAACCGTTATCATTGTTGTCCGATTCTTCCAACTTGTTGAATTCCTCAAATCTTTCAAAAGCATCCGTAATATACCCTTTTCGAGGAACAACGAGTTTTATTTTTATCAAAACACCCACCTCCAACGTAAATCATTTTGGTTTAGCCGCAAAGGTTCTCTTTCAAAGCCGCAATAAGAAAGGTAATATCTTGAGTACAATTGAGACTTAAAAATAGTAATTCTGCATTTTATTTAGATATTAGAATTTAGAAAATGACTTTGAAAAATAAAAAACCCTTTATCGTGGGTTTTTTCATCATAAGGATTTCGATTGGTATTTAATATCATAATAGAATGGTCATCCAGGTCATCACATTAAAACTTGCTTTTCTTCACTAGAATACGCTTTTTAACATTATCATCAGTATAATGATTCTAAAGGTGAAAATCATCATGAAAATATCCACTTTAATTTCTTAAGTGGCATCGTCATCTACTTTATTTTCCATAATTCCCCTTCCTCTCTCGGTAATAGGACTATATTCCTTTAATTCTTCATACAAATGTGGAATTCCTTTTGATTTTATAGTTACTGACAATAAAATTAGTCTACAAACATATTAACCCCGTTCAGGAAATCCTGAACGGGGTTTTTCAATAAATATTATTTTGAGTTTTTGCGGGCATTGAGCAGTTATCAAACTTCGTAAATCTGTTCATTCAAGGTGGGTTTACTTACGAACTTAAAAAGGATCGGCGATGACAAGGATTTTCCCTGCTTTAATACCCTCCACATATTGTTCGACTTCGGCTTCCTCAAGTCCAATATCCAATAATGGCTTTCTCAATCCGCCTGCTCCCGATGCTGCCCCGGCTGCGGCTCCGCCAAAAGTGGCGAAAATCGGTCCTGCTGCCAATATTGGACCAATTCCTGGTACTGCCAATGCACTCATTCCAATAAGCAGACCTGTTAATCCGACAGCTCCGCCGGCTGCTGCCCCAGCTACTAATCCATCAGTCTTTGCCGGGCCGACTTCCTCGGCTTCACTAGGTAATTTATCAATGTTTTTTGCCACTACTGATATTTGATCGGATGTATATCCTTGTTCCTTTAAGTTTTCGACTGCTGAAGTCGCTTCATTTGCATTATCATATATTGCTATAAACCTCTTGTCCATGGTATCTGCTCCTTTAAAAGTAATGTATTATACAATACCCTTAATTGAGTTTTAATAACCTTCCATGAAAGAAATGAATTTCATTCCCGGATTTGCCCCTGGCCGTAAATGAAGTACTTGCTTGATGTTAATGCAGGTAAACCCATTGGTCCACGTGCATGCAGCTTTTGTGTCGAAATGCCGATTTCTGCGCCATAACCGAATTCAAAGCCGTCGGTAAAACGGGTGGAAGCATTGTGATAAACTGCTGCGGCATCTACTTTATTTAAAAATGCGGATGCGTTTTGTTCATCCCTCGTCAGGATTGCTTCAGAATGCTTGGTACCGTATCGGTTAATGTGTTCAATCGCATCGAATACACCTTTTACAGTTTTAACGCTGATTTTTAAAGCCAGGTACTCCGTTGACCAATCTTCCTCTGTAGCTGTTTTCGCTCTAGGGAAGGCGCTGCAAACCGCTTCATCTCCATATACTTCAATACCCTTTTCGTCCAGGAGTTCCAAAATACGCACACCATTTTCTTCAAACCATTTTTCATGAATTAGAAGCCCCTCGATAGCATTGCATACGGATGGACGCTGAGTTTTACCGTTTAAGACAATTTTCTCGACCATCGTGATATCTGCGGTCTGATCGATGAAGATATGGCAATTGCCTGCTCCTGTTTCAAGAACGGGAACAGTGGACTCCTTAATGACCGTTTCAATTAAATTCTTTCCGCCGCGTGGAATCAAAACATCTAAATACTCATTAAGATGAAAAAGTTCCTTAGCGGTTTCACGACTCGTATCCTCGATCAATTGAACAGCTTCTACAGGAATTTCCGTATTCTCTAATGCCTTATGAATGGATGAGACTAGTGCAATATTGGAGTTCTTGGCTGACGAACTGCCTCTTAATAGGACGGCATTCCCCGTTTTCAAGGACAATGTAGCTGCATCGATGGTCACGTTAGGCCTGGCTTCATAAATCATCCCGATTACACCGATCGGCACCCGTAACTTTTTAATTAATAAACCATTCTCTTTTTCGATCGTCTCCAATTGTTCCCCAACCGGATCATTTAAATCAATTAAAAGCATAATGGCCTCAGCCATGTCGTCAATACGGTTAATATTTAACATAATTCGATCCAATGTAGACTCATTGAAGCCTTTTTTCCTGCCTTCTTCCAGGTCCTTTTGATTTTCTTTTATCAAAAAATCTTTATCGATAATGAGTTGCTTAGCAATGTTTCCAAGTGCCTCGTTCTTTTGTTCCGTACTCAATCCTATTAACTGATAACTGGCTTTTTTGGCTGCCTTTCCTTTCGCCGTCACTTCACTCATTTCCAAATGCCCCCTTTTCCTTCACTTAAATTGATTTTTATGCTTTCACCCATTTATCGCGATGAATCACTTCTATGGAAGTGATCACAAGCTCGGATGTCCTCTTTCCCATCGCCTGCTTTAATTCTTCGTCGGAGTAAAGGACCTCACCCCGCCCCAATAATCCATTTGCACCAAAGACTTCGACAACATCCCCCTTATTGAAGACTCCTTTAATTTCATAAATTCCAGCTGGCAGCAGACTGCTGCCATTTGAAACTAAGGCCTTTTCGGCACCCTCATCAACGAAAATTTTCCCGGATACTTGTGAATGAAGGGATATCCATTGTTTGTTTTTCGTTACCGTCGTCAAGACATCATTCCCAATATACGTGCCATCACCTTTGCCTTCAAGGATTGTTAGAAGTTTATCACTCCCATAACCAGAACCAATGAATACTTTCACCCCTAGAGACAATGCAGTTTGCGCTGCAATCAGCTTAGATTTCATACCCCCGGTTCCGACATTTGATCCTGCACCTTCTGCCATTTGCAATAAATCCGCCGTTACTTCGGATAGCTTGTCAAATCGTTTCGCCCCTGGATTTGTCTGTGGATTGGAATCATAAAGCCCATTAATGTCCGTTAATATGATCAAGTTGGTGGCGTGGACCAGCCCGCTTACTAAGGCAGATAGCATATCATTATCACCAAAAGTCAACTCCTCGACCGATACTGTATCATTTTCATTAATAATCGGAAGGATGCCGCGTTCAAGCAATTCCATCAATGTCGCATATGCATTTTTATATCTATCTTTTTTCGAGAAATCTTTCCTTGTTAACAAAATCTGCGCAGGAACGATTCCAAAATGCCCCAATTGTTCCATATATGATTGAATCAATAGGCTTTGCCCGACCGCTGCAGCAGCTTGTTTCCCCTTGAGAGTGACAGGTCTCGTAGGATAGCCGAGCTTGCGAAAACCTGTTGCTACAGCACCTGATGAAACAAGGACAACTTCATGTCCCGCTTTCCTTAAAGCTGCCACTGCCTGGATATGATCGGAAAATTTATTTTGGTCGATTTCACCTTTTGTGTTGGTCAAAGAACTACTTCCTATCTTTACAACGATGCGTTTCTTTTCCATCGATTACTTCCTCCAATAAATATCTAAGACATGAAAAAAAGCCCTTTTCATCCTCGAAATAAGGACGAAAAGGGCTGCTCTCCGTGGTACCACCTTCATTGAATGCAAGTTCATGCATTCCACTCTGCCTGATAACGCCAGGATTTGCGCCTATGTTTTGCATAGGACTCAAGAAGCAGGTTCTGCGTTTTCCTGTCGCGGGTCTTCCAGCAATTGACGCCGCTCTCTGTCACAGTGATTCTCGCATACTAATCTTCTCTCAACGTTCATTGTTTTAATATAGTATGCAAAATTATCTGCTTGATGTCAATAACATTCCTACGATGAATAAACCTTATAACGCTATTGCCGGGCCGAAGAACTCATAGTGAATTTTATCCGTATCTATCCCCAGCTCATTTAGATAAGTAATGATGGCCTTCATGAAAGGAACAGGGCCACACACATAATAATCAGCTTCAGGTTTAACAAAACCGCTCAATAATTCCTTATCGATATACCCTTCCTTTTTAAAATTCGGCAGGTTCTTATCATCCTCACCCGGATTTTTAAAGACAAAGGATAATTGATAGCTGGTAAGCTTGTGGGCTAGTTCTGTCAGTTCCATTCTGAACGGCTGTAACCGACCATTATCGGAAGCATGAATGAATTGTACATCACGCTCAGGTGTTTGTTCAGCTATCGCATGGACCATACTCATGAAAGGTGTTATGCCAACGCCTCCGCTCAAGAATACTGCAGGTGTTCGTTTTTCCAAATCGATGGTGAAATCTCCTGCAGGAGCCGTTACGTCAATACTGTCACCAATCTGAATGGATTCATGCAAGTAGTTAGAGACCCTTCCATCAGGAGAGGTTCCCGGCTTTTCTTTTTTAACGGAAATCCGGAAATAATCTTTTCCCGGAACATCAGACAAGCTATATTGACGGTTGAATAAATAGCGTTCACCCGGTATCTCGATCCGAATGGTAATATATTGTCCAGGAAGAAATGATGGAACCTTCTCTCCATCTGATGGTTTTAAATAAAAGGATGTGATTACGTCACTTTCCGGTACTTTTTCCACCACTGTGAATCGTTTGAAATCAGACCATCCGCCGACCTGATTGGAAGCTTCGTCGTACATTTCCTTTTCAATGCTAATGAAAGCATCGGCAATGACCCCATAGGCCTCTCCCCAAGCTTGGAGGATTTCTTCTGTAGCTGAATCTTGTAACACTTCCTTGATTGCACCTAATAGAAATTCTCCAACAATGGGATAATGTTCGGCTTTAACGGCAAGACTTCTGTGTTTTTGTGCTATTTGCTTCACGGCAGGTATTATCGTTTCGAGTTGATCTATATATTTAGCTGCTGCCAAAACCGTGTTGGCTAGTGCATTTTGCTGGCGCCCCTTTTTTTGATTGGCGTGATTAAAAACATTTAATAATTCAGGATGTGCTTCGAAAAGATTTTTATAGAATACACTTGTGATTGTTGTACCATGCACTTCTAATACAGGTACGGTTGATTTGATAACATCAATAGTTTTTTGGGATAGCATAGGTAAACCCCTCTTCTTAAACAAGTATTTTAAATACATGTTTATATTAAAACCTAAATGCATTAAAAGCAATATATTTAATACATCTTTTTCAAATAATAAGTTTTCATGTTTATAAAATGTTCACATTTATGATATAGTCAAATGGGGATAGAATGTGAGGCGATAAACATGAGGTTGACGAGTTATTCCGATTACTCACTTAGAGTGTTGATTTACCTGGCTTCCCACGACCAAAGCAAATTATCAAGTATTAAAGAGATTTCTGAAGTTTATCAACTGTCTAAAAATCATTTGATGAAGATTGTTCATAATCTTGGAAAATTAGGCTATATTGAGACGATTCGTGGAAGAAATGGCGGATTTCGGCTTGCAAAATCACCCGCAGAAATAAATGTAGGGGAACTTGTACGGCGAACCGAGGAGGATTTTTATCTAGTGGAATGTTTTAAAGATCACGATAACTGTGTGATTTCTCCCGTTTGTTCATTGAAATTTGTTCTTAATAATGCCTTGGATGCTTTTCTAAAGGTCCTTGATCAATATACGATTGCAGACTTCAGCGAAAATAAAGTGATGCTCAAAACCTTTTTCGATTCGGTAAAGAAGAATGACGAAGAGCCCGATTTTTTATAATCGGGCTCTTTTTCATTAACCGAAGATTCGTTCGATCTGCCATTCCTTTTCCATTCGCAAATCCATGATTCCTGTACTGGTTTTCAATAAAACTTTAAGGCGATCGTATGGATTGATCATAGCGACCGTCTCGATTCGTTCATTAGTAAGCATGACTTCTTTTCCGACCAATGTGGCCATTAAACGATTTACAAATTCCAGCAGGATTTCCGGATTGAATTTACCGAACATGTCGCGGTTCATTTGCTCAATCACCTTATAAAACGGCATTTTACGTATATCTTGAAAGATGTTTTTCATTTGAAGAGAAGCTTCGTTGATTCTTTCATGAATCTTTACGTTAGGTTGTACATGATTCTCCGTTAAAGAAGATTCACCTTTTTTCAATTCTTCCATTATGAAATCAATTTCAGGTATGGTAAGAGGCGTATTCGCTTTAAATATTCAGCTTCCCTCTTCTATTTTTTCATTACTCTCACACTTTTCTCCATTTATTACCTATAATACCATATCCTTCATGCACTTGTGTCATAACGAAAGCATTTTTGGGCTCTTAAGATCGGTCACTAAGTTCATTTCCCAGGTGTTTTAATTTTTCACCAACCGTACATTCTGAAATACAGAACTGATGTGCATACGTCCGCCCTTTCTCTTTTCGAAAATGCTTTCGTAAAAAACAATCTTGGCAAAATGAAGAGAGAACATCTTCCACTTCTTCATATATTTTTTTCCTGTTCATTGTTGTTATGGCTCCTTTGACTCAGCAATTTCCATTTTGCTGAAAATGGCTTTTCCCTGCAGTGCAAGTGTTGCCAGGCGATCGGCTTCCTGGTTTTCCTTTCGAGAAATTGGCTTGCAGACAGGAATGATCTTTAATTTATCCAGTTTCGCTTCAATGCGGTCAAGCCATTTATTTAAGTTTTCTTCCATACAGGGCCATTCACCGGAAAGTTGATTTAAGACAACGAGAGAATCCCCTTTAAAGACACAGCTTTGATGGTGGATTCCAAGTTCTTCCATCTGCCTGACCGCTTCATGAAAGGCCGCATATTCCGCTTCATTATTGGATTCGAATTGCTCCAATTTCACATTGGTGCGTAACCGCCAGAACTTCTTACCTTGACGAAAATAAATGGCAACACCGATTCCTGCCACCTTTTCATCTTTTTGATAACCGCCATCAAAAAAAACAGTCACATCCTGCGGTTCTTCCTCAACTTCCGTCAGGAGTTTCTTTAGCTCCTTCTTTGTCCAAGTTGTATCGAATTCATCCTTGAACTCCACTTCTTTCAGCCTTCCTGCCTTTTCAAGATCTTCCGTAATGACCAGTGCAGTTCCGGCATCAAGCCAATCCGAAACGAAATCGGCAGATGGTTTTTTTGAAGCATGATATGTCCATTGCATAATTACCTTCAAAGATTTCCAGCTCCTTATCCATTCACCATTCATGCAGAACAGCTAACAATTTTCATACCTTTTTTTCGTCTTACCCTTTATAATATATTGTAAGCATTTGTATCGCTTTTTTTAATTATAGTTCCCAGATCAGCCTGAAATTCTCATGTTTCAATCTTTATTTTATATGAAACGTTTTATTATCATAGCATATTGACAGTTAAACTCGAGGAGGAGCACATCTTGATCGAAGTGTATATTGATGGTGCCAGTGCAGGCAATCCAGGGCCGAGCGGCGCAGGTGTTTTCATAAATAATAATGGTGTGGTCGAGCGGCATGCCTTTCCGCTTGGAAATATGGAAAACCATGAAGCGGAGTACCATGCTTTAATCAAAGCATTGGAAATTTGTGTAGCCAATAAGTATCAAATCGTTTCTTTTCGTACTGACTCCCAAGCCATCAACCAGGCCATTGAAAAAAGATTTGCAAAGAATAAGTATGCCATTTTGTTGGAACGGGCGCTAAAGCTTTCCGATGAGCTTGAATTATTTTTCATGAAATGGATTCCAAATCTCGAAAACAAGTCCGCGGATGAGTTGGCGAGACGAGCCATTCGATTGAATAAGTCTGAGGAAATTCATGAACAAGACAGCTGATTTTTCGTTATTATTCGTTGTATTCATCTGGGGTGTAACTTTTGTCATGGTCCAAAACGCCCTATCTTTTCTAGACCCCTTCACGTTTAATGCGGTCCGTTTCTTCATGGCGTTCGTTTTCTTGCTCATCCCTTATATATCGACTTTACACAAAAAAGGGAAAACTTGGAACAAGGGTCTTTTAATAGCTGGGTTTCATATTGGGGTTTGGCTTTTTCTGGGGTATGGGCTTCAAACGATCGGATTGAATTATACAACTCCTGCGAAGACAGGCTTTATAACAGGATTAAGTGTCATTATGGTACCCGTGTTTTCCCTGCTGCTTTTAAAACATAGGCTTTCCCGCAATACAATAATAGGTGTCGCAGCCGCAACCATCGGGCTTTATTTAATGACTTTCGCTGACCGCTCCAATTTGAATATCGGTGATTTACTGGTATTTTTATGCGCAATCAGTTTTGCCATGCAGATCATTACAACCGCTAGATATGCCAAGACCTTACCCGCTTTACCTTTGACGCTGATTCAGGTTTCCACCGTATCCTTATTATCATTTGTTTCAGCCTTCATTTTCAAAGAGAATCATTCCGTCATCTTCAGCTCGGAGGTCATGTTACAGAAGGACGTATGGACTGCTTTATTGGTTACGGCAGCCCTTGCCACTGCGTTCGCCTTTTTTGCACAAACCTTCTTCCAAGCCTATACGACACCTACAAGAGTGGCGCTTATCTTTTCAATGGAACCGGTTTTTGCCGCGTTATCCTCATACATATTGATAGGGGAAAAATTGACTGCCGCCTCCATCATCGGCTGCGCATTCATATTCTTGGGGATGATTTTCGCTGAACTGCCTGTTAAGAAAAAGAAAACCGTGACACAGGACTTTTCTTGAAAAGGCCAATAAAATAAATCGGACTTCCAGTTACGAAGTCCGATTTATTTTAGCAGCCCCTGTTCTTTTGCAAAAGATACCGCTGCACTACGCGTTTCAATGCCATTTTGTTTTAAGTTTTCCAAAAAGGAGATATAAAAGCTGCCATCAAAGTTCTTTTGTACCTTCAATGTCAATTCTATTGCTGCATTGACTAAAATATCACTCGCATCCGTGTAGCGCTTACCAAAATAAATAAAACCAATAGCGTCATTACCAAAAGTGAATCCCTTACCCTCTAAAAAACTAACATACTCTTCAGTTGACTTCGCCACTTTTGCATCCACTCCATACTTCATGCCTTATTTTCATCTTACCGTATATCATAGATTTTGACTATCCATTTTTCGACAAAAAAATCACCATACAAAATAAAAGAGCTCCCATTGGAAGCTCCGCTTATAGTATTAAATCATTCGCAGTAAAGCCCTGAATTCATGATCCCTAGCCAGATTTTTGACCTTCTCGCGATCATACTGATAGACCGCATCGTCCAAAGAACATGAAATTGGTACATCACATTTTATTTCTGCTAGCTTTCTGGATAAATGAAGCATATCGACGGCGGATTCAATTTTAGCCCGCTGCCCGTTCGTCAATGAAGCAACATTTTCAAGAATACCTTCGATACTTTGATACTGGATCAATAATTTCAACGCAGTCTTCTCCCCAATTCCTTTAACTCCGGGATAGTTATCAGCTGTATCACCCATTAAAGCTTTTAAATCGATCATTTGTCTTGGTGTGATACCTTTCCATTCAAAAAAGCTATCGGGATTATGAACTTCATAGTTACCATATCCTTTTTTTAACAATAGCACGGAAATGTTTTCATCTATTAACTGAAGCATATCTTGATCGCCAGTCAATATACCCACCCGGCTATGTTGGGCAGATGCCTTGGCAATTGTCCCGATACAGTCATCCGCCTCATATCCAGAGAGCCCTATGTTAGGGATATCAAATGCTTCCACCGCTTGTTTCGCTAGGCCGAATTGAGGGATCATTTCGACTGGAGCTTCTGATCGATTAGCCTTGTATCCATCAAATAATTCATTTCTGAAAGTCTTGCTGCCCATATCCCAACACACCGCTACATGACTAGGTGAAAAGTGATTCACCGCCGTCAGCATATGCTTCAAAAAACCTTGAACGGCATTAGTCGGGATGCCTTTTGAGTTAATCATGAATTGACCAGTAACTGCCGTTGCATAAAAAGCTCTAAATAAAAGCGCCATCCCATCGACAAGCATAAAGGAAGGATGCTGCTCGTTTTCTTTCATTAACACATTATCACCTCTATCATGATGTACTTCCATTTTAACATAACTGTCCCCTTTTTTAAGGATCGTTTAATTGGAAAAAATATTATTCAATTGGATTATCATCATACGAGATCCAGTCACTGAAACTGCCAATATAAATCTTCACATCTTTAAAGCCAGCTTCTTTCAGGGCGATATAATTGGGTGATGCCGTTACACCTGAACCGCAGTACACAATGATTTCCTTATCCTTACCGATGCCTGTAAAACTCGACTGAAGATCTTCCTTCTTTTTAAAATAGCCATTTTCGAGAACGTTCGTCCACACCTTATTTACTGCACCAGGTATATGTCCGGCTTTTTTATCAATCGGTTCCTCGATTCCCTCGTAGCGCTTAGATTCCCTTGAATCCATTAATACGAGATCGTCAGGCCTATTCATAGTGTAATCCTTCACTGTTTGAAAAGATGCAAAAACGGACTCATTTAAATCGATATGATATTCTGTTGGCACATATTTCGTTTGATTCGAGTCAATTGGATAGCCATTATCCCTCCAGGCGCGAAAGCCCCCGTTAAGAACAAAAACTTTCTGATGCCCAAGATAGCTGAGCAGCCAGACAAACCTGGAAGCAAAAGAACCTTCCCCGCCATCATAAGCAATAAGTACCGTATCATTGGTTATTCCATTTGATTCCAGTTTATTTTTAAAGGTTTCCAGGTCAGGAAGAGGATGTCTTCCGCCATGTTCTTGAACCTGCCCCGATAAGTCCTTTTCAAGATCGAAATAAACAGCGCCGGAAATATGGTCTTTTTTGTATTCATTATACCCCGCATCAGGAGAGCCTAGCTGAAAGCGGCAGTCACAAATTCTGATATCTTGAGAATTCAACATCGGCAACAGCTCTTCTTTTTCAAAAATAAAACTCATCTGAAAAACCCCCTATTCCAAAATGGTCCAAATTAATTCATTAAGCTCCGTTTCCATCTTCTTTCCTTGATGTAGCCTAGTTATCTCATTCTTTAAGGAAAGTGATTTCCCTTCTATTATCGAAAGATTCTTTTCACTTTCATTGTTGCTTATATATTCCTCCATTTGTTTTGCTTTAAATATCCGGGTAATCCTGTCTTTCAATTCTTGATCAATTGAAACCAAATCAAGTAATTCCCATACCGACAAAGGTGGCAGCGAACCCAGTTGGATTATATATTCAAGGATTAAATACGAACGGTATACTTGTACCCATGTTTTTAGTTCTTTTCTTTCGGCCCCCCTTGTTTTTGTCAATTGTTGAAGATTGTCGCTCATCATCCGATAGTAATGGTGCCCCAGTGCCTTTTTGGAATAGCAATCAGCTATCAATCGATTCATCTTCCTATAATAATCCGGATGCGTAATCAACTTGATTCGCGACTGAAATAATTCAAATAGAGCAGGGTTACTTTTTAAGATAAGACGTGATGATTTAAATAAATCCCAGCCTTCCATGTCAAATAGGTATTCTTTCATTTGAATGACTTCAACTGGCTGACTCAAGCTAAGGTATGAACGCTTATCATTATGAACATATATAAACCGAACATCGTAATCTGATTGGCCGGATGATAAACCAAAAGAATGGCTGCCAGTAACAGCAGCCATCAAAATGGTCATATCCTCTTTCTTTTCCAGGTATCTCAATCGTGAAATAAGGTTTTCTTTCATGAACGAGACCTCGTTTCTATTTTGAATGCATTTTAGCCAATTCCGCTACGGCATTTTCATAATACGGTAAATCGACCGTTTCCTCCAATGCTACACGTAAACCTGCAAAGATATCCGATATTTCCGTCTTAAACTCTTTTTGAATCGCAAGTAACTCTTGATCGAGGACTTCATTATACATTTCGAAAATCCGTCCGCCCTGTTCTTTTACATATAAAAGGGCAGGATCATCCAAACGCTTCTGAAGCCCTTCGCTCATTTTCGCTTTTTCATTTTTTTCAAAGAAAGATTTTGGATTCTTAAATAATGCCAATTCCTTTTTGAATTCCCCCGTATCTAATTGGGCAAAAGCTCCTGTAAATTCAAGGGACTCCCTCTCATTAGGTTCATATGGCTGTAATGAAAGGTTTCTTCTTATTTTTTGCATTTGCAAAAGCAAACTGCTTTGTTTCTCATTCAGTAATTTATTTACGAACATTTCCGTCCTTAAAGCCGTTGCCCGCATTTCCTGGGCAAGGTCAAAGCCTAAAGCATCCAATAAGTTCTTCATAGATTGCTTGAGGACAATTTTCAGATCGCCTCCATCATCTTTTAAAACAGCCGGATTGAACGATTCTTTGAAGAAATCATTAAACCGGAAGAAGACCCGTTGTTTACTATAAAAAGTCAATTCGTCTATCTCTTTTTTCAAACGTTGCTTTTCGGCATCCCCTTTAATGACTGAGAGCAGTTCTGAAATGGACTGTGCCTCATGAGAAAGGGTCTCCAGTGCATTTCGTTTCGCTTTCTCATCCTGCCTTGAAGCTGTAATTACATCTCGTAGCAGTTCTTCGGTTCTTTTTACAGCAGCTTGAGCCGATTCAATTGCAAGCCCCGTTAAATCGTTTTCTATGAAAGAATCGAATTGACCTTGGAATTCCGAGATTCCGCTATTAGGAAGGAACGAATGCTTAAATGAACCAGGCGTTTGTTTTTCCATCAATGCTCCCTTACTCGTAAGCGGGAACAGTTTTGGAAAACGGATTCCGAATCCATTCAATTGATCTGTGACATAATCCATCACTTCGTCCAATTCGTCAGTGGTTTGTGCCAGATCGACGGCATTGACGATGAAAAACATCTTATCCATAGCGAAAGAATCTTTCACACGTCCAAGTTGTATCAAGAACTCCCTGTCTGCCCGTGAAAATGGGTGATTATAATAGGTCACAAATAGGATGGCGTCCGAATTCTTAATATATTCGAAAGCTGCTCCTGTATGTCGTGCATTTATTGAATCGGCCCCAGGTGTGTCAACAAGGACCATCCCCTGCTTAGTCATTTCACAGTCATAACGCAATTCAATCAGATCAACAAGACATGACTTGGACTCTTCTGCAGCAAAACGTTTAAATCCTTCAAGATCTACCGTAACCACATTTCCTAAATCATTTTGGTGCTCCGGCAGCCCTTGATGAAAAGCCCTTAGAAAGGATAAATGCGTTTTCCCCTTATCAACTTCCCCCGCCTTGGCAATGATTTGTCCTGCCAGTTGAAGTGCTTCATCTAGAGTTTTTGCCGATTTATCAAAAGCTGCCAAGGCCAGGCTTACATCTTCCAACAGCATTGCTTCCGTCTTTAATTTGACGGTTGCCGTTCCATGTGGATGCTCAGCGTCTGAAGACATGATTTTGTTGATTGCGGCAGTTGTTGGATTTGGTGAAACAGGAAGGACGCTTTCTCCCATCAACGCATTGGCAAAGGAAGATTTACCAGCACTGAATGCACCGAAAAGCGCAACCGTGAACGTCTGCTGTTCCAAGCGATTTGCCTTCTCTTTCAATTCTTTATAAAGTGATTGAAACCCTCTCAAAGGTTGAATTAGCTTGGCAGCCTGTTGTAAACTCGTTGCAGTCTCCATCAGCTTTTCTTTTCCGCGTAAATCAGTAGCATCAGATGAAGAAACAGTCACGGAAGGTACAGCTTCCTTGTTTTCTTTATCATGATCCGTTTCAAGTTGTTCGTTGACGGACCTTGAATTACTTCCTGTATCGGTTTTCATGATTTTGACTGTAATATTTTTTTCCTCTTCATTCCATTGAGTTAAAAGCATATCGATATCGCGCTCATCGACTAATGATTCAGTTTGATGAGCAATGGCTTCTAATCGTTCCGTTTGGTACTCGATTTCCGCGTTCATCGCAGCAGTAACTTTAAGGGCTTCCGCAAATTCGGAAAAACCTTCAAGTTCCTTATCGATGGATATGGACTGCTGTTCTACTATCCCTTCCATAACGGTAACCATATTATTCAAAAATCCTTCTGATACATCACGTGCTTTCTTTTTGATGGCTGATGCCAAGTCATTCGTATAGTTTAAAACGTATTCACCCGTAATATCTACTTGAGGCTTCAAAGAGTTTTTTATGTAAGATTCCGTTACCTCGATCTGAAGTGCCTGAGCCTTACTTTCAAGTGTTGAATCATGAATCTCCGCTTGGTTAAGCGTTTTAACGGCTAGTTCTTTAAGATGCCATTCAAGCTGGGTCTTCACCTTTTCTTGTAAATCGGTCAAAAACGCCTTAATACGTGCCTCACGTTCGGCATCCGTTTTTTTCTTGGCAAATAATAGACCCATTTTAAAGTCCGGCTGAGCCGATTCCAAGAAAGATTTACCTAGGTCCCGTGTTGCCGCGGGCATGATGTATGCACCTTTCAAAATGGTTTCTAATGCATCAGCATATTGGACCTTGATTTCCTCTATACGTCCAGTTAATGATTTTTTTTCCTTCAATAGGCTGTCCACCTGATTCGTCAGGTGTATTCGCTCTTCATATGGAAGTTCTGATAATACTTCAAAATCATCGGCATGTTCCTCTTCATACTGCTCTTTCAGCCAATTAAGATGCCTTTCGACCAGGGCATTAGCCGATTGCATGATGGCATCTTTCCCATCATTTAGACCTTTGCCCGCAATATCAGATATGAATTGCTTGACCACTTCTATTTCATTTTCAGGATTGTTCAAGTCTCTTACGGATGTATAAAAAATACCATCAGGATATACATTCCAGTTCGCAAATGCCTCAGAAACGGAAAGCTTGAAGTCTTGAAAGCTAAGCTCGTTCTCATCATGCTTATCGATCATATTGATAATTAAGTATGTCGGTTTTTCAGCCTCTAACAATTC
This sequence comes from Bacillus sp. B4EP4a, assembly GCF_006680105.1. Taxonomy (NCBI): domain Bacteria; kingdom Bacillati; phylum Bacillota; class Bacilli; order Caryophanales; family Bacillaceae; genus Bacillus; species Bacillus sp. B4EP4a. The sequence goes on from NZ_VHIK01000022.1 coordinate 141,927, forward strand.
TTTCGTGAATAGGAAGTTCACTTCTGATTGGACGTGATTGTAGTCCATGACATAGAATACTACATCAGCTAGATGCAAGGCAGATTCCGTAGAAACTCTATGTGCATCGTCTGTCGAATCAATTCCTGGCGTATCCATGATCGCGCATGAATCCGGCAGTGAAAAATCATTGGAACTTATCATTATTGCCGATACTGAATCTCCATCCTTGGCAAATTTCTTGACCTCTTTAAAATCATAAGGTGCAGGAAATAAGACTGGTGGTTGATGATGGTAAAAGACTTTGGCATAGTCTTCCCCTTTTTGGACTTTTACCGTATTTGCACTTGTTGGAATCGGGCTTGAAGGCAATACTTGATCACCGAGGAAAAAGTTGATCATACTAGATTTCCCCGCTGAAAAATGCCCGCAAAAAGCAATGATGAACTCTTCATTATTCACTTTCATGATTAACTGTTTTAGTTTATCCGCATTTCCTGTATCACCTGCCGATTGAAATTTCTCATACATGGCAGTCAAAATCCCCAATTTGGACTGTTGCTTTAATGTTTCTTGAATCATGAATCCATACCCCTTAATCTATCGTCATTTTGATATTCTTATTGTAAACGATTTCGTTTGTTATTCATACCATCAGCTTTATTTTTACTATATGATTCATTACTGGCCATGTTCAAAAAAAAACCACCGATTGGTGGATTCATGCAGTTTTATTCATATTGACTTTGAATGCAAAAAAAAACCAGGATGTTTACCTGGTTGTAGGGGTGGGGTTAAAAGCAGTTCGGTTTTCCATTGGTGACTCGGTATAAGGTTTTACAGCCTTTGCCGGTTTTTGAATATTATTCAATACATGTTTCATCACAAAACCATATGTAGCGATTGTCAATAAAATGAATACCCAAACCATTACCAACACCATCCTCTTATATATTGATTAGCTTTTAGTTATTAGTTATTAAAATAAATTTATCGAAATCCGAATGAGAATAATTTTCATCTTCATTTAGAATCTTATCACGAACGATAATCGTTTTCAATAAGAAATTAACATTTTTTATTATTTTCCCTTAAAAACCGTAGAATATTCCGTATGTTCCTTTAATGCTTTCTCTTCCAATGGGATTCTTACCGTCATCATCCAAACATTCAATAAACTAAAGATGACAGCAGTATAATATGCATTGAATAATAAAGAAATAACTATTATCTCAGTTGCCACTATGATATAGTTCGGATGTTTGAAATATTTATAGGGACCTTTAATGACTACATCGGCATCAGGAACCACTATGATTTTTGTATTCCACTGTTTTCCCAATGAACGGATTACCCAAATCCTGCCTGACTGTGCTATTAGAAAAAGGGTCAGCCAAATTGGCCAAAGTCCAGACACATCCCTTTCAAGCACGACCACTTCAATAATGAGAACAATAAAAAAACTAAGGTGCATTAGAACCATCCAACTGTAATGGGACTCACCATATTCCACTGCTCCTGCAGCCTTTAACTGTTTTTCATTTTGTTTGGCGATATATAATTCAAACATGCGCTGTATAGCGATCAAAATAATGAAAATGGTAAAGATCATCACTTCCACCTCATTAACACAAGTTCAGACGAAAACCCAGGCCCCAATGCAGCAGCCAAGCCCACCTCATCTTTATTCCCGCCACGCTGCATGAACCTCTCCAGGACGTACAAAATAGTTGCTGAGGACATATTACCAAATTCCCTCAATACGCTCATTGACTCTGCCGTCATGCTTTCATCGAACCCGAGGGCTTCGTGATAAGCATCAATTACTTTTTTGCCTCCAGGATGAGCAATGAAATCTTTTATATCACTGAGATCGAATCCATTCTCCATTAAGAACTCTTGAACATTCGGTTTAAGCCAATCTTTGATGATTGTAGGGATATCTTTTGAAAAAATCACATATAAACCTTGATCTTTAACATCCCAACCCATTACATCCAATGAATTCGGCATTAGCGTGGATTGCGAATTCAAAAATTGCAGATGTCTTGCTTTTTTGGAAAATTGCTCATCAGGCACCTCATCACCGCAAACCAAAACACAGCTTACTCCATCAGAAAATAAAGAAGTTCCAATTAAATTGCTTTTGGAGATATCATTCCTTTGAAATGTCAGACTGCATAACTCCACACATAAAACAATGACCTTCGCCGTGGGGTATGCTTGGCAATATTCAAATGCACGCGATAGGCCACTTGCTCCCCCTGCACAGCCAAGTCCCCAAATCGGAATCCTTTTAGCATGCGGGCTAAATGGAAGTTCATTCATTATCCTGGCATCAATGGTCGGGGTAGCAATACCCGTGCTTGAGATAAAGAAGAAAGCATCTAGCTCGTTTGCCTGCAGTTCTTCTTTTAAAAATTCTGTGTTGGCTAAGCATTTTTCTATAGCTTCTTTCCCAAACTTGACTGCCTGTTGAATATATAAATCATTCCGATCAGCAAAAGAATGATCCTCTTTAAACCAATCAAGATCATTAGAAAAATATCGATTTTCCACTTGTCCATTCTTAAAGGCTTTAAGTAACCGTTCTATATTCTTAAATGAGGCTCCAAATATTTCTCTCGAAAATTCCATGATTTTCTCCTGAGAAAGTAAATGTGGCAGCTTTATATGTGATGCAGATAATAAATACGGCATGATTGCACCCCTTATTATTCATGATATGGTTAATATACCCACCAGGATATCAATTATGCCCTATCGATAAACGGTCATATTTATTGATGGTTCAGAATATTTTTTCTTTTTTCTTAAAAAACTAGATGAAAAAGACTAAGAAATTGATAACATAGAGAACATGATCATACAAGCGGAGGAACGAAAATGGAATCAACGCTATAATCACAATAGTGTTAAATGGAACCATCGTGGCCGTTAAGTCCGTTATTCCTTTCTCTTTAAACATAGGCTCTGTTAAAGGATGTTGTTGATTTTCTTGATGAACTAACGGGGCAGGTTAGTTGAAGATTGCTTTGACCTTTGTTCAACAATTGTGCCATTTAGTTGAAGATCTCATAAGATAAGTAATAATATTTAAAGGAATAATTCATTCTGATAAAGAATATTAAAAAACGTGATGATAAGGAGGCGATTGTATGGCAAATCATGTAGAAAATCTATATAACTATCATGTATGGGCAAATCAACGGATTATTGATCATCTTAAGACACTTTCTCCTGAGAAATATCAAAAGGAAATGAAAAGTGTCTTTTCTTCTGTTTCAAAGGTTTTATCTCATCTCTATTTGGTGGAATATGGATGGCTTAATACCCTCGAGGGTCAGAGTATGAATGAAGCAATGCAATCTTCATTTCAAATTCAAGAAAAGATTGAGAAACTGCCCATTGAAGACTTAGAAACGGAATTTCACACTTTAACATCTCGGTTTAAATCCTTTTTGAACAGACAGGAAGATATGGAAAAGAGAATAATGTTGGATAATCCATGGGCAGGATTAAGAGAAACAAGTATATCTGAAATGGTCTTACACGTTGTGAATCATGGAACCTATCATAGAGGGAATATTTCAGCTATGTTACATCAGTTGGGTGATTCTTCAGTTATGACTGATTATGCTTTTTATTGGTATTCTTGAAATGTTATTCATTATAAATAGGCAAGAGAAGAGTAATCCATTTTTTCTTCAAAAAGGTGACGTTAGTTGAGGATCGAGAGATGTTTACACAGATCTTTCTTTGAGCTAACGAATAACTTTAATCAAACAATAGTTGATCCAAAGTAATCTCACTCTTCTACGATATTTAACATTACCAGCAAGAATAAGTTAATTGCCTCCACAATACCGGCTAATATGAGCTTCTTGCTTATTCAAGAAAAGGGCGCGATTCTTTAATAAGAATCGCTTTCCTTAATGAACTAACAGGTGCGGATGCACTAAAGAAGACCACTTATTAGGTGGTCTCTTTTATTTGTTCAAAAATCAACATTAATCTTTAACAAAGCCTAAACATAAAACAGCCTTTCGAACAGGAATCCAGATTCTAGCATCTCACCTTCTAACGGCATGCAAAACATGCTTTCACCTAAATTGCTCATGCATCCCCGTTTGTTCCCTCAATCATTATTCTCCCACGGATATCCCCTGTCATGCCAATATGGACGCCCAAAATGTATGGGTTTCATGAAGCAATCCATCTACCCATGTCATTAAAAGGCGTAGGTACTCCTCATATCATCTTGATGATCGAAATGTAATCATGAAATATTAAACCCCCTTACCTAAAATCGGTAAGGGGGCGCTTTCATTCTTCTTTCTTTACAGAAGATTGATTTTGAACTTGAATAATGATATTTTGAAACTCCTCTTTTCCACAAACGCTGCACCTAAACTCCTGGCTTAAAATGGTTCGACAATGAATACAATATTTTTTCTCCATCCCTATCACTACTTTCCTGAACATATACTATCAATATATTCAAAAAGTGAAGAGAGTTTCCTTTTATCTGACAAAACTCCAATTTCATTATCAATGATTTGCTTCGGCATAAATGAAAAAATGCCTAAAATCCTCATCACCTGAGGATTTTGGGCATTAAATGGTTGAATCTATCAAGTTTACCGAATCTATTTTTAATCAGGCTACTTTTTGCCCTTCAATACGAGCTTCCTTCACTTTCCCTTTTGTAGGGACGATGTTAAAGACGATATTCAAGAAAATGGCTGTCAAACTTCCGGCTACAATACCGTTTTCCGTTAAGATTTGAAAGCTTTCCGGAATTTGCGCAAATAGTTCAGGAACGACCGTCACACCAAGTCCCATACCTACTGAACAAGCGATGATCAATAAATTTTCTTGAGAAGCAAAATCCACTTTGCTCAACATCTTAATTCCAGCGGCAATTACCATCCCGAACATTGCAACCATTGCACCGCCAAGCACGGAGGAAGGAATAATCGTCGTGAATGCACCAATTTTAGGAACAAATCCTATGAAAATGAGAATGCCCGCTGTTGTGTATATGACATTCCTTGTTTTAATGCCTGACAATTGAATCAATCCGACATTTTGTGAAAATGCCGTATACGGAAACGAATTGAATAAACCGCCAATCATGATGGCCAGACCTTCAGCACGATATCCGCGAGCCAGATCGTCTTCTGATATCTCTTTATCCGTGATTTCACCAAGGGCATAATAAACACCAGTCGATTCCACCAAGCTGACGATCGCCACCAATGTCATCGTAATGATCGCCGTGACGTTAAATGTCGGCGCTCCAAAGTAGAAAAAATGAGGCATATGCAGCCAAGTGGCACTGACCACTGAGCTAAAATCCACTTTTCCAAGGAAGAAAGCTGCAAATGTTCCGACTAACAGCCCCAATAAAATAGAAATGGAGCGTACGAATCCCGATGAGAATTTATACATGAATATAATGAATAACAAAGTTCCAAAACCAAGAGCTACATTATTCAAGTCTCCAAAATCAGCAGCACCTTGACCTCCACCAAGATTGTTGATGGCAACAGGAATGAGCGTTATGCCAATAATCAAAACGACCGATCCAGTGACAATGGGTGGGAAAAACCTTGCCAGTTTTCCGAAGAATTTACTAATGATAACGACGATCAATCCCGACACCAATATAGATCCATAAATGGAGTTGATTCCATATTGCGTACCAATTGCAATCATCGGGCTAACTGCTGTGAATGTACAGCCTAGGACGACCGGAAGCCCAATTCCAAAGAATTTATTTTTCCACACTTGCAATAAAGTTGCTATCCCGCACATCAAAATGTCTATTGAAACTAAATAAGTCAACTGCGCTGCAGTCAATCCCAGCGCCCCACCGACAATCAATGGAATGACGACTGCACCGGCATACATGGCAAGGACATGTTGTAATCCTAAGGAAGCAACCTTTAAAGGTGATTGATTAGACATTGACGGTTGCTCCTTCCATTTCCTCGGCGAACGTAATCTCACCGAATTTCAACTCAGCAATCCTCGCAAGTGATTCGACTTGAAAACCTTGTTCCCTAAGATCCTTACCACCACTTTGGAATGCCTTTTCAATCACGATGCCGATTCCGGCCACTTCTGCTCCAACCTGCCTACAGATTTCCACCAAGCCCCTGGCTGCCTGACCGACCGCAAGGAAGTCATCGATGATCAAAACCTTATCTCCAGCTTCAATATATTTATTGGAAACCGTAATAGTATTGGTTTCTTTTTTTGTAAAGGAATGAACGGACGCGGACACTAAATCATTTGTTAAAGTAAGTGATTTACGTTTACGGGCAAAAATTAGCGGAACTTCCAATTCCAACGCGGCCATCAAACCAGGTCCAATGCCTGAAGATTCAATCGTCAGCACTTTCGTTATTTCCTTTTGTTCGAAACGTTTTACGAATTCTTTACCAATTTCTTTCATTAGTATCGGATCCATTTGATGATTTAAGAATGAATCTACTTTTAAGATATCTTCTGATAAAGCTTGACCCTCGGACAAGATTTTTTCCTTTAAAAGTTGCATGAAGGTTCCTCCCAAACTTGGATGATTATTGACCCATAAACCACGCAATCATTTCCCGGCATATAAAAAAGCCCAAGAAACATTGCGACACTTTTTTGGAGTGAAGCAATACTTCTTGGGCATGAATGAAAAATGAATCAGCAAAAGCCTTCATTATGCAACAAGATCTATTACTCACCCATAGTCGAATTATTTACGGTAATCCGGTAGAAACTTGCAGGCCATATCCCTGCTATTATACGAGTGAAACTTTATATTTTATTAATATATGAATTATAACAACGCTGGCTCTATTTGAAAAGTAATTTTTGATAAAAACCGAACTTTCATTTAAAAAATTAAATCATCATTCGTATTATTAGAAAATTGCGAAATCACAAAGCCTAAATAACAGGGATTTTCCTCTCAAAAGAAAAAATCACTCCATCTTCATGTTCCATTTACTGGTATCATACACGTCACTTTTGTAGCGACCCATAAAAAAGAAGAAGGTCTTGGCATTTAAACCAAGTCCTTCTTCTATTAATTCATTTGATTTTATAAACTTCTTTATATTTATTTTCAAGATACGTTATTAAATACTGAACATTCAGGCCCTCTCCTGTCGTTTCTTTCAAAATCTCAAGAGGCTTTTTTGTTTTTCCGTATTTATGTATCTTTTCATTAAGCCATTTCCTGATTGGAGCAATATCACCCGCTTCCAACAGGCCATCAAAATCAGGCAAATCTTTAAGCATCGATTGCTTGATTTGGGCTGCATACATATATCCCAATGCATAAGAAGGGAAATAACCAAAGCTGCCATCTGCCCAGTGCACATCTTGCAACACGCCCATGGCATCATTTTCGGGCACAATTCCCAAATAATCCTTGTATTTTTCATTCCAGACTTCCGGTAAATCCTTCACTTCCAGTTCTCCATTAAAGAGAGCCTTTTCCAGTTCATACCGAATCATAATATGTAGAGGATACGTCAGTTCATCTGCTTCAATACGGATGAACGATGGTTTTGATTCGTTAATTCCCCGGTAAAATTCATCCAGTGTCACATCATTGAATTGTTCGGGAGCATAAGCTTTTAATAAGGAGAATTTATTTTTCCAGAAGCTATGGTTCCGTCCAATGAAGTTTTCGAAAAACAATGATTGTGATTCATGGATTCCCATTGATGTCCCGCCATCGAGAAGTGTTCCAGTTAATTCTTCGGCGATATTCTGCTCATAAATGGCATGTCCGCATTCATGGATGGTACCAAAGATTGCCCCCCTAAAATCATTTTCATCGTATCGGGTCGTCACCCGGACATCGCCCCTGTTTATTCTAATTTCAAAAGGGTGAACTGTTTCATCCAGCCTGCCAGCCTTGAAATCGTATCCTAGCTGTTTTAAAATTTCCAAGTTAAGTTTATGCTGTTTTTCTTTTGGAAATTCTTTATAAAGGAACGCTGTTTCAGGTCTATGTTCGCTTTCGGCAATCTGTTTTACCAATGGAACGATCCTCGCCCGAAGCTCACTGAATACGCTGTCAAGTATATCTACGGTCATGCCTGGTTCATACATATCTAAAAGGGTATTATATTTCGTCCCTTCATATCCCCAGTACTCTACGAACCTACGGGTATAAGCTACAATTTGCTCCAGATAAGGTTGAAATAATGAAAAATCAGCTTTTTCCCTTGCCTCTTCCCATGCACTTTCAGAACGCGATTGTAAAATGACGAATTCCTTATATTCGTTGGCAGGAATTTTCTTATTCCTTTCAAACTCTTTTTTACACTCTTGTACCATTTTATTCGTCGTTTCACTAAGAGTGGCTTTCTCCAGCGAAAGTTCTGCAATGAAGGATTCCATTTCTTTACTTGTGCTCATATTAAACACCTCGGAGGAAAGCACGCCGATAACTTCGGAACGCTGCTCACCTCCCTGTTTCGGTGCACCTGTACGCAAATCCCAAAAAATTAACGCGAGAGCTTCATTATAGGCCGAGATTTTCTTTACATATTCTCTAAACTCTTTTTCTATCAGATCTATACCCTTTTTTTTCATATTCACTGCTCCTTCCAACTACACTTTACCATATTATACAAAAATCTTTCATATCAGAACCACTTCGATTAATAAATTAAAATAAAATAAGAGCCAAGGGGCACCTTGGCTCTTATTTTGGATTGGACTTTAGTTAAAGCGTTACAGGAAGAATGGATACTATCTTCTCTTTCACCTGTTCCGAAAGATCCTTTTCAGTCAAAATCTGGACTGTTCCCGAATCATTGCTCGTCCTGATCAATCGCCCTATTCCCTGGCGCAACCGAAGGAGCATGTATGGAAGATCCACTTCTTCGAATGCGTCGGTAACCGAGTTGCGTTTGGCCTCGAAAACTGGATCGCGTGGCGGGAATGGAAGGGAGTGTATCACTACATTTTGTAATGAAGGACCTGGAACATCAAGCCCTTCCCATAAATGATAGGAGAAAAGGACAGATTGCTCATCCTCTTGGAACTTCTTAACAAGCTCGCTGATTTCCGCTTCCCCTTCAAAATAAAATGGATAAGAAGATATTGGGCAGTTTTCCTTGAACCAATGCAATTCTTCTTTCGAATGAAATAACACTAGTGTTCGACCTTCATTTTCCTCGATTGTCTTCATCGTATATTGAAGTTTTGCCAATTGATCTCCATTTTCGAAGACCGGCATGTTCATTTTCATGACTTCATCGTAATCAAATGGTGATTCAACGGAGAAGCTGTCATACTTTTCTATCCCTAAACTATCTGCAATATATTGGAAGGATTTATTATCCGATAATGTTGCCGATGAAAAAATGTAAGGAATTTTTTTAGAGAATACCTGTTCAGACAAAATATCCTGTACAAGCCTTGGCATGATGACCAATGTTTTGGTCATTTCATTTTCTTCAAACCAGGAAACGGCCTGTTCATCCTTCACAAATAGAGAAAGGGAGTAGCCCAGCTGCTCTAAATATTCTTCCGTCACTTTTAAATCATAGTCATTGATCGTGTACATTTCCGCTTCAAAAACAAGGTTCTCCTCTAACTCTTCAACCTTTTTGTGGAGCTTTTGGGCGAAGCTTGTAATTTCTTTGGACATCGGAATTTCATAACGATTAGATCCGCTGACATGTATCGCCTTTTCATCCAACAAATCAAAAAATTCTTCATTGATATCAATTAAATCCTCAATGATGTATAACGTTTCTTCACGAACCTGATTGGCTGTAAGCAATTCTAAAACCGAAGCAAGGGTCTGTTCCCCAACTTTATAAGTTAAAGCCTTTTGAGCAGCAAACTCCAATAGGTGACCTTCATCAAAGACAACGCAGCTATGATCAGGCAGCAATGGTAACTGTCCTTCTCGCTTACGCTTTTCCTTAGTCCATACATGCTCCATGAAGAAGTCATGTGAACAAATGATCAAATCACTTGATTTTCGGTAGTGGTCCCGTGATAGGGTTTGCCCACAACGATGGCGTTTATCACAAGTAAAACAGTTTTGGAGCTGATCCCAGCCAACTTTAGACCAGTCTTCATCATTTAAATATGGATACTGTTTACGGTCCCCATACGCTGTATAGGCGTTCATGGATGAGTTATCATGGACAAACTTGGGAAGTTCATCATATAGCTGATCTATTCCCTCTGAATCTTCATGATTCACTGCGTAATCCAATTTCTTAAGACATACATATTGATCGTGATACTTGGCAAGCCTAACATCCACTTCAATACCTAAAGCATTCTTGATTTTTTGGATGTCGCCTTCCTCTTTGACAAGCTGTTCAATCAACGTTTCATCCGCACATGAAATAATTGCAGGTTTATTCGTATATCTCGCATAACAAATCGCATATAGTAAATAGACCAAAGTCTTACCGGTCCCTACCCCTGCTTCAGCAAAACTTACATTCTTTTCTTTAAAGGCTTTTTCTAACTGAAAAGCCATGAAGATTTGTTCGTCACGCAGCTCAAATCCTTTTTCGGGAAGAATATCGTAAAAAACATCACCGATCCATTCTGAAAGCTTATCGTAAAAAGAATCTTCCTTTGTTACCGAAAAAGGCAGTGTTTTAAGCATCATGGTCTCCCCTTTTATCTATCATCAGTATATAGTATCCGAATCATTACTTATCTAGGCAAAAGTATATTATCCTTTATTTCATATTAATAGTCAAGATATTTACCAACCATCAGAAATGAAGCGTATTATGTCTGTTTTTCTATGTATGCTGCCTGGTTGTCCGATTCGTAAAATAAAAGACAGGCTCCAAAAGAGAGCCTGTCTGTAAATAATATAGGGTTGAATTAAGCTTTGTTTACGTTTGATGCTTGTGGTCCACGTTGACCTTGTTCTACATCAAATGTAACGTCTTGGCCTTCTTCAAGTGTTTTGAAACCTTCGCCTTGGATAGCTGAGAAATGTACGAATACATCGTCTCCACCTTCACGTTCGATGAATCCAAAACCTTTTTCTGCGTTAAACCATTTTACTTTACCTTGTTCCATTTTTGTTGCCTCCTAGTGTGTTCTCCACACATTATATTACTATCCTTGCTCAAAAGAATATTAAGGTATTCCTTAAATCTGAACAAAAATAATTCATTATTAGAATAACAGAAAAGGAAATGATAAGCAAGACTGGAACCTATTATGAATAAATCGTCCTGACCAACAAAATCCTCCGTTATATTCTACCTACTTATTCACCTTGAGGCTGTCTTGGCGGCCTTTTCCCCCAATATTGATAAAGGTCAGCACGGATGAAACCATTGAACAATTTCCTTTTTTTCGTTGCAGGCTTACCGTAATGCTGTTCGAAGTCAGGATTGGAGGTAATCATGTATACTGACCATGTATCAAGCTTCTTGAAGGCTTGGCCCATTTCTCTATACATCTGCTCAACCTCTTTTTTCTCACCAAGACGTTCTCCATAAGGCGGGTTCCCGACAATGACACCATACTCTTTCCTTGTCGAGATATCCCTCACCTGCATTTGTTTGAATTCAATCAGATCACCAAGACCCGCTTCAAAACTATTCGCTTTAGCTATATCGACCATTCGATGGTCAATATCACAACCGGTTATGTCCAAGTACTGATCATAATCGGCTAAATCTTCAGCCTCAATCCGTGCTTCATCCCAAACCTTGCTGTCCATCCATGCCCAGGTTTCAGATACGAATTCCCTGTTAAACCCAGGTGCTATGTTCTGCCCAATTAAGGCTGCCTCGATGGGAATCGTTCCAGATCCACAAAATGGATCTATGAAAGGTTTATCCGGTTTCCAATTGGTCAGCATGATCAAGGCAGCCGCCAATGTTTCTTTAAGGGGTGCCTCCCCCTGCCCTGTCCGATATCCCCGTTTATGCAAACCTGCACCTGAAGTATCTATGGTAAGTGTCACTACATCTTTTAAAATAGACACTTCAATTTTAAACAAAGGACCAGTCTCTGCAAACCAAGACACTTGCTTATATTTACTTTTCAATCTATCAACAATCGCCTTTTTGACAATAGCCTGACAATCAGGGACACTGTAAAGCTTTGACTTAACGGATTTTCCACTCACAGGGAACTCTACATCGGCTGATAAGTAATCTTCCCAATTCAATGCCTTTGTTTTTTCAAACAACTCATCAAATGAATATGCTTTAAATTCCGCTACTTTAATTTTCACCCTATCGGCACTGCGCAGCCATAAATTAGAGCGGGCAATGGCGGATTGGTCGCCTTTATATGTGATTTTACCATTTTCGACTTGACAATCGTAACCAAGATCCCTAACCTCCTTGGCAACAATTGATTCCAATCCCATTGCTGATGTTGCGATAATATCGAATTGTTTCATTAATCTTGCACCTTCTTTCCATTAATCCAAATCAATGGCACCTTTTCCCGAATTTCTTCATTTATGTATTTAAGAATCAGGCATTGATTTTTTACATGTAAACCTTATTTAAAAGGTCCACCGCTTTTTTATATTTCAGTTAGAATTCTTCATTGTTTGCTTAGCTTATTTCATGATCATGTAGCGAGAACATTCAATAATTAAATACAGCACTACTCAATTATCCATGTACCTTAAGATACACGCTGCAATCATATGATTGAAATCATCAAAACCAATTATGTATGCTTCCCATTCATTAGCCTGAAATTTGAAGTTTTCCGTCTTGATACCTTCATTTTAGGGTTAACAGAAGAGTTAAGGAACCTTTAAAAATAGGATACCCAGAATCAAGGAAATGCTTTACATTCCGACACTATTTTTTTAAACGTTACCGACTGACTTCATTCAAGCTCATTTTTCTTTCCGCTTGACACTTTTCGAGATGGAATGAAAAACTTGCCAAGTTCTTAGTTTAACACAGCGGTGTTTCAGAAAACGAATAATAAATGGAAATGCCCAATCTTTTTATAATCAGGCAATCTCCATAAACAAAAACTCCCCTTTTAAAAGGAGAGTTGTGCTTTTGGTGTAATATGATAACGTTCTGTAAGCCATGTTTTGTTCCTCAGTACTGCAAGCGACTCGCGTCTCGTACTTCGGCGGTAATCATCTATCTACAGAAGCATATGCTTCTGTCCTTCTCCTCGTTCAATTCCAAGGAAGAAAGCGCCCCTACCATTAATTTGGGTTTCTCGCTCGTGGGGTTTACCTCGTTCCACCCTTTACATTTCTGTAAAGGCTACGTCACTGTGGCACTTTTATAGGTATTCATGCCATATCCAAAAGGACTTAGGCATTTTCCCAGCCGTCAGCAATCCAAGATTGCTGCCCAAGCTTATTTTTTCGCCAGGCACGAACACTACGGACATCGCAGTCCGTGCGAGCATGGACTTTCCTCTACTGCATAAATGCAGCAGCAATTACCCAAACGTTAACATAACATAATTGATTATACTCCATTACTCATGAAAAAACAATACCAAAATAATTTTCACTTTTACAATGCAAAATCTCAGTCAAAAAGCTTGTTACCAAAAACATGCTTTTCCAAGTTAGATAACCGTTTAAGGATATCAAAGTTAGTGGTTCCCGGAGTGGCACTTGGAGCAGGTTGATTTGGACGTTTTGTACTCTCTTCGGCGGCTTGTTTTTTCAATTTAAGATTTTCTTGTTTAAGATCTTCGATTTCCTGATGGAACACTTCATAATCTTTAATGATCAGATCCAGGAATTGATCCACATCTTCAGGTTTATAACCGCGCATGGCTGTTTTAAAATCTTTTTCAAGAATATCTTTAGCCGTTAATTTTATCTTATCGGATAGCATAAGACTTCACCTCAATACTTTCGCCAATACAATCGACTTTTTATTATTTTTTCAAATCTGCTTGGGTTTGTCAACGAAACACCATTTTGTATGCATACTGTTTAGTGAACGATATGTATTCCCATTAAATCTGTATCTAAATTTCATAATAATATGATTATGCTTTAGAAACAACTTTTAATCCATAATTATTTTCACTCCATCATTCTTCGGACCAGCTCGCTTCTTCAGCAGCCAGTTGCAGATCATCAAAGTTTATCTGAAAGATGGGGTATGGCTGTGTTTCGGCTTTTTTCATCGCCTCGAAATAAGGATATCGGGATGATCCTTCTTTTTCAACTTCGAAAATGATGAGCATGGCATCGCTTTTATGGACCATATACCTATTTTTAATTTTCAGCTGTTGTGGCCCTTCATATGGTTTATTGAAAATGGACTCAACAAAATCGGCACGGGCCAATATGGATCGGTAATAGTCTTGATTCGTCTCGTTCCATGACTCTTCCTGTTTCAGGAAAGGAGTAAGCACCCCTAATTTAAGCTGAGGATATTCCTCCTGTAATTCGAACACCACTTCTGCACCCCATAGTTCCGTACCCAATTGACCTGAAATGATCACCCATTCCAGCCCATCTTCCGCCAATGGAAGGAGACGCTGCTTCATCGCTTTCTTTATATATTTTACGGCTTCATGGTCATTTTTGAATATCCCGAATTCAAAAGCCTTATAGCCCGTCATATACAAAACCTTCATCGCTTGGCTAATCTCCTTTTAACATGATCTTATGTAAGAAAACAAGGGCTTATAAGCCCTTATTTTTTAATATCCGAAATGACCAGGCGGACAGCATGGGTTTTGCGGCGGCCTTCCACAAATCAAGTGTTGATTATAGCACTCGTTCACCACGGATTGAGTATGCGGGAAATAATGTTTAAACGTGTTCACATGTTTATTGACATTTGTAGTATGTGATGGATGAACGACAGGAATCACTGTGTTCGATACATTCGTATTGACAAATTGCTGTGTCGGAGAGACTTGCGCTGGGGCAACTTGAGATGGAGATGTTTGTGTTGGACCATATTGCGCTGGAGACACAGCTGATGGACCATATTGCGCTGGAGACACAGCCGATGGACCATATTGCGCTGGAGACACAGCCGATGGACTATAGGCTCCCATTACGTTAGACTTTTTACCGGTTGACGCTCCCATTACGTTGTGAGGGTGTTTACCGGTTGACGCTCCCATTACGTGGTGGGGGTGTTTACCGGTTGATGCGCCCATAACTCCAGGTGCGTTCCCGTATGCTCCCATTACATTGGGTTTATTTCCTCCACAATTACGAAAATACATTATAATACGTCCCCTTTCATCATGATAAGTTTTGTCTTACCATTACAGACTATGAAAAAAAGGGGATACGTGTACTGATGAAATGACCTAATTATACAGAATAAGTATAAAACGATGTATGGCTGTCGATAAGTACACTATTATATTAATGCTATCCCTTCAAATGTACTGAGGGTAATTTTCTATAAAAAGGAATAGAGACTGTCTTTTAATGAAGTAAATAAAACAATTGTTAAACAAAGGACAACAAAAAATAGAAATAAAGTCGTTTTATACATTTCTTCGCTCCGCTTTCACCTTGAATTTATGATGTAAAGGAATGAAATGAACGCTTCAGAATTTCACCCTCAACTCTTTCCATTTTACACATAATAGTTGAAGGCTACAATAATTGTATACATATTTTTTATTTTCATCCTTTTGCACTAAAAGACCAATTCAATTCCCATATATTATATAGAAATACCCTTAGATTGCTCTTTCTTTTCGAGCCGATGGATCCTCTTTTCCAATTCCGATTGTTTTTTCCCTGGCAAGGTCCCTTCGCTCACCATCTCTTGAAGTGCGATTATTGAACATTTTAGAGCAAGACCGACGTCCTTAAATTGATGTTCATATAATTTTGCACATTCAATCTGTGCCTGTATCCTTATTTGCACATTTCCTTTTAAGGCGGCTTCCTTCCAAATCTCCAAAGCTTCATTGAATAGTTTTTGCTTCTTTTTCTGGAAGGCTAAGGCATGGCCAGCGATTATCCGATCTTCCTCATTTCCTGCTTCCAATATTTTTTGATATGTCTCAACTGACTCCTCTTTTTTTCCCAAATAAGCGAGCCATCGTGCAATTTCCATGGACTCTTCCGTATATCCATCGATTTGGAGGATTTTTCGGGATAAATGAATATACAATGTGATCAGTGATAAGATATCCAATTCATTATGCTTCATGATTCCAAACAGAATTTCCGGATTCTTCCGCTCAACAAAATCAAAATAAATCATCGGCGCCAAATATCCAGGAATATCATCCTCCCTATAAACACCTAGAATATCTGTTTCAACTGCTGATAATTTCACTCGTTCCAATTTGTTTTTCCAAAGGCGTCTTGAAGCATGATATAAATCGAAATGTCCGAATTCCGGTAGTTTTGGTACATGCTCTTTTATCAAGGTATGTCTGGTTTTTAGCTGGGGCCAATCAAAGGATTTACCATTATATGTGACAAGTGTTTCGTAATTGATGTTTTCCAGAAAGCTTTGATAAAGCGGGATTTCACTTCCAGGCTGCGGAAGGATATGTTGCTTCACGACTACTTCTTCACCTTCTAAATATGCATAGCCAAGTAAAAAAATGGTATTGCCGGCTCCACCTCCAAGCCCTGTTGTTTCCGTATCGAAGAAAAACAGATCTTCACTTTTAACGCCCCTAGCGGATAGTGGATGCTCCAATGAAGTTTGATTCCACTCTTTTACAACCTTTTTCAGCTCGGAAAATGCATATAACCCGTGTTTGTGATTTATAGGGTAGCGGACTTCCCTAATGAAACAATAGTCACCATCGAAATGAAAGGAAACGGTATCATTCTCCAGCCACTTTTCATAGTAAGGAATTTCTTCATTCACTGTCTGGTCATCTTCTTTTACAGGAGTAGGATGTTCCCCTAGGTTCATATGCGTTTTCATACGGTTCAATTTATTTTTTAAGGACATAAAATTACACCTCTTTTCACTTATCACTGTAATCTATTAATGTTTTTGCTTACAAAATTGACCCAATAATTGTTTGGCATCACTCTTGGCTGTTTTCGTTGCGGATTCCGTCCCGATACAGGAAGGACAGCCGCTTTCACAAGCGCAATTTTCGATCATTGATATTGTTTCAAGCAGAATGACTTCAGAGTTTTCATATACTTTATCACTTAACCCTATGCCTCCCGGATAACTATCATAGATAAAAATGGTCGGTTTTTCATTATGTGCTGCCTTAACCTGCGGATAAACATGAATATCATGCGGATCGCACATAACATGTAGCGGAATCATGTAATTAAGAGCATGGGAGGCACCTATCATTCCTTGTTCTATCCGATTTTCGTCCCACTTAAATATATCGGGATCCATGGAAAGCATGGCTGAACTCGTGTGCAGTTCCATCTCCGGGAGACTGATTGGTCCTGAACCAATATTCTCATGAGTTTCGAATTTGATTTTTTTGAAGATCGTAGGCATCGCCCGGATTGCGACATCACCAAAAGCAGCTGCTGTGGAAGCGAAAGTTCGCTGTTTATCGACTTCCAATACAGACAACTGAACAGCAAGGTTGGCATCCGTATAATAGTCCACATTGACTTCACGTACATAAGCTTTCTTTTCATCCCAATCAAGTTCTTCCACCTGAAATTGAATTCCCTGGTGCAAATAGATGGCTTCATCGTGGAGGAGGGTCATTGCACTGAACGTATCCATTTCCCCTATGACCCGATTAACCGGTGCATTCGTTTGGTCGATGATCACGACATTTTCCTGTGCCGCTGAACGCAGGCTGATATTGCTTGCGGGAAAAGCATCATTCATCCAATGCCATTTGTCCCCATTTAAGTGTAAGACCCTTTCTTCCGTAAGGAATTCAAGAACGTCCATAATCTCTGTTTTCCCAAAGGTATCGCCTTTTTTAAATGGGAGCTCATATGCTGCACATTTTACATGATCAACCAAGATCAAAAGATTATCCGGATTGATTCTGGCAGTTTCTGGATTTCTGGTAAAGAAATATTCGGGATGCTGTACGATATATTGATCTAGGGCACTAGAACTGCCGACCATGACGATCAATGCTTCACCATGCCTTCTACCTGCTCGTCCCGCCTGTTGCCAAGCACTCGATATGGATCCAGGGTAACCAGTCATTATGCAAACCTGAAGCTGGCCGATATCGACGCCCAACTCAAGTGCATTTGTGGAAACCACTCCATAAATGGAACCATCCCTGAGTCCTTGTTCAATTTCTCTGCGCTGTGTTGGCAGATATCCACCGCGATAGCCCCTGATCGACTTTGGCCCCAGTTGCTTTGACACAAGTTCCTGTAAATATGTCAATAGAATTTCCACACGAACCCTGCTTCGCGCAAAAACGATCGTTTGAATTTTATTTTTCAAAAATTCATTTGCTAGTTTCCGGACTTCCAAAACCGCGCTCCTTCGTATGTTCAGCGGTTTATTTACTATTGGGGGATTGTAAAAAACAAAATGCTTTTTACCACTTGGGGCTCCGTTATTATCGATTAGGACCATTTGTTTTTCCGTGAGCTCTTCTGCCAACTCTTTTGGGTTATTGATCGTAGCGGATGTACAGATGAATACAGGGTCGCTTCCATAAAACTTGCAGATCCTTTTTAACCTTCTTATGACGTTGGCTGTATGACTTCCGAAAACGCCGCGGTAAATATGAAGTTCATCGATTACCACATACTTCAAGTTTTCAAACAAAGAGACCCATTTCGTATGATGGGGCAGGATACCGGAATGGAGCATATCAGGATTGGTGATCACGATATGCCCTGCCTGGCGGATTTTTTGCCTGATATTTGAAGGTGTGTCCCCATCGTATGTATAACTATTTATCTCAGCATCCATTTCATGAATCATTTCATTCAATTCGCTCTTTTGATCATAACTCAGCGCTTTTGTCGGAAAAATATAAAGCGCCCTAGTTTTTTTATCTTCCAGTATTTTTTGAAGGACCGGCAAATTATAGCATAATGTTTTTCCAGAAGCAGTAGGTGTGACCGCTACAAGGCTATTGCCACCGACAGCAGTATCAAATGCAGTTGCCTGATGGGTATACAATCCATTTATCCCCCGTAATTCAAGAGCATGCTTGATTTTATCATTCATTGCATCGGGAAATGGTACATGTTTTGCCTCTTTTGCTTCAATTACTTGCCAATGTACTATATTATCTTTAAAATCCTCATTTGTTTTTAAATCATTGATGACTTCTTGTAAATTTTTTCGCAGTTTCATATGACCACCTCATACTCCTATTCTACCGAATGAACGTTCTATGCAAAAGGGAAACTATTTCCTTTTCAAAAAAAAAAAGCTGGAAACGTCACCATCTCGTTTCCAGCTCGGTCTTTTTTCATTTAATTCTTCTCGACAAAGCGAATGATTTCTTCGATTAGCCTGCTTGGAGCTTCCAACATTCCCATATGGCCGCTGCCCTTAAGTATAACTTCATTGATATGGCTCCCTTTTACAGAGAAGGTTTTATCAACGGGAATCACCTTATCCTGTTCACCTGCAACCAATAGGACTGGCAACTCCGTATCTTTGAGTACATGATTTCTGTCAATTCTGTTCCTCATAGCATGTAAAGACCCTATTGCACCAATTTCACTTGTTTTATATCCGATTTCCTTTATATGGTCAATATTGGGATCATCGGAATTAGCGAAAAGCTTTGGTATAAGTCCGTCAATGAAAGCGGGGATTCCCTCACTTTCGATTTTCTCGACAGACTTTAAGCGCCCAGCCTTTCCAGTCTCATCGTCCGGGAAAGCGGTGGAATGTACCAATGAAAAACCAGACAATTTCCCAGGAAACCTTTCTGCGAATGCCAAGGTGATATATCCCCCAAGCGAATGACCAAACATATAGACCTGCCCGATTTCCAGTTCTTTCAAAAATGAAGCAATATCAGCAGCCATATCTTCAATCGAGAAAGATCCATCTATTTCCTCACTTGCACCATGCCCCCGTAAATCAACGGCAATAATCCGGTATTCACCCTTTAATTCAGCAATGATGTCACTCCAATATTCATGGCTTCCGCAAAACCCATGGATAAACAACAATGTTTCATTACCTTTCCCGGTGTCTATGTAGGAAAGCTTGCCATCTGTCATATTAATCCCTCATTTCCTTTACTAATCATTCAGTAACGTTATTCCCTATAGACCTGTATCTGAAACCCAACAGTGCATTCACATTTCTTCATTTCTCACATAGCCTATAGGCAAAGGATTTTTTAGAAAGGAGCACCGTGATGACCTCTTCTGAAAAAAATAATAATCGGAATCGAATAGAACCCTTTACCCATTTCATTAACAAAATGGATCGGCTGTTTTCCGAGAGGCCCCCTAAAGGCATGCTGCAATCTCTTGACGAGTTCTTCGGTTCGGCGAAAGAACGCAGCTTTCCGGTTGATGTTCACGAAACACATTCAGAATATACCCTTACTGCCACCCTGCCCGGAATTGCACGCAGCCAAATATCAATTGATGTACTGTCCCATGCCGTAACCATATCTGCAAAGCATGTAGATAGAAAGCATAAAAATCAAGGATTGTTCCAAAAGGAAGTTTCAGCCGGTACTTTATCAAGGACCATTTCCTTTCCAAAGCCGATTGATGAAGCAAATGTGACCGCGCGACATCGCGATGGCATCCTCACGCTTAACCTACCCAAAATCAGAGGGAATCGGATTGAAATTCATTAGGCATGAATAAAAGCAGACTTAAAAAAGTGGCTGGTCACTTATAAGTCTGCTTTTCCTTTATTCACCATCTAAGCTTTGAAGAAGCCCCCTACACCTTTGACCATTGAAGATACTTGTGAAACAGTATTCATCATTTGTCCGGCTGTATTCATCATCTTCGTTATATCCATGGAGCCATCTTGTGTTTTGAATTGATTCATGACCGATTTGAAACCCGATGGCTGGGGTTTTTGCATGAACTGCTGCTTAGGATATGGATTATGGGCCTGCTGCTGACTTTGCGGAGGTCTTTTAGCTGGCTGTAACGGATTGGCGAACGGACTAAAAGCTTGCGGCTGTTGATTGGACTGGATTGGGTGCATTTGTGCCATTGGCTGCATTACACTGTTGCCCGGATAAGCACCCACAGGCATCGCCTGCTGCTGGACTTGTTGGAATGGATGATAGGCAGCCTGCTGATAAGGATCATGATATGGCGTCATATAGCCCCCTGTATCCTGGAGATGATATGGATACATAAATGATTGTTCAAGATTATGATTATTTTGCGGAGGATACGGCATTGGCTGTTGGTACCCTCCCCAATATTCCGGCATTGGTTGAGGAAACTGTCCTTGATTTGGGGAGATTTGGTTAAAACCGGATCTCATCATGTCAATGAGCCCTCCTCTTTTTTCATTACATGGTTCTGATAATATATGAAAAAAGAGGTAATATAGTGTAGGTGTTTTTATGATAAAATCCGATCGATTTCCGTTTTTACATTATTAAGGATGAATTCGACCGATTGGACGTGGCTTTTAAATCGCTTATAACTTGTTTTAGGAAAAAATGCCTGAACGGCCACATCAGAAAGGTTATGGGCGGTTTGTTCGATTTGCTCGGGGAAAAGATGCCTGAATTCGGTTTCTTTCATCCACTCCTTCATTCCGGTTTCCCATTCGATGCATGCGGTCCTGACCAGGTCTGCAAACGGCTTGACTTCCGAAAAGAAATCCTTTTCCTTTCCTTCCTTGCGTACACCCTCATAAATCTCATCCGCATTGACCGTATATTGTATTAATTGTTCTGTTAATAGCTGCATTTTTTCTTTTTGCACATTAAATTCCTCCGTACAATTGTTTCCCTAAGTATAATCCAGTTCTTTATAAAATGATATTCCTCTGGCTTATACGGGCAATTCCGTGAAAACCTTGTGCTTTATCATTCTTTTTTCCGGGACAATGGAAAAGGAGTGGTTTGGACCTTCAGCATTTACCCAATAATCCTCGGCTTTCTCAATGGCTTCCTGGGCTTCATTAACTAATGTATATTGCTCCGCCCATAGTTTGCACCGCACTGTATTTACAGTTTCCCCATATGAAATTTCCAAACGATCCAGGCTGGTACTGATCTCAGCTATCATCCTTAATATCTCTTCTGTTGCGACACTTTTATTGACCATGCTGATCCCTCCCATTCTTTACCTGTACTATTCTTTTTTTTATCTGAAAGCCCTTCATGACTGACAAAACTAGAAGGGAATCGGCAAAGAAAGTGCAATTCACTTAATTTATTATGCCCTTCGACAACAATGGCAGAATGAAGAATGAAGTTTTAAACAAGAATACAGACAGGAGGTGATTTTATGCAGTCGAATGAAAGCAGACAGCAAAAAAACGAAAAACGACAAAAGCCGTCCACTAAAAAGGCAGGAACGGGAAACCCGAAACTTAGTGGAGAAAACCGCCCCTCTACGTAAGACATAAATACTGAACGATAAACAGGGAAGGCTTAATCGACGCCTTCCCTGTTTCCTATTATAAAATCAAATTTTTGATTATTGCTGCCGTGTGCAGCTGCTTTTGTTTATGGTCATACCAATCGGTCAAATACGGCTCTTCTTCCCATTTGGGTTCAATAAACCATTTTTTTTTAACCCTTTTTTTCATATCCCATTGCTCTGTCTCCCCTGCTCGATGATGAATCACAGGATATACGCCCCTCAGCATCGGGGTTTCATGGTACCTAGGCTTTTTTCGATATTGTTCATAATCATATCTGGCACCCGTTGGTTCAGTCCTGCAGGAAAATTCAAAAAAGCGCGGAAACAAATCTTCAGAAAACAAAAGGCCAGCCAACCTTTTCCCCAATTCAATCCTTTTATCTATATTTCTAAAATGCGAAACCGACGAGCCATACAGTTCTCCATTGCAAGTTGGAAATAAAACGGTGCTAAAATGCATCCAGTCCTGCAGGAAAAATAATAGGGAATGAAAAACGAAAGATTGCTTTTTAATAACCGGTTCTTCAATGATGTTTTGTTCATTTATGATAAGCGCAGTGACTAATTTTTCACGATCTCCATGTTTCCAAAAGGAATACCATTCGTTCTTCATGAATTTGGTAATAAAAAAATAATGACATAAGTGAAACAAAGGACGTCCATACTTCGTCGAATAATGATAGAGAAGTAATTGCGGATACGCATCTTGGAATATTCTCCAGTTGGCTTCTTCATACGTTAGGAATAAGTGATGCCTATATTTAAGGCCAAGCAAATGGGAAAACCAAATTCCTTCAAGATCACACATATTCCAGCCTGCATTCCTAGAAACCATCCCAGCTAAAAAAGACCATTGTATTTCTGGATGCATTCTAAAAAATTGTTCATATGCTTTTGTTCTTGATATATTATCCCTATTCCCTTTAGCGGTTTGGGCTTTTATGGAATGGAGCAATTGCTTTTCCGTCTTTAACATTCGCATCTATGAGTCCAGCCTTTCCATAGCGATGAATTGTGACATATAGTTGTACATAAATCCTATCGTTCTAAGAAACAATTCTTTTTATTCACATATTGGATTCTTTTTTTGCTAATATAGAAAAGTGAAAAAAAAGGAGGGGTAAAAGTGGCATTTCATTATCCCAATGGACGAAAGTTTGTACCGCAGGCTATGGAAGAAAAGAAAAGCCCACTAAAAAAAATCAGTTACAGCAACCGGGGAAAAACATTGGAAGACGATTTGAACGAAACCAATCAGTATTATTTAGCACACGGCATTGCCGTCATCCATAAAAAACCGACACCCATTCAAATTGTCGATGTCCACTATCCGAAAAGAAGTGCTGCAGTCATTAAAGAGGCTTATTTCAAACAAGCATCGACCACCGATTACAATGGTGTTTATAAAGGAAAGTACATTGATTTTGAAGCAAAGGAAACGAAAAACAGCAGTTCGTTCCCTTTGAAGAATTTTCATGACCATCAAATTGAACATATGAAACATATCGTTCAGCATGACGGAATTGCGTTTGTCATCATCCGGTTTTCCGCAATGGAAGATATATATCTAATGAGTTCTGAACAACTGAGTTTTTATTGGAAAAGAATGAAAGATGGCGGACGCAAATCTATAACTCTTCAAGAGGTTGAAAGCAGTTCACGAAAGATTACTCTTGGCTTTCAACCGAGAATTGACTATATTAAAGTAGTAGATTCGCTCATCGCAGAAAATTTTTAGTTTTTTTAGAAAGGCAGGTTAGCTGTAATGGCTGAAAAATATAATACTAGAGAAGAACGCCGAAAGCAGGGGCAGACTCAAAAAAACGGACAGAATAAAGGTCCTAAAAAGCCAACCAATATGCTTAAGCGAATTTTCCTTATACTTGTTACAATCGGAATAATAGGCCTTGTTGCCGGTGGAGCTGCAATGGCTTACTTTATAAGCGACGCTCCAAAACTTGACGAAAAACTTTTGAAAGATCCGGTCACATCCAAGATTCTCGATGAAAATGGTAAATTGCTAGCTGAAATCGGAAAGGAAAACCGGGATTATGTAAATTATGAAGATATTCCCGATTTAGTCGAAGAAGCTTTCCTGGCAACGGAAGATTCACGTTTTTATGAACACCACGGGGTCGATTTCTTACGTCTGGGCAGTGCCGTCATAGCTAACTTCAAAAACGGATTCGGCTCAGAGGGTGCAAGTACATTGACCCAGCAGGTTATCAAGCGTTCTTATTTAACACCTGATAAGACCATTAAAAGGAAAGTCCAGGAAATGTGGCTATCCATTCAGCTTGAAAGAAAATATACAAAAGAAGAAATTTTCGAAATGTATGTGAATAAGATATTCTTTGCAAACCGCGCCAACGGGATCTTAACTGCATCGCAAACTTATTATGGAAAAGATCTTAGCGAATTGAAATTGAACGAAGCGGCCATGCTTGTAGGATTACCGCAAAGCCCAAGCAGGTATGACCCGTATAAACACCCTGAACGTGCGAAAGAACGCCGTGATATTGTTCTGCACTTAATGAATAAACATGGATATATCACCGAAACAGAAATGAAAGATGCACAAAGCATCGATATAACTGAAGGACTTCAAGAAATCGATAAGAGCCAAATCGATACGACCGCATACGATGCATTCATCGATTTGGTAATTGAGGAAGTCGGGGATATGGGTGACTATAACGTCTTTACCGACGGTTTGGAAATCCAAACGACCATTGATAAAGATGCCCAAGAATATGTCTATAACATGTTGAACAGTGATGAAATCATCAATTATCCAAGTAAAGATCTCCAAGCAGGAGTCACATTACTCGATACAGAAACTGGTGAAATTAAAGCAGTGGGCGGCGGCAGGAACACGACGGTTAAACGCGGCTGGAATTATGCAACGGATGCCAAGCGGTCACCTGGTTCGACCATTAAGCCAATTCTGGATTATGGTCCTGCCGTGGAATATTTAAACTGGTCCACCTACCAACAAATCAAGGATGAGGAATATACTTACAGTAATGGAACACCGCTTAAAAATGCTTCAGGACGACATTATGGTACTGTAACCACTCGTGAAGCACTGGCACGGTCATTAAATATTCCTGCCTTAAAAACGCTTCAAGCAGTCGGATTGGACCGGGCACGTGATTTTGCCACTGACCTTGGCATTCCTTTTGACAAGGAAATTACCGAATCGGCAGCATTGGGCGGCGGTAAGGATGTTTCTACACTTGAACTTGCCGGTGCATACAGTTCATTCGGAAACAACGGTATCTATAATGAACCGCATAGTGTGAAAAAGATTGTTTTACGTGATAAAACAACCATCAAAAATAAGACGGAATCAAAGCCTGTCATGAAAGATTCAACAGCTTTCATCGTGACGGACATGTTGAAAAGCGTAATGAAAGAACCTTATGGAACAGGAAGGTTAGCCAATATACCTAGTCTCCCGGTAGCCGGTAAAACAGGTTCAACCAACTTCACGCCTGAACAGCGTGCAGCGAATAACATCCCATCTTCCGGTGTAAAAGACAGCTGGATGGCGGGTTATACAACGAATTATACAGTCGCGGTTTGGGCTGGTTATGATAATGCATCTGGTGAGCAAATGGAATATCTGGGTGAATCATCTCAAAGGATCCCTAAATTCATCTTTAAGAATTTAATGGAACATATGGCTCAATCAAAAGAAACGAAAGACTTTGATCAACCTGACAGTGTTGTGAAGGTTGGAGTCATCAAAGGTTCGAATCCAGCTGTTAAAGCTAATGAATATACACCAAGCAGTAAAATCACTTATGAATATTATGTTAAAGGCCACGAGCCAACACAAGTGACGACAGAATATGAAAAGATCGACTCACCTGGCATTAACGCTTCTTACAACCAGGAAAGCAATGAAATCAATCTATCATGGTCATATCCTAAAGGTAATGGGAATACCCAATTCGAGGTTAAGATGTCCGTGGACGGCGGTGCACAGAGCGTATTAAAAAAATCGAAGGATACTAGTTTAACGATCCCTAATCCAACCCCTGGAAGTAAATATACTTTCTCAGTGGTAGCTCTAGTTGATAACCAACAAAGTGATCCTGCGAGTACATCTGTCAAAATACCTGCTGAAGTGGAAGTCCCTGAGGGTACTGAGGACGAGGAGATTAAAGATCCTGCCGAAGGTGAAAATCCGGAACAAGAAGCTCCTGCAGAAGGCGAAGAGGATAAACAAGACAAAGACAAAGACAAAAATAACAATGGCGAAAATAGTGAAAACGGCAATAACGACAATAACGGAAATAATGGAAATGGCAACAATGATAATAATGGTAATGGGAATGGAAATGGCAACAACACTGATGACGGAAATGGCAATAAGGGTGATGAGGACGTCGAAGGCGGGGATGATGTCACTGACCCCGGAACGGTAGAAGAGGAAAAACCAGTCGAAACCCCTGAACCTGACCCTAACCCGGACCCAGATCCAAACAAAGATACGGAATAAATATATAAAGATTGACTAAAAAAACGTCTAAGCTTTTAGCTTAGACGTTTTTTTGGCTGTTCTTATTTTTGATCATGAACTTCACATATTGTTTTTCAAATTCTCGGAACAACTCACTAAGCTGTCTATAAGAATGAAAAAAAGCAGGTCTTGCAAGGATGAATGAAAGCCTTTCATCCATATTTACCGGTATATTGTTAAAGGATTCTATTTGGACCCGGAAATCATTCAATATCACTGGCTTCCCATGCATCCAGTAGACTGCGGTTAAAAACAAACCGATCCCCTTCTTCATGAGTCCCAAAGTCTGTCCCACTTTTCGCTCAGAAAATAGCAAACTGCATTCTGAATCAATTCCCTTCCATATTTCCAGAAGTTCCTTTACATGCATTGCCCCCTTATTCCAAGGAGCATACGCCTCTACATTATTATAATAAAGTAACTCATACGGGAAAGCCTCGAATGGGATCGTTTCACTCCAACCTGCATATCGCTCTTTTTCCAAGATGGGTTCCTTTTCAGGAAAAAACAAAGAATGGTCCAGTTCTTTAGGAACTTTTAATGATATGGACTGCGTCAATTGGCTTCTTTCCTTTTCATTCTTTTTTTACCTTCACGGCATAACTCGAGAAGCGGGCAGGTTTCACATCTTGGTGACTGGGCCTTGCAATGATAGCGTCCAAAGAATATCAGGCGGTGATGCGTAACGGACCATTCATCCTTTGGTATCTTAGCCATCAACGTTTTCTCAACATCGAGGACACTATCCTTCCAACGGCATAATCCCAGACGCTTGGAAACACGCTCTACATGGGTATCCACAGCAATCGCTGGCACATCAAAAGCAACGGAAACGACTACATTCGCCGTCTTTCTGCCAACGCCAGGCAATTTAACTAGCTCATCACGATCTCTGGGGACTTCTTTACCGTACTCTTCGATCAGCATGTGCGACAACTTTTGTATGTTCTTCGCCTTGTTACGAAACAAACCGATTGAGCGAATGTCATTCTCCAACTCTTCTATCGGAACGCTTATGTAATCCTCAGGCGTTTTATATTTCTGAAATAAATCCTTCGTGACTTTATTGACTAATACATCCGTACACTGAGCTGACAGGGCAACAGCAACCACCAATTCAAATGGATTGGAGTGATTCAGCTCACAATGGGCATCCGGAAACATTTCACCCATCGTATCCAGACAATATCGTATTTGAGCTTTATTCAACATATTGGTTCTCCTTCAATTTACATTACTGCTCGAGCCAGTTATAGAAAGGCACATCTTTCAACGGTTGTGCAGTCTCCGTCTTTCGGTCCCTCTTTTGGTGAACTCTAAATTTTTGTCCTTGCTCCCTTGCCTGTTCCAAGGTTTTAATTCCATTCTTTTTCCACTCGAATAAAATTCGATCAATGTATCGGAAATTCAATTTTCCGGAAATGACAGACTCCCTCAGAGCTGACTTAATGATCTCAGGTTGATGGTCGTCTTCCATCCACATTGCCAATGTCTCACATTCAAATGGAGATAAAGGGCGGCCGAACTCCTGTTCAAATATCGTATAAAGGCTCTCCCCCGCTTTTTGGATTTCAGCAGACTCTGACTGTTTCAAAGTTTTCAAGAACCAGTCCATCATTTTTTCATAAAGTGGGGACAACGAATATTTTTCCTGTCCGATTTCTTGGCTCTCCTCAACCACCATTTCAACAAATCCCCTTTGGACCAAACGCTGGATCAAGAATAGACATTCCGTTTCCTGCAATGTCATTCGGTCAGAAAGTTGGGATGGTGCAGGGAAATGGTTACCTTTATCGATGAAGCTTTGCAATTGTAATAATAGGACCATTTCTTGTTCATTCAGCCCCATTGTACTATAGTTAGTCAACAAAAAGGATGGAATCGTTATCGTTCCTTCCTTAAACCACGCATATAAATGTTCTTTATTCATGTATTTGGACACCTCTGGTTAAGTATAACATGAATAAGGCTCTCCGAATAAGTTTATAATTTTAACAAAAAACGGTTATCTGCCAAATATGGCAAGATAACCGCTTCATTTACGGAATCAAGGATATAATCGATTTAATAGACGTGGGAACGGGATGGTTTCACGGACATGCTCGACTCCACTGATCCATGCAACGGTGCGTTCTAATCCCAAACCGAAGCCTGAATGCGGTACAGAGCCATATTTTCTTAATTCCATATACCATTTGTAAGCATCTTCGCTCAAGCCATGCTCATTGATTCTCTGTTCAAGCAATTCCTGATCATGAATCCGCTCTGAACCGCCAATTATTTCTCCATAACCTTCCGGAGCGATCAAATCGGCACAAAGAACCACTTCTTCCCGGTCAGGATCTGGCTGCATATAAAAAGGCTTGATTTTGGTTGGATAATGAGTTATGAAAACAGGCTTATCATAACTTTCCGCTATCGCAGTTTCATGCGGAGCTCCAAAATCATCACCCCATTGGATATCATCAAATCCTTGTTCATGAAGGAACTTAATGGCTTCATCATATGTAATCCGCGGGAAAGGAGCTTTAATTTGTTCAAGCTTCGCTGTATCACGGCCCAGTGTATTTAACTCAAGCTGACAGTTTTTCAATACGGATTGGATGATGGAAGAAACGAATTGCTCCTGGACCTCCAGGTTTTCTTTAAATTCGATAAAAGCCATTTCTGGTTCAATCATCCAGAACTCGATTAAATGTCGTCTTGTTTTGGATTTTTCTGCCCTGAAGGTAGGACCAAAGGAAAATACTTTCCCAAGTGCCATGGCAGCCGCTTCCATATAGAGCTGACCACTTTGTGAAAGGTATGCATCCTCATCAAAGTATTTAGTCGCGAACAACTCACTCGTTCCTTCTGGTGCGCTTCCAGTTAAAATTGGGGGATCCACTTTAACGAAACCTTCTTCATTAAAGAATTCATATGTAGCACGGATTATTTCATTCCGGATTTTCATGACTGCATGCTGCCGTTTTGAACGCAGCCACAAATGGCGGTTATCCATTAAGAATTCGGGACCATGAGCTTTAGGTGTAATGGGATAATCCAATGATTCATGTATGATTTCAATATCTTTCACCTGTAACTCAAAACCGAACGGCGATCGTTCATCCTTTTGAATGACACCTGTTACATACAAGGATGACTCTTGCGAAATCGATTTCGCACGAGCGAAAATTTCTTCACCCACTTCAGCTTTCACGACCACACCTTGAATGAAACCAGAGCCATCACGGATTTGAAGGAAAGCAATTTTCCCACTGGAACGTTTGCTGGCAAGCCAGCCTCCAATGGTAACTTCTTGATCGACGAATTTGCTAGCATCTTTTATTGTAATTTTCACGGAATTTACCTCCAAAAATAGCTTAACTTACTAATGAATTTACTCTACTTATTATACCCATAGCCCTGCTTACAAGCAAATAAATCACTTGAAGCGGAAGTTCCATGCCCTTTTAAATCACTCTTAATATGTTTTTGTCGCGTATTCGCCAGATTGTATGGTAGATTACTTTTCACTAATGCCCATGCTCTTATTACAGGAAAGTCATCTCTGTATATGTATCGATCGACATTTCTACTTTTAAACAAAGGATTGAATCCAATCAACCAATGGTAATCATTTTCGCCTTTAACAAGGTTTCAAATGATGCATATAATTGAAAAGCACTTTTAGGGTTTCTTATTTGGCAGGAAAGCAGCTCTTCAAGTCTTTTGATCCTATAGCGTAAACCACTCATTGAAATGTTCAATTCTTTCATGCTGCATTCAAGATTTCCACCGCATTGCAGAAATACATAAAGCGTTTTCAATAATTCATTCATTTTTGGATCTTCTTTCATCAATAAAGGACCCAGCATTTTCTCAGCTTTTTGCAGGACCGCTGGAGTACTACCAGTATGCATTAAAATGGATAGCAGATCGACTTCTTCAAATTTGGTAATATCCCGAGTTCCTTCATTCATATTCAAAGCGGTTAAAGCTTCTTGAAAAACATCGTGAGCCCGTTCCAATTCATCACTTGTTGTGCTAAGTCCCATTTTAAAATTATATCCGCTGAAAACAGTATATAAGTGATTGATGCATTCCTTGGTTAGAAATTGAAATTCATTTCCAGGACTCAATGGTATAAGCAATACGATATTACCATCCCTTAATGCTGTTAAGACGACTTGATTCCGCTTCTTAAAGAAACTATATATCTCTTCGATGATTTTCTGCTGAATGAAATAGTCATTCTCTGTCCCCCGATCGGAGGAAAAATGATAGCCCAGCACCGCAATGGTGAAAGGATGATCCAATGAAGCGTCTAAATACATGCTTTTTTTGATTATTTCTTCTCTAGAAGCAAATTCTCTATTTAATATTTGTTCAAGAAATAAACCTTTTACCCTTTCAAGGGCTTCAAAACTGCTTTTCTCATTTAAGAGGAATAAGGAACCAGTCATGGAAACCCTCTCAAGAATCATTCGATTGATTTCCAGGTTCGTTTTTCCTTCGACTCGATCAGACTGCACAAAGGCACAATAGCCATAAGTTTTATTTTGTAACGTTATGGGAGTATAAAGCAGCTCCATCCCATCTTTTACGATTCTTCCGGTCTCCAAAGTGACAGGGCCATTTTCCCTCATTAATTTAAGCTGATTCCTGACTTCCCTCACCTTCCCTTTCTGAAAGCCAGCATGATAAACCTGATTGCCATTGAAATTCTCCATCAACAAAGGTATTTTTGTTTTCTGATAAACCATCCTCACTATGGATTGAAGGCTTCTCCCGTTAATTAACTCTTCTGTCAGCAAATTATGAATATCCATCACTTTTGACAAACTATTGCGTTCCTCCAGCAGCTTTTCATATGTTACGGCAAGCTCTTGTACAATCGGTTCGGTTTTATAATATTTCAACTCATCCTGAATCTCCATGCCCCATAAATGTATCGATTTCCCTTCGTATCTACACTCTGATTGCCCTGCTCCCTTACAGGCACTTTCCTTGAAAATCACTTCATGACCGCAGACCGTTGAATAAAATCCACTTGCATATCCCGTCAATGTATAACAGACTGGCTCTTCCGCGATGCCTGTCTGGGTGATATGTTCCTCTGCTTCATAGGAATTCACCCAAACCCCTTCCACCTTTACAGAGTGCACTTCCGCTTGACTATCCATCGATAATTCCAGATTCATAGTATTAACTTTTGTATAACCTTGCAGCATATGTAAAATGGGGCCTTGCCTCAGTATCTCCTTAACCGTTGACATATTCCCTTTTAGTGCCTTTTTAGCATCATTGACTCCGATATTCCAGCCATAACGTATTAAAAAAGACTTCATTCTTTCAAATCCAATATTCTCGATCAAGTCCTTTCTTAAAGTACCGAAAATCGAAGAGGAAGTCAGGATCATCCTCTCATCATTTAAATGAATTTCACCATCATCATTCTTAAGATTCAAAAGATTCGTCATGATTCCCTCCGGCTTTCCTTTTACATAATATTATACTTTTTCCATACCTTTCCTTTCAAGATAAATGTAAACGCATTCATATCATGCAGTGGCGGAAAAACCGGTGGGAGTCCAATACAAACCATTTTTTTTCACGTTTTCTTAATCAGATTAATTCATTCGGAGCTGGATCAAATCAGCATTAATGCCTTCATATGCATTTATCCACTTATCATTTGTCCAGCCATGGAGGTCATAATCGTCCATTGCCAAGTCCACAAACGCTTTGAATTTATCCGATTGTCCATTTAAATCTGCCATTTTCATGGTTTCAAGCCTAATATTTTCATGGTTACCTGCATAATTGATTTCATATAATTCATTCCTGCCACCAAATTCCGTGCCGATGGAATCCCATATAAGTTTCATCAGTTTTACCCTTTCCACTGCCGAAACCCCGCCTGTACCCTTATAATATTTATCGAGATACGGACGGACCTCAGGGTTTAAAAAATCCTTGGAGCTTGATGGGAGTTGAATGAGATTACCTGCTACAACTTGTTCAAATATCTGTTTCACCTTTGGCCAAACCATTGGTGCGAACACCCTATATGCAGTTGCATATGTGCTATTGGGTAGAACAGTGCCATTCGGCCCTTCCATCGGATCCGTAGCCATCGCTGTCGAGATAGCCCAAAACATATTCCTGTAAGCAAGCACTTCCCCTATATTGGCTTGAACTCCCCTAAATTGATTCGTTCCTGCCATTTCCGTAGCTTTCATCAGAAGCCCAGCCATAAAGTCCAATTTCACCGCATAGCGTGTGCAGCCATGAAATGTATATCGATTCATCCACCCAGTCTTGGATCTAAACCCATTTGCAATTTCCACATTATTATAGGCGAATACATTCTCCCATGGGACGAATACATGATCAAGGACGATGACTGCGTCATTTTCGTCGAACCGACTGGAAAGCGGGTAATCGAAAGGAGTGCCTGACTTGGCAGCCGTTTCTTCAAAAGACTGTCTGCTGATCATTTTTAATCCCGGCGCATTCATCGGCACAAAGAAAATCAATGCATGGCTTCTATCTCCTTCCCCAAGATCGACAGGAGAATAATTCGCGACAAAATTATAATTCGTCAGTGCTGCAGAAGTTCCAACCATTTTGGCTCCGCTTACGATTATCCCATCATCCCGCTCTTCCACCGTACGCACAAATACCTCTTTATTTTCATGTAGCGGTTTATTCCTGTCCATTGCCGGATTTATAATTGTATGGTTACAGAAGGGAACGTCCCTTGTGGTTTTTTCATACCATCTTTTCGCATTATCTTCAAATCCCTTATAAAAATCGCTATACGGTCCCAATGATCCTGTAAAAGCAGCTTTGTAGTCAGGGGTACGACCCATGAAACCATAGCTCAATTTTGACCATTGTGCTATCGCATCCCTTGCTTCAAGCAGCTCTGTTGCGTTCTTTGAGGCCTTGAAGAACTTATGGGTAGTATGACCTTCATCTGTCTTGGCCGTTAAAATCCGTGCAGTAACCGGATCATGGAGAGCATCATATAGTTGGGCAATTGACCTGGCAGAATTGCGGTATGCTGGGTGTGTCGTCACATCATCTACTTTATCTCCGTTCAAGAATACCGTTCTTCCATCTCGTAAACTTTCTAAATACTCTTTACCATTCATCATCGGAACATCCCCCATTCACAATCTTTCAATTTGAATTCCTAGCTTCATACTAACTAAATGTTCAAGGCATTTATCTGTTGAAACCCATCTTTTTTCTAACATTTTTTGTCTAATTATACTGAATAATCTAAATATGTTGAACTTAAACAATAAATCATATACGATATCATATATGATTAATAATAAAAACAAGGGGTGAGTGTCCATGGCAAAAGCAAGAGTGAAACTCCAAAAGTCAGATTATTCAGAAGAAATGGAAATACTGTCGAACCGCTATATATTAATGAACGGTGATAAGTATGAGGTATCACAAATCAAGTTGGATAACCCTATTTCAGGAACCGTATATGGAACATTATTAAACTATAAAGGATCATTGGAAGCATTGAAGGAAAAGGTCTACCATCCTCCTTATAATGAACCTCCTAAAGGGCCGATCCTTTATATTAAACCTAGAAACACGTTTTCGTCTTTTTCAAATCCGGTTCCCCTTCCAAACGGCATACATGAATTGGAAATCGGGGCCGCACTTGGAATAGTAATCAGTAAAACGGCCACAAGAGTCAAGAAAGAACATGCATTGGATTATATAGAAGGTTTTACGATCGCCAATGATATTAGCATTCCGCATGAGAGCGTTTTCCGTCCTGCTATCCGCCATAAAGCCCGTGATGGATTTTGCCCGATCGGTCCATGGGTCGTATCCAAGGAATCCATCTCCAACCCCGATTCTTTAGGAATTCGTGTATATATAAATGGAGAGTTAAGACAGGAAAATTCAACTTCAAATCTAATTCGCTCCATATCCCGCCTTATTGAGGATGTAACTGACTTCATGACTTTGAGTACGGGTGACGTCCTTCTAGTTGGTGTTCCAGAGAATGCACCGCTGGCAAAAGCCAATGATCATGTCAGAATAGAAATAGACGAAATCGGATATTTGGAAAATACCATCATTTCCGAGAAAAAACTATCACTGGAGGGGATTTTATGAAGAGAGCACGTGTAGCCTATGCAGGTGCCATACATTCAGCAAGTGAATATTATGGCCAGCTCCAATTGGCGGATGGCAGGATTGTCAATGAGCAGGATGTTGTCTGGCTTCCCCCTGTGGAACCACGAACTGTCTTCGCGCTTGGCTTGAATTATGCAGACCATGCGAAAGAGCTTGCTTTTAAAGCCCCGGAAGAACCCCTTGCGTTCTTAAAAGGTCCCAATACCTTTATCGGCCACCGGGGACAGACAAGACGGCCTGCTGATGCAGCTTATATGCATTATGAATGTGAACTTGCAGTCGTCGTAGGTAAAAAGGCGAAGAACATAAAAAAGGAAGAAGCCTTTAAGTATGTAAGTGGATATACGATTGCAAATGATTATGCAATACGGGATTATCTGGAGAATTACTACCGACCTAACCTGAAGGTCAAAAATCGCGATACCTGCACCCCAATTGGGCCTTGGCTTGTCGATGCCGAGGATATTCCAGATCCTTCGAATCTAGCCATAAAAACTTACGTCAACGGAAAATTGACTCAGCAAGGCAACACGAAAGACATGATTTTCGGCATTGCTGATTTAATTGAATATTTTAGCAGCTTCATGACATTGAGCCCAGGGGATATCATATTGACAGGCACACCTGAAGGATTGGCGGATACTGCAGTAGGCGATGAAATCATCACTGAAATTGAAGGTATCGGGAAACTCGTTAACACAATAGTCGGTGACGATATATTTACTGAAGGCGGGGATCGGCCGCATCTAAAAATCCATAATTAACGGAAGGGACTGATCACATGCCTCATATCATTATTGAATATACGGATAATATCAAAGATGAAATCCAGATTGACGGCTTATTAAGGAAGGTGAATGATGTACTGATATCCTATCCTTCCATCTTTCCGATTGGCGGCATTCGATCCCGGGCCATTGAATTGAAGCATTATCGTGTTGCCGATGGTACAGAGGATGATGCCTTTGTTCATGCCATACTAAAAATTGGCGCTGGACGCAAAGACAGTGATAAAACCAAAGTATGTGACCAACTTTTCGAAACGATTGAATCCCATTTGGCATCCCTCTTTTCAAAAAGATATCTAGCCCTCTCCATGGAACTTATTGAATTCAGTGATTTTGGCACATATAAAAAGAATAATATCCATGATCGATATAATTAATGAACAATATTTCAAATTTAAAGGCCTTCCTCATTATCGGGAAGGCCTTTAAATTAATATGTTTTGCCAATGCTACAGGGCTCAGTTGATTTCTGCAAGGTTTTCAGTACGGTTCAAGAACTCCTTGACACGGTCCACATATTCCTGTTTATCATAGCCGTTATATAAAGCGCTCGCCATACGGACCGGATCCCCAAAAAAGAATCTTTCGTACAGCGTTTGCCTGGATCCAAATGAACTCATGCATACATCCCATGCGAGACGATACAATTTAACCCTGTCATAGGCTCCACCATTCGCGGCTTGAAGATATTTATCCAAATCCGGTCGAAGCTCCGAATTGAAATCGGCTTCATTTGGTATCGCCATTAAGCCACTAGCTCCAAGAAGCTGCATTATTTCACTGAATCTAGGGTAAATCTTCGGATAATAATTACGGGCTATGTTTAACGGTGTGAAATCGGGTGTCATCATTCCCCACTTATCCACTTTCGCGTTTGCCTCCGAAGCTGTAATGAAAGCCTTTACCGTTTCAAGCGCTATGATGACTTCCGAGATTTTTTCCTGAACATGCTGGTATTGCCCGATATTGATGGTTTCCGCCATTAGTTGCAAAATCCCCAGAATGAACTCGGTTTTGGCGATATTCTTCGCTACCACCTGATGGGTCATATGAACAACTGCATTGCTTTCATTATAAGCCTGGTTGCAAATGCCGACATCCCCATATGCAAATACCCGATTCCAAGGAACGACTACATCATCAAAAACGATAATCGTATCCATTTCCTCAAACCTTGAACCAAGAGGATGGTCAAAATGTGATTTGCCATAGTCGAATGATTCACGACAGATGAATTTCAACCCTGGTGTATTATTTGGTATGGAGAATGCGAATGCATAAGGATTTTCTTCTTCCGATTGTTTAAGCAATGTTGAAGGGAAAACCATGATTTCATCCGTTATTCCTCCTTGTGTAGCTAATAATCTGGCTCCCTTTATAATAAGCCCTTCTGAATTCTTGCCAGCAATCCGTGCAGCGATGTAAGGGTCCGGAAGCTTTGCGGCACTAACTCCCCTATTAACCTGGGGTTGAATCAAGGTATGTGTCAACGACAAATCCTTTTCCCTGCAGAGCTCATAATAATCTTTCATATTTTTAGCAAATGCCGAATCCTGAGTGCCGAACATATCAGCTGCAGTACCGTACGCCATCATCCCACTGTTGATATAGTCAGGGGAACGTCCCATCATTCCATTATTATGCCTTGCCCATTCTTGAATCATTTTCCTCCTTTTTTCAAGGTCTTCCTTAGTCCGCGGCTGCATGAATGAAGTCCCTACTCTTTCGTTTGAAGTTGGTGAAATATAAGTCATGATGTCAGTTTTCGCGGAATCATGCTGCAAATCATATAATTCGGCCTGTGATTTCATGACCCCTTTAAAAGCTGGATGTTGACTGATCTTATCTTTTACTTGCTCTCCATTGATCCATACATTCGCCTTTGCTTTATCTACCCTATCGATATATTCTTTACCTGTTTTAGCTGGCATGCTTACATCCCCCTTTAGTATCAATCTAAATGAAGCGCTTACAATTAAATAAATTCCAAAAATTCAATTAATTCCTATAACAAAATATACCATATGTTATGATATATATATAATACTTAAAAAATTCAATATGTATATGTAAATCATATGTATGAGGTGTATATAATGGACATCCGGCAGTTAAAGTATTTTGTGACGATCGTTCAGGAAGAACAAGTAACCAAAGCCGCAAAAAAATTACATATGGCTCAACCCCCCCTTAGCCAGCAACTTAAATTAATGGAAATGGAAATCGGTGAAAAACTTTTCGATCGGAATGGAAAGAAACTTGAACTCACTGAAACTGGCAAGGTCCTATATAAAAAGGCCGAAGCTCTATTAAACCAGTTTGAAGAATCACTACTGGAAGTTAAGGAAGTCAGTAAAGGGGTACAGGGCACTCTTTCCATAGGGTCAGTAAAAACTTGCTTTTCTTACATTCCGCAAAGGATGAGGGCCTTTAGAGTAAAATACCCTGACATACGCTTCAAGTTAATGGAAGGTGATACGTTCCGTTTGACAGAAGGCTTAATAAACAGGGAAATCGAGTTGGCCATTGTACGGCTTCCAATTAACGGTAAGCAATTCTCAGCGATTAACCTTCCGCCGGAAGATTTTGTGCTTGTCACCCCAAAAGATTGGGATATCCCAGACTCCATCGAATTTAAACAAATTAAGGATTATCCCCTCCTATTGCTGCATAGGGTAAGCGGACAGGGAACTTATGAACTTATAGTGGATGAGTGCTTCAGACATGGGTTTGAACCGACGATTGTATGTGAATGTCCTGATGCTGCAATGATTTTATCTTTGGTGAAGGAAGGAATAGGCGCTACCATCATGCCACGAACCACATCCAAATCGTTTTCAACCCAAGGTATTAAAATAATCGAATTGATAGATTGTGAAGTACAATCGGAAGCCGCCCTTATTTGGCTCGAAGAACGCTATCTTTCCAAAGGCGCCGTCAAATTTCTAGAAACATTTTCTGAATGAATGGCCAGTTATCCTTGAATATTAGTATATTAGTTCATCTGTACCTCTTTCTAATCTTTAGTGTTTGTTTGAATTTCTTTATCCAATGAAAAGAAAAAAGCAACCTATCATTTGATGGCTGCTTTTTCAAATCCATTCATAAGTGCGATGAACTGCGCTTTATTTATAGGCATGCTTTCACATCATTCAATGTCGCAAAACCCCCTTAACATCAT
Organism: Bacillus sp. B4EP4a; assembly: GCF_006680105.1. NCBI lineage: Bacteria > Bacillati > Bacillota > Bacilli > Caryophanales > Bacillaceae > Bacillus > Bacillus sp. B4EP4a. Next base: position 181,043 of record NZ_VHIK01000022.1, read on the forward strand.
GACCGGTGTTGGACTTTACGAGGATTTCATTATAATTGTCTTCTGTAACCGTTTTCAACGCTGTCCTGCGGTTACCGAACAGGGCACCTAAATAGCATGCGAGGAACCCAAGCGGAATGGAAACGATTCCTGGTGAATTCAAAGGAAAAATCGGGTCACCTGTCATAATGGTGGCTCCGGGGGCCGGGTTCCAGACATTTGGACTTAGAGCCACGAGCAAAAGCGTACCAATAAGACCTGTCATCATACCGACTATCGCTCCGGTTTTATTGAATTTTTTCCAATAGATCGTAAGAAGGATTACCGGCAAATTCGAACTAGCCGCCAGTGTAAAGGCAATCGATGCCAGAAACGCTACATTGAATTCCTGCAGACCTAATGATAAAACGATCGCAAGTGCAGTAACACCAACTGATGCCCATCTAGCCATCGTCATTTGCTGTTTTTCCGTCGCCTTTCCATCTTTTAATATTTCATTATAAAAATCATGTGAAAAAGCCGTAGCACCCGTTAAAACGATTCCCGCAACAACTGCGAGTATCGTTGCAAAGGAAACGGCCGCAATAAATGCGAATAAGATGTCCCCGCCCACAAGTTTTGCCAATAAAGGTGCAGCCATGTTACCCGCTGGATTAGCGGCCATGATATTCGATGTTCCAACCAACTTCGCAGCACCGAATCCGAGAAAAATGACCATGATATGAAAAGCACCCATAATCCACATCACCCAAACAACAGACTTTCTTGCCACTCGTGCATTCGGGACAGTCAAAAAACGTATTAAAATGTGAGGTAGACCTGCCGTTCCCAGAATTAGTCCCAGTGATAAGGAAGCTGCATCCCACCCACTGGCATATTTAATACCTGCTTTCAGGTAATCTGCACCCATGGGTGTCGCCGTTTTCATATCAGTGAAAATTCCGATGAAACTAAAATTCAATTTCCACATGACGATCATGAATAATATAAACACTCCGCCTATCAGCAGGATAGCTTTAATGATCTGCACCCAGCTCGTCGCCGTCATCCCCCCAAATAGAACAAATACCAACATGACAATACCTACGATGATGACAGAAATATTATACGGGATGTCTAAAAGCAATTTAAATAAAGCACCTGCCGCAACAAGTTGCCCCAGCATGTACATGACTGATATCACCAAGGTATTAAATGCGGTCACTCCCCGGACCTGTTTATATTTAAACCTTGTAGTCACCATATCAGCCAATGTGTATTTCCCCAAGTTCCTTAAAGGTTCAGCCACTAGGAATAACACGACAAGAAATGAAACAAGTGCTCCATACATCAGGAAAAATCCATCATACCCCGTTAAGGAAAATGCCCCAATCAACCCTAAAAACGTGGAGGCCGACATAAAATCCCCGGCCAATGCAAGTCCATTTTGCCTAGCGGTCAACCCTCCCCCGGCCGTATAAAAAGAGCCTGCCGTTTTAGTTTTTTTGGAAGCGAAATACGTGATGAAAAGGGTACCTATCGACATTAGCGCAAAGAGAATAATAACTGTCCAATTCATGATTCAAAGCCCTTCTTTCTCGATGATTTCTTTTATTTGTTCATCGATTCTTTCTGATTTCCTTACATATATGCTGCAAACCCATACAGACATAACCGTAATGGAGACACCGTACACCCACGCCCAGGTTATGTCTCCTATGAAAGGGTGATCCAGGATATCTGTGTAAAAAACTAAGAAGGGCAAAAGCAGGGAATATCCCATAAAGAAAATCGTAAAAGGGATAACGAATTTCTTTTTATCGGAAAGCATATTCTGAAACTCTTTGGAGGCAACAATCTTTTCATAATCCACTAGATTAGTTTGTTCCGATTCATCAAGGTTTTTTTCCAACCGAACCATTTCTACACACCTCTTCTGATTTTTATTTTTGCAAGGACGGTACTAGTAGTGTTGAGTCTCTCCAATGTCAGCCGCTTTCTTCAATGGCACATATCCCCTCCATCCCAAAATCCAAACAAACTCATCTGCACAAAGAGGTCTAAAGCCCATTCCCTAAGCTTTCCGTACTCCTTTTGTCTAACCGTGACGCTCACAGGTAGGGCAGCAGTAAGTTCCCACTGCTGCCCTGTCCCAGACCATATCTTTTTTAGAAGGCTTGCACTTTCGTAATAGACTTGGCTCGCATATCCGTCATCTGTTTCGACTTCATTATCCTTTCACTTTTCCATTTGATATGAATCTTTTTTCCTTCCAAGGGAAGAGAATCATTGAAATGTAAGTGCCAACTCTCATGAAATGATCCGTCCATTGTTTGATAGGCAATTCCCTCATAAACATTTCCTTCGTTCTGGATTTCGATTAAATAAACTCCTGGCGGGGGTTTCAGGAATGCTTCCGATAATGTAACGATGACGTGTTGATTTTCCTTGGAATGGAATGTTCCTTGACTTTCAAAGTATGTGCCAAGGAATGACGGGATATCTGCGAACCGACCTTCTGCAATCAAGTTTCTAAGCTTAGTGGAACTTACTTTTTCATGATCAATTTCAAACTTCTTCATTTCCGTCACTTCAAAAAATCGCTTACCTTCGATTTTCAGCGTTTCCATATTCCCTTCCCCTTTATGTCCATAGCGGAAATCGAATCCAGCCACGGCATGTTTGCATTTAAATCCACATAGATAATCCTCGATAAAACCAGTAGGTGAAAGATGGGCAAATGCGGAATCGAAGTTCACGACTATCAAGGTTTCTACACCTAAATCTTGCATGATTTTTGCTTTTTGCTCTAAAGGAGTAATATATGTTTGGGGTTGAGCGTTTCCTATGATTTGCTTTGGATGCGGAAAAAATGTCATGACTGCCAATTTCAAATCTTGCTGTATGGCAATCCTTTTGGCTAGATTTATCAATTCTTGATGGCCAAGATGAACTCCGTCGAAAAATCCAAGAGCCAGCACACACGGTTCTGCTACTGCTGTATATATACTGGAAAGTGGGTGCTGAACATGAATGATATCCAAATCCATCTTCCTTCCTTTGCTTCTTGAAAGGTTACATTATAAACTCTGTAAACGGACCTTCCATAATCCAGCAGTTTCCATCAACCATTCACCCGTTCTGTTCCCTTAAATGGTGACAATTGGTCTTGGAATATGCACTAGCGCCATATCCTAATGACCAGGGGAGTCAATGTATGTTTTTAAGAACGTTCGATCATTCATCCTAAATCCCGCTTCTATATGATGAATTCAGGCTTGCTTTTTGCCAGAATCGGTTCTTTAAGAGGAACTTCTTCACCTGATATTATATCAAGTACGGCAGATGCCTCATCAAACCATGAATCCGGCGCTTTGGCTCCCCAGAATGTTTGGCGTCTTGGGTCATTCAAATCCCAATGAATTGGTTCGGTATCCGGGTCAGCTGTTAAGTAATCCCCATTGTATAATTCGATCCTGTGACCGTCCGGGTCTCTTAAATATAGGAAGAATGCATTGGATAGGCCGTGCCTTCCTGGTCCGCGTTCGATGGACTCGGCATATCCCAGTGATGCCAGTACATCACAGGCATGGATAAGTGCAAGGGGGTCAGGCAGAAAGAAGCCTACATGATGAAGTCTTGGACCGATTCCGTTCATGAATGCCTGGTCATGGACCGTTTGCTTTCTATGTAGCCACGTTGCCCATAATTTGCCCGATTCATCCACTGTGTCTTCCGAGCAGGCAAAACCTAATTCTTTCACATAAAAATCATGGGCTTTTTGCACATTTGGTACACAACAATTCACATGATCGATTCTTTGGACCCTTGAACCCCTATGCATATCGAATCGTTGAAGCAATCTCTCGGCTTTATCCATTTTGCTGAAAAACTCCACTGGCAATCCTGAAATATCCTGAACTCGTAGCGACTTGCCTAGTGCATGCTGTGTTCCTTCCTGCATCCACTTCATTTTCATTCCCTTGGACAGGAAAAAAGATTCCAATTCTTCAAGGTCTTCCTCTTTTTCAACCTTGTATCCTATTGCTTCAACGCTTGGCTTTTCTGCCTTTTGCAAGATAAGCGAGTGATGATGCGCTTCCTCTAAACCACGTAAATATATGTGATCATTCGTTCTTTCCGTTTCAATGAAACCTAAAGCATCCACATAAAAGGCTCTTGATTTATCTAAATCTGTTACATTAAGTATCGTTCTCGCAACACGAATAATAGAAAAATTCATAGTATTCTCCCCTTCTTTAATGAAACACGGATTATTTTTCAGCAGAAGAAACGGCATTCCGTTTCACGTCTCCAAATTTTGGAATGTGATGTTCGCCAATTGCTACGTGGATAACTTGTGTTTCCGTATAGAATTCAAAGCTATAATGGCCACCTTCACGTCCTACCCCACTATATTTCGATCCTCCAAATGGTATCCGCAGATCCCTTACGTTTTGGGAATTCACCCAGACCATCCCGCTATCTACAGCCTGTGCAAATCTATGTCCACGTTTCATATCATTGGTCCATACATAAGCAGCGAGACCATACTTTACATCGTTAGCCATTCTCAGTACTTCCTCTTCAGTCTTGAAAGGAATGACTGCCATGACAGGCCCAAAAATCTCTTCTTGTGCTACCGTCATCTCATTTGTACAGTTCAAGAGAAGCGTCGGGGCAATATAATTCCCTTCCTTGAACGCACTCGGTATGGCACCGCTTACGATTTCCGCCCCTTCATCTTTTGCTATATCCAGATAACGGGAGACATTATTAAAATGGTTACGATGGATCAGCGGTCCGATTTCCGTTTCTGGCTCCATTGGGTTTCCAATTTTGATATTGTGAACACGTTCCTTCAACTCTGCAACGAACTGGTCTATTATCGATTCATGGACAAATAATCTGGAATTGGCTGTGCAGCGCTCCCCATTAAATGAATAAATTCCCCAAACCACAGAATCCAGGGCTTTTTCTAGATCGGCATCTTCAAAAATGACCGCTGGCGATTTACCTCCGAGTTCCATGGAAAAACGTTTCATTGTATCCGCACCATTTTTAATGATTTCAGCGCCAGTCGTCGTTTCTCCGGTAAAGGATATCAATTGGACTTCAGGATGGGCAACCAAGGACGCCCCTGCTGTTTCCCCAAAACCGTGAACGATATTGAATACGCCTTTCGGCAGACCGGATTGGTCAATGATTTGTGCCAATTTATTGGCAGTCAGTGGGGACCACTCCGCCGGTTTAAGGACACATGTATTACCTGTAGCCAGGGCCGGGGCGATCTTCCAGGTTTCTAACATGAATGGCGCATTCCAAGGAGTGATTAATCCTGCCACTCCTATCGGTTTATGGATCGTATAATTGATGAAAGTGTCATCCACTTGATACGACTCTCCTATTAGCCTGCTTTTCACCATCTCAGAATAAAAACGGAAATTCTCCGCTCCCCTTGCCGCCTGTTTTTTTGTCTGGCTAATCGGCAACCCTGTATCAAGGGATTCCAAAAAGGAAATTTCTTCTGCATTTTCTTCAATTAAATCAGCAATCCTATTAATGTACTTCAATCTTTCTTCCACTTTCATCGTTCTCCATGGGCCATTATCGAATGCAGCTCTTGCGGCAGCTACCGCTTGATCAATATCCTCTTTAAACCCTTCTGCCACATTATTGATTGCTTGATTATTAAAAGGGCTTAGATTTTCAAATGTTTTTCCTGAGATACCATCGACAAATTGACCATTGATGTAATGCTTGACATCTTGCACGGGAAAAGTTTGCATGATAAATCCTCCTTTAAAAAATAATTTTGGGAAGATGACAATAATCGATTAGATTTGTGCAATCTTCCCAATCTAGCAATTATGACTGGATTATTTGGTCAATCAACCCGTATGATTGAAGGGTTTCACGCAGTTCTTTTTCCAATGGTTCCGAAGGCGGTCCCATAGGCGGCCTTAATGCAGGATTGATTTTCCCCATCATCCCCATCGCAGCTTTTAATGGTCCTGGATTGGTTTCTTTAAACAAGACATCATTCAATGGCATTAATTTGTAATGGAGGTCAAGTGCCTTATCCACATCACCCTCCACCCAAAGGTTATAAATTTCCGCAACTTCTTTAGGAGTGATATTTGCAGTAGCACTTATATGTCCTGCCCCTCCAATAGCCAACATTGGATAGCATAATAATTCGATGCCCGAATATAAGAGAAAATCCCTTCCGCAATTCAATAAGACACGGTTCACATGTTCGAAATCTTTATTAGATTCCTTTACACCAATAATATTTTTACAATCTTCAGCAAGACGTGCCAATGTCTTCACTTCTAAATTCGTCGCCGTTCTTCCGGGAATGTTATAAACGATAAGCGGGATATCAACAGAATCGGCTACCGTTTTAAAATGATTGTAAAGTGCCTGTTGATTCGGTTTATTGTAATAAGGAACGATGACTAAAGCAGCATCCGCGCCCATTTCCTGTGCCCTTTTTGTCAAATGCAACGTTTCTTTCTGATTGGCAGATCCAGTACCTGGTGCAACTGGAACACGGGCTTTTGCTGCTTTAATAGCCGTTTCCATCACTAATTCCCGTTCCTCAATCGTAAGTGAACTCGGCTCGCCGGTAGTACCGCATACCGAGATTCCATGGGAACCGCTTTCAATGTGCCAGTTTACTAGATTTTCAATTGCCTTTACATCAACTTCCATCTTTTCATCAAACGGAGTGATAACGGGAGCGATGGATCCTCTTAAACGACTTTTGATTTCCTCGTACATTTTTTCTACCACCTTTTAATTATTGGAATATTCGGAATAATTCAAGTGAAAAAATCGGCTTTGCTTTTATGAATAATCGATCGACTATTATAAAACAAAGCCTAGGTCATCAAAGTGCCTGATCGTGTTTAGTTTCCGCCCTCTGCTTGAATGTGCTGATGGCATTCAGTTTATGCTTTCTCACCAATGATTCAATTTCTTCAAAAGATGCTTTTTCCTTTAGAAGCTTTATGATGCTTTCATGTTCGCGAATCGATTGGACTGCGCGTTGCGGAACCATGGTGAACATGGACTTTCTGACCCTATTCATTCTTTGTTGCGCCTGTTTAATTTCTTCCTTTAAAAAGGAATTTCCGCACTTTTCATAAATTTCCGCATGGAAACATTCGTTTAACTTACCAAACAGCTCTAATTCAAAGTTATGGAGGGCTTTTTCCATTTCTTTGTTTAAATTAATTAGATTTTCAAAATCATGATCATTCATAGTTAAAGAACTTAAGGCAGCAGCATATCCTTCAAGCAAAGATAAAACAGAAAGAGTTTCAATGTATTCGCTCTCATTAATGCTTGTAACCACCGCTCCACTATAAGGCTTATATTGAATAAGGCCATCAGATTCCAGTTGTCTGATCGCTTCCCTGACAGGAATCGGACTTAAACTAAGTTCTTTTGCCGTTTGATCGATAATGATCCGCTGTCCAGAACCATATGTTCCATCCAAAATTAATTTACGAAGGTGCTCATAAGCTATTTGCTTTTTGCTGGGGTTTTTGTTTTTCTCTTCCATATTTTCATCATATATGAAATCATATATGATTGCAATCGATTTTTATTAGAAATCATATATGATTTTTACTTTTCTTTACAAGCTTGTTTTGCCATAAATAATGACCTTTTCCTTTGCCATAGTGAAGTGAGCTAAAACGCTTATCATGTCTTCTTCCCGAAAGTGCTATATCGAAATACAAACAAAAAAACCTGCAGACCCTGATGTAGCCAGGTGGTCTGCAGGTTATTAAAAAATTATGCCATTTTTGATTTAACGAATGAATGTATTCTTTCAACTGCTGCTTCCAGCAGCTCCAATGAAGTTGCATAAGAGAGTCTGATGTTATCGGGTGCACCAAACCCTGAACCTGGAATTACAGCCACTTGAGCTTCTTCCAGCAACGCAGTCGTAAATTCCTCGACATTGCTGTACCCTGTTAATTCAACTGCACGTTTAACGTTCGGGAATAAATAAAATGCCCCTTGTGGTTTAATGCAGCTGATCCCTGGAATTTCAACCAATTTATCATATATCTTATTCAAACGGCCTTCAAATGACTGACGCATTTCTTCAACAGGCTCCTGTGTGCCTTCATAAGCGGCAATCGCACCATATTGAGCAGTTGTGGTAGGATTGGATGTGCTATGGCTTGCAAGGTTCGTCATTGCTTTAATGATGGACTCATCACCGGCTGCATAACCAATTCTCCAGCCAGTCATCGAATGCGATTTAGAAACACCATTGATGATGATCGTTTGCTTTTTCAATTCAGGTGAAATCTCTGCAATGGATGTATGTTTAGCATTTCCATAAACCAATTTTTCGTAAATTTCGTCGGAAACGATCAAGATATCATGAGCCAGGCAAACTTCCCCGATAGCTGCCAATTCTTCCTTGGAATAAAGCATGCCCGTTGGATTGCTTGGAGAGTTGATGATAACCGCTTTCGTTTTTTCGGTAATTGCTTGTTCTAATTGTTCTTTAGTGATTTTATATTGATTTTCTTCCGTACCGACTACATAAACTGGTATACCGTCAGCAAGCTTGATTTGCTCAGGATAGCTAACCCAATATGGTATCGGAACAATGACTTCATCTTCTTCATCCAGGATAGCTTGAAACAATGTGTAAAGCGCGTGCTTTGCACCTGAGCCAACTACAATTTCAGACGGTTTGTAATCCAAGCCTTGATCACGCTTCAATTTAGCCGCAATTGCTTCTTTTAGCTTCGGCAGACCAGCGGATGGCGTGTATTTAGTTTGACCTTCATTCATGGAAAGCAGTGCTGCATCTATGATATGTTTGGGCGTATTATAGTCTGGTTCACCAGCACCCAAACCAATTATATCTAGACCTTGGGCCTTAAGTTCCTTTGCTTTTGCCGTGATGGCCAATGTTGTTGATGGCGTTAATGACTGAACGCGGTTCGCTAATTTCATTTTAAATTAATCCTCCATTCTAAATGCTTCGATAATACTTCAACCATTCCCCAGTTTTAAAATCATAATAGTCATAGTTAAAACGCTCGGATTCATCAAGATACGTTACTTCCCAAAGCGGAACGTTCTTTTCCATGCCTAGCTTAACCGAAATGATTTTTTGGGGATTAAGGTTTTCTTTGACAATGTTTAAGATTTCTTGTTTTGATTTACCATCTTTATAGTTTTCCACTACTATTTCTTTCTTCTTGTCCTCAGGAAGCCAGACTATTTTTTTAGTCCCTTTTTCTCCCTTACCAATGATTACAGAGTATGAATCCTGCCCATTATAAAGGTAAAATTCTTCCATGGTCACAAGGCCGCCCTCTTCCTTTGCCTTTTTGAAAGCTTCATTACCAGCCTCTTTTTTAGGCTGCAACGCTTTAATATATGCCCCGCTGACAAATCCGATAAAACAAAGGACCAGGATAGAAGCAATAATCAACCATTTTTTCAAAGCTGCTTTTCCTTCTTTCTATGTACGATAAATTGTAAATATCGCTTTTTCTTGATCTTGGGAATCCAGTGCCAGGCCGAACATTAAGTCATCTTTTTTCAATGTTCGATTCAAAGAATCCACAATTTTATACAGATCAGGAGAATGTTGCAACCTGACTGTTGAAATTACTTCGATTTTACTTTCCATGAAAACGCCCCTCCATTTTAATAATTTGTCAACAACCACTGGTATGAATAGGATTTGAAGGCTTTACCACCTATCACATTATACCAGCTCAAAGATTATTTTTCTTTATAAATTCTTAAAAATTCATTTTAGATTAAGAATGATTTAAAGATTCTTTAAATCCACTCTTCTATCATTTCAGCCATTTCTGTTATTGAGGCTTGGTGCCAGTCCACTTCCGGAATGGCCTTTTGAAATTCAGTTCCATATTTGGCAGTGATGATGCGGCGATCAAGAATTACCAAAATCCCTTTATCTTTTGGAGTGCGTATAAGCCTGCCGAAACCTTGCCGGAACCTTAATAGGGCTTCAGGTAATGAATACGCAGAGAAAGGATTGCGCCCTTGCTTCTCGAGAAGTTGGCATTTTGCAGCTGTCACTGGTTCATCCGGTGGCGAAAAAGGAAGCCTGACAATGATTAAACAAGATAAATCCTCGCCGGGGATATCGACGCCTTCCCATAGGCTGGTTGTCCCAAACAGGACGGCTTTCTCGAAGTTTTGGAAATTCCTGAGCAGCCTCATCCGGCTTCCGCCAGAAATCCCCTGGGCAAACAGCGTGAACTCATCCAGTACGCCACTGTCTTTGATGGAATGATAGGTTGCCCGCAGCATTTCATGCGAGGTGAATAATACCATCATTCTCCCTTTCGCTGCCTGAGCGGCAGCAATAATATGATTTGCCGCTGTTTCGGAGAATTCCTCCACCGATAAGCAATTGATATCTGGTAGATCATTTGGAACCAGTACCTTTACGAGTTCCTTATATGGAAAGGGTGAAGGTAAACTTGCTGTCTGCATTGGCTCATTCTCTAAACCGAGTTGTTCTTTAAAATACTTAAAAGAATCCTTCACCACGAGGGTTGCCGATGTCATGACCACACTCTTTTGGCGCCCGAAATAGGAATCCCATAGCCGTTTACTTCCTGCAATCGGCTGAACCGTCAAAGTCACCCCATGCTGGGGTGCTGCATTCGTATAATCAAGCCAATAAATATTTTCTTCATGCGGCTTGATGAAAAATTCATGCAAGGATTCCCTGGTATCCTGTAAATTTCCAAGCAGCACCTCGATATCATTCAAGTGAAATAATGAATTTTTTCCTAAGGGGGACTGATTATTCAATAAAAGGGCCAATCTTTTCTCTAACTGCGTGATGATGTATCCTAATAAATCCACCAATCGCTCAGCGACCAGAATCGCTTTACCCCATCTTCCATCATCTATTTTGAATGAAAGCCGTTTCGGACTCATGGAACGTGAAAGTTTTTCCGCCTGATTGGAGATATAATAAAAAAGCTGTTCGAATTCATACGAAAAATCACTAAGCTTTTGATCTAATTCATGCGTAGACTTCCCATCCGTCAGTCCATTATTTAAGAGCATCCTGTCCAATTTATATAATAATTGCTTTTGATCTGATGTCCCTAGTCTGTTCAAAACCGTCTTCACCGAAATGTAATTAAGCCTGCTCCCAAGCTGTTTAGATGCAGCCTGTTCCAAATGGTGTGCTTCATCGAGAATCAAATACCCTTTTTTTGGAATCAAGGCGTCTTCTGTAAGCAGATCCGTCATTAAAAACGAATGGTTAGTAATGATGATATCCGCCTTGGCGGCTGTTCTTTTTGCCCGTTCAAAAAAATCCAATTCAAGCCAGGGCTGTTTTAAACCGGCGTATGTAAGACCATCACTTTGAAGCCTATTCCAAAATAACTGACCGCCGCTAGTGAGATTCAATTCATCTTTATCGCCTGTTACGGTTTCAGTGAGCCAAACCAATATCTGCATTTTTGTTAATGCCGTTTCATAATTATCTTCCTTTTCACGCAATGCCCTTTCGAACTTTGCCAAGCTCAAATAATTACTTCTCCCCTTAAGTAAAACAGCTTGAAATGTAAAGGGAAGGATTTTCTTAAGCTTAGGAACCTCGTTTTGAAGAAGTTGATCCTGTAGCTGAAGCGTATACGTCGAAACGACAACAGGTTTATGATGTTTTTTTGCAAAATAAACAGCCGGAAGCAAATAGCCTATGGATTTTCCAATACCTGTCCCAGCTTCAATGATTGCATCCTGGCTGGATTCGAAGGAATGGTGAATCATGTTCATCATATCAAGTTGTCCGCTTCTTGCTTCAAAGGCAGGGAATGCACTTTGAAGCATGGCTATTTTTTCCTCATCATCGAGCGGGAATTTCGATTCCGTGGCTTTATGATTACCTTCGTCTTCGGCCTTTTTAAATGCAAGGCCCCTATAAGTAATAAGATCAGGTGAATGGACTTCTGCTTTAGCAAGTTTGCTTGCAATGCAAGCATCTATTAATTCGGAAACCTCACTTTGTAAGGAATAAGATAATCGATATAACTGTTTAAGTGTCATGACTGGAAGGTTCATCAGCTTTTTTTTCAATTCCAACAATAATAAAGCGGTGGCATATGCATCACTATCCGCTTGATGGGGCCTGGAATGATCCAGGTTTTCTTCTTTAGCCAGCTGGTGCAGCTTATATCCATCGGATGTTGGTTTTAATATTTTCGCTAACTCTACTGTATCAAGGGTGGAACCATAAAACGGCTCAAACCCGCATCGTACTAGTTCTTCCTGTAAAAAAGATAAATCAAATAAAACATTATGGGCAACAAAACAAGCCCCTTCTATAAGCCGGGCAATATTTTCTGCAACATCTTCAAAGTCAGGTGCATTTTTTACCGTCTCGTTGCTTATTCCGGTCAATTCTTCAATAAACAAGGAAATTTCCTGTCCAGGGTGGATGAATGTCGAGTATTCATCCACAATTTGGTCGTTTTCGATGACCACGCCAGCAAATTGTATAATCCTATCTCCTTTTTTCGGAGAATTCCCTGTTGTTTCCAAATCAACCACTACATATCGTTGCATCATGAATTGTACACCTCAAACTTCGCTTTCTCCACTTCCTGATGGAATTCTCTTATCTTTTTTATACCATAATAATCGTAATAAAGGAAACAAGCCGTTCATCAAAAGACTAAAAGGGCCGGCAACTGTATGCATGATTCATGCACATGTGCCGGCCCCCCGCTTACATGATTGTAGCTGCAGGTTCGTTTGAAATCAAATCAATGATTTTGTTGTTTTCATCCATGATCGCAACTTTTGGTTTGTGCTCTCCCAGTTTATCCTCTGAAACCATTACATAAGAAATGATTATCACGATATCATCCGGCTGCACCAGTCTAGCTGCCGCTCCATTCAAACACACTACACCGCTACCCCGTTCACCCGCAATCACATACGTTTCAAGTCGTGCACCATTATTATTATTCACGATGGCGACTTTTTCGTTAGGCAGAATACCCACCGCATCAATTATGTTTTCATCAATCGTAATGCTGCCTACATAATTCAAATTAGCTTCAGTTACCCGTGCACGGTGAATTTTTCCATTCATCATCGTTCGAAACATCTCAATTCCCCCTGATTTTCATGAATTATTCTACATATAAGGTGATATTATCAATTAGTCTTGCATGCTTGAACTTTACAGCCAATGCAATGATGACGTTTCCTGCAAGCGATTCAAGTGGTTTAAGTTCCGGATATTGATAGACTTCAATATAGTCGATCACTCCACTTGTTTGGGCAGCAATATGTTCTCTTACTAAGGCCGTGACGGTTGCTGCATTTCTTTCACCTGATTCAACCGCCTCTTTGGCCTTTAATAAACTTTGGTACAGCTCTTTAGCCTCCATGCGCTCTTGATCTGATAGGTTAACATTTCGCGAGCTCTTTGCTAACCCATCTTCTTCGCGAACGGTATCTACAGCAACAAGCTGGATAGGGAAATTAAAGTCTTTGATCAGTCCATCTATCACGGCGACTTGCTGTGCATCCTTCTTACCAAAGTAAGCTCTATCAGGAAGGATGATATTGAAGAATTTCGTTAAGACCGTCGCTACACCATCAAAGTGTCCAGGCCTTTGTCTCCCGCATAAAACATCCGTCCTGCTTTGGACAACAACCTTCACAGATGGTTCTTCACCGTACATTTCGTGGACTGTTGGATAGAAGATATAATCCACTCCGCCATTTGCTGCGACATTTTCATCCCGTTCCAAATCCCGTGGATATGTTTCAAAATCCTCATTAGGTCCAAATTGCATCGGATTCACAAAAATACTCAATACCACAATATCATTTTCTTTGCGGGCCTTTTCCAAAAGGGTTGCATGCCCCTCATGTAAAAACCCCATTGTCGCTACATAGCCAATGCTTTTGTGATTGTTTTTTTCCTCTCTGAGTGCCAGTTGCAAATCAGCAGCTGATGTAAAAGTTTTCATCTTTTCCCTCCATAAAGTTCAGAAAGCTGCTCTTCCTTCATTGTAAAAGTATGTTCTTCCGACGGAAAATCTTTAGATTTCACTTCATTCACAAAGCTTGTAATCGATTGACCAATCAGTTCATTTGCATCTCCATAAACTTTTACAAATTTCGCTAGCCGGTCTACCCCATACTTGATGACATCATGGTAAACGAGGACTTGGCCATCCGTTTCTGCGCCTGCCCCAATTCCAATGGTTGGAATTTCCAGGTTCCGTGTGACGAGTTCCCCCACTTGATGTGGAACACATTCAAATACTACTGCCATCGCCCCTGCCGCTTCACACTTTTTCGCATCTTCCAAGAGCTGTGCTGCACTTTCGGCATCTTTTCCTTGCACTTTATATCCGCCCAGAACGCCGACTGATTGAGGAGTCAAGCCAAGATGGGCTACAACAGGGATGCCCGCCTTCGTCAACGCTGATATTTTTTCAACAACATCATCCGCGCCCTCAAGCTTCACGGCATCCGCATGACCTTCCTGCATGATTCGGGCTGCATTCTTGAGTGTTTCATCCATAGATAGGTGATAGCTCATAAAGGGCATGTCCGTCACGACAAATGTATTTGGTGCCCCGCGTTTTACTGCCTTTGTATGATGGATCATGTCATTCACCGTAACTGGAATCGTTGATTCATATCCCAATACGACCATTCCTAAAGAATCGCCGACTAAAATCATGTCCACACCTGATTGTTCGGCTAACTTTGCTGACGGGTAATCATAAGCCGTCAGCATGACAATTTTCTCTTGATTTTGTTTCATTTTCAAAAAATCTCCGGACAATTTCATTACGTTTCCTCCTTTTGATGGAGGAGATGAAAACATCAGCGAAAACTGGTGTCTATACATTCATGCGCAAAAAAAAGACTGACTAAAAAAGTATCTGTTTCGCTACGAAAAATGGCTTAAAAAGCCAAATATCGACACAGACTTATCTTTTAGTCAATCTTTGTTTCATCAGAAGTTTCATCCCTCCGTCCCCGTCCAGTTCTCTGGATCAAGGCAGATTTTCAAATAATTTGGTATTTATGGGGGTGCAGTTCACATTAGATACTGCCCACTTGCATTATATCAAGCCAAATTAAAAATTTCTATTTAATTTTCACGAATTTGACAAAATCTACTGAATTTCAATATCTGCAGAATATATCGAGTGTACGGTTCCTTTTCCGTCTTCAAGAAGTAAAACGCCTGAATCCGTTATGCCCAATGCTTTTCCGACAATCGTGTCATTAACGGTACTGGCTTTGATAACCTGGCCAAGACTGATCGCATAACTTTCCCATAAATCCTTTATTGGCATGAAGCCTTGATCTAAATAGAGTTCGTACAAATTTTCGAGACGGAACAATGCTCGTTGAATGACCTTGGACCTTGAAACCGTCCCTCCACTTTCTATGAGAAGGGAAGAAGCCTTTTCCTGCAGTTCTTCAGGAAAATCCTCCAATTGCTGATTGATATTCATTCCAATTCCGACAATGACAGAATGGATTCTATCTGACTCCGCCTGCATCTCCGTCAGGATGCCCACCACTTTCTTGCGATTCACCAAAATATCATTCGGCCACTTTATTTGTGGCTTCAAATCAGTGGTATCCTCTATAGCCTGAGCCACAGCGACTGCTGCCAATAATGTAAGTTGCGGAGCCTCATGAATCGGGATTTTCGGTCTTAGGATCAGACTCATCCATATGCCGCTGAATTTCGGGGAATGCCAAGATCTCATTAGCCTTCCTTTTCCGGATAACTGCTCCTCGGCAACGACGAGGGTTCCCTCCTGAACGCCTTCATTTGCTAGTTGATGCGCAATTTTTTGAGTGGATTCTACAGTTTCCTGATAGTGGATCATCTTGCCGATCGTTTTTGTTTCCAAGCCAAGTTGTATTTCGCTCTCTGACACTTTTTCCGGAGCTGATATGATCCGGTAGCCTTTTTTCCTAACGGCTTCCACGTTATAGCCTTCACTGCGCAGGTCTTCTATATGCTTCCAGACAGCTGTGCGCGAACAGCCAATGTATTCAGCAATTTCCTGACCGGATATGAACGCACCATCCGCTTTCGAGAGGGCTTCCATCAGCTTTGTTCTTAACTCAGATTGCATTTCACCAGCCACCTCTTAATTTCTTCTTTATCATTTCTTAATTCTTCATTCAAGACCGCTTTCAATATTTTTTCCAAGTATTCTTTGACCCATGGACCTGGCTTTTCTTGATTCCAATTCAATAAATCCGTCCCCGTAACGGCAAGATCCGACATTTGTTTAATAATAAGTTCATTGTAGCGCCGATGTGCATTCTCCTCCGCATCCGATACATTACCGCCAGTCAGGGCCGCCTTGACTTTAGCAGCTTGTACAGTTACGCCATGACCTGCCTGAAATACATCGATGGCTGATGGTTCTTTCTTCACTAGCTGTATCGTACGTTGAATGTTTCTTATCGTTTTCAGTGGCAGCTTCCATGACCTCAAAGCCTTTTCCAGTTCCTGATCCTTTGTGTGAACCATGATTATAGACCATATTTCTGCCGCTTTTAGCTGATGAAGAGGCAGGTTCAGTAAGTCCATTAAATGATCTTTTTTACTGGAGAATAGAGGCAGGTATTGATATAATCCGCTTTCCAGCAAGAGTGAGAAAGCCCTTATCTTATTGGAGCCGGCCACTAGCTTCTCAAATTCAACCAGGATTCTTTCGACAGCGATTTCACTGATGATCTGGGCGTTCTCTTTAAGGGAATCAAAGGTTTCTTGATCCAGGTCAAAATCAAGTTGACTGACGAACCTTAAAGCACGCATCATTCTCAATGCATCCTCATGAAACCTTTCATGCGGGTTGCCAACCGTGATAATCCTTTTTTCTGTCAAATCACGCTTACCATTAAATGGATCGATGATCTTTCCGGTCTTGTCCATTGCCATTGCATTCATCGTAAAATCTCTTCTTTGCAAATCCTCAGTCAAAGAACGGACAAATTGTACAGAATCGGGTCTGCGAAAGTCCGAATACCCGCTTTCCGTTCTAAACGTCGTAATTTCGTATGTACCTGTATCCGTAATGACAAGCACTGTTCCGTGGTCGATTCCAATATCAGCCGTATTAGGAAAAATCCTTTTGATTTCCTGGGGTGTTGCGGAAGTGGCAATGTCCACATCGTTTATGGGCCTGCCAAGGATATAATCCCTTACAGAGCCGCCAACGAAATAAGCCTCGTATCCAGCTTCTTCAATCACTTCAAGAATGGGTACTGATTTTAAGAATAACCGATCCATCAGCATCCCCTCCCTATTCCATGGATTTACCTTCAAGTGCTTGAATGTAGATGGCTTCATACTCTGACATGATCGTATCGGAGTGAAAATCAGTATTGGCCCTTTCCAGCGCAGCTTCAGAAAAGCGTTTATGTAAAATCGGGTCGCTTAAAAGTCCAACCGCTTTTTCAGCAACCATATTGACATCTCCCAATTCACAAATATAGCCAGTCTCCCCATCAACGATGACTTCAGGAATTCCTCCGATATTCGTCCCGATACAAGGAACTCCACATGCCATCGCCTCAAGCAACACAAGTCCGAAACTCTCTTTTTCCGATAACAGGAATATCAAATCACTGATTGAATATAATTCGGCAAGGTTATCCTGCTTACCAAGAAACAAGACCGAATCATCGATTCCAAGATCTTTAGCCAATTTCAATACGGTTGTCACTTCTGGCCCGTCTCCTACAAGTAGAAGCTTTGCAGGCATTTTCTTTTGAGTTAAATAAAACGCCTGGATAACGTCTTTCACTCGCTTGACCGAACGGAAATTCGAAACATGGATGATCACTTTTTCATCTTCACTGATTCCGTATTCATCCTTAAGGTAATCGGAATTAGATTTATGGTAATCTCTCTCATCAATAAAATTATAGACGGTTTTGATTTCCTTTTCCGGCGCGATTAATTCGTGCGTTTGCTGAACAAGGGAATTAGATACTCCTGTAACGACATCTGATTGCTCTATCCCGAATTTTATTAAATTGGTCAATGAGGGATCATGGCCTAATACGGTTATGTCCGTACCATGCAGTGTGGTTACGATCTTTACTTCATTACCTGACATCTGCTTTGCAAGGATCGCACAAACAGCATGTGGAATTGCATAATGAACGTGAAGGATATCTAATTTCTCCCGTTTTACGACATCCGCTATCTTGCTAGCAAGAGCCAGGTCATATGGTGGATATTGAAAAACTGAATACGAGTTCACTTCAACCTGGTGATAAAAAATATTACAGTACATCTTATTCAAGCGAAAAGGGAGGCTTGAAGAAATGAAATGTATTTCATGTCCTTTTTCTGCAAGCATCTTACCTAATTCAGTTGCTACGACACCAGAACCCCCAACTGTAGGGTAACAGGTAATTCCAATTTTTAATTTCATAAGCTTATTTTTCTCCTAACAAGTCGGCATCGATCAGTAACGGTTTTTTTGTCATGAATCCCTCCGCATAGGCGACACCCACTTCTTTACCGAACATCCGCTCCCGTGACTCTACAGTCTCGATATATCCATTAACTAGCGGTGTTTCTACAGATATTTGACTTTTTTCGAATTGGCTGCCATATGCCCTAAGGCTATCCAGCTTTTTCGATATTGTAGAAGTGATGTCCACGACGAAGTCCGGTTTGTGAAACCCATTGATCATATAATAGTACATATTTTGGACACGATGAGAATCCAGGCCTTCTTCTTCCATATACTTTCTTACTCCTGCCGAAAAAACTGCTTCCTCCACTAATTTGGCACAGTTACCATGATCCGGATGGCGATCCTCCAAAAATGGGGCAAATACAAGGGCAGGTTTATATTGCCGAATGACCGTAATGATTTGATTTATGTATTCCGCTTTCATGTATAGTCCCCGGTCGGGTAAATCAAGGGAAATCCTCGTCACCCCAAGGATTTCAGCAGCCTTATGCGCTTCCTCTTGCCGCAATGGAACGGTTCCATTGGATGACATTTCAGCTTTTGTCAAATCACAAATGACAATTTTCCTGCCTTGTTGCACATATTTAGCGATTGTGCCGCCCATACCGATTTCAACATCATCCGCATGTGCGCCAAAAGCCAGGATATCTATGTTACTTTTGTTTTTCATTTATCTCACCTTGTTTTTGCCGTAGTTTTAGCCAGTCCATATACCCATGTTTCAATCCTTGTATAAGCACTTCTGCTGTGCCCATATTTGTCGCCAAGGGAATTTCATATACATCTGATAGTCGTATAAGCGCCGATACATCAGGTTCATGCGGCTGTGATGTCAAAGGATCGCGGAAAAATAGGACCATGTCCATTTCTCCGCGTGCAATCATTGCACCAATTTCCTGATCCCCGCCAAGAGGTCCTGAATGAAAACGATGGACAGGCAGTGATACTTCTTCCATGATTCTTTTCCCGGTCGTACCTGTTGCAAATAATTCATGCTGCTCAAATACAGCTTTATAGGCTGTTACAAATTGAATGATATCTTCTTTTTTCTTATCATGGGCAATTAAGGCAATTTTCATCGTAAATCCTCCTGATCCCTATTCGATAATATTTTCCAGGCCGTATACAAGAACATCCAATTTCATGACGGTATCGACAGCAAGTTTGACTCCTGACATGAAGGACGCTCGATTAAAGGAATCATGCCGAACCGTCAATAGCTCTCCATCACTTCCGAAAAGCACCTGTTGATGGGCAACCAGTCCCGGTAGCCGTACACTGTGGATATGCATGCCATCTACATTTGCACCTCTTGCCCCCTGGATGGTTTCTTTTTCATTAGGGTGCCCCTGTTGTTTTGTTTCACGTACCGCTGCAATCATGTCTGCCGTTTTGGAAGCAGTGCCAGAAGGTGCATCCAGTTTTTGATCATGGTGCATTTCTATGATTTCTACATCAGGGAAATACTTTGCAGCCATTTGGGAGAACTTCATCATCAAAATGGCTCCAATTGCAAAGTTTGGCGCGATGATGCAACCAATGCCCTTTTCTTTTGTTAATGAATCCAGTTTCGCTAAATCTTCCTTAGTAAAACCAGTCGTTCCCACTACAGGGCGGATACCATGATTAAGTGCCGTTTCGGTATGGAACATCCCCACTTCCGGTGTGGTCAAATCGATCAATACGTCCGCCTTTATAGAAGAAAAACATTCATTTATATCCGAAAAAACCGGCGCTTCAATACCGTGAAAACCTTCTATCGCGGAGATGCTTTCCCCGTTATGCTTGCGATCTATGACAGCTGCCAATTCAAACCCTTCTGTCCTATGTACAAGCTTCACCGCTTCATTTCCCATTCTGCCACGTGGACCAGCTACAATCACTTTCACTTTACTCATCTTTACCTTCCTCCTCCATTTTCTCTTCTTTTCTTGTCCATCTATCTTTATCGCGGGTTGTAAACTTTTCCATGACCAAATCATGCGAGTTATGAAGGTCAATCCCTAAAGAATTGGCAAAACAAATCAACACAAAAAGCATGTCCCCTAATTCCGCTTCAATCGAATTCTCTTCCTCTGTTGCCTTCTTTGGTTTTTCACCATGGTAATGATTGACTTCCCTAGCCAATTCACCAAGTTCTTCAGACAAGCGGGCGAGCATGGCTAGAGGGCTGAAATATCCTTCTTTAAATTGTCCTATGTATTGGTCGACTTCCGCTTGCATTTGTTGGATCGTCTTATGCTTTTCCATATCGTCACCCATTCTTGATTTTCGTTTTCAAACATCATACCTTCTCCATGTTAGCTAAAAGTGAAACAGAAGACAACAGATACGTTCGCGAATCAAAATTGCCCATAGTTGGTTAATTAGTTATAATAAGTAAATTGATGATATGCAAACCTTTGGAGGTATGGGACATGCTTTTGGGCTTAAAATTGAAAAATATTATATTCATCCTTTTTGGGGCTGGAATATTCGCCTTTGGCCTCGTGCATTTTAACATGCAGAACAACTTGGCCGAAGGCGGATTCACCGGTCTCACCTTGATTATATATCAACTTATCGGGATAAATCCTTCTTATTCTAATTTGATTTTGAATATTCCCTTATTTTTAATTGGGTGGAAATATTTAGGGCGCACATCTTTCTTTTATACGATTATCGGCACGGTCGGCCTCTCCGTTTGGCTTTGGATATTCGAGAGATACGAAATTGAAATCGATCTCGGAAACGATTTGATGCTGGTGGCATTGTTTGCCGGGGTTTCTGTTGGTATCGGGCTGGGCATCATCTTTCGCTACGGCGGGACAACAGGCGGAGTGGATATCATCGCCCGTTTTGCCCATCGTTACTTGGGGATGGGCATGGGACGGACCATGTTCATCTTTGATGCCGTCGTCATTGGCCTGTCCATCCTAACCTACCTTGATTACCGGCAAGCGATGTATACCCTCGTTGCCGTATTTATAGGTGCCAGAGTAATCGACTTTATGCAAGAAGGGGCCTATGCTGCTAGAGGTGCAATGATCATTAGTGATAAAAACAAGCAAATTGCTGAAAAAATCATGAATGATATGGAGCGGGGCGTAACCGTATTAAGGGGATATGGGTCCTTTACACGCAATGACCGGGAAGTACTCTACTGTGTTGTTGGTAAAAATGAACTAGTCCGCTTAAAGACTGCCATAACATCGGTGGACCCTCATGCATTTGTATCTGTAAGTGAAGTGCATGATGTATTGGGTGAGGGCTTTACCCTTGATGAAAACAAGAATCCCATTGAAAGGTAATCCTTTTATTTGTGGCATACCAATGGAATGCAATCCTTATGAATGTTGCCCTACTAACTGAATTTTATTAGCAATGTGAAGCAAATACTTTTAAAAATAAAAAAGGACCCCATCCCAAGATGGTGTCCTTTTTCAAATTAATCCTCTTCCCTCATTCCTGTATACATAAGCAGAAGACGAACTAATTCCAGAACGGCTACAAGAGCAGCAGCAACATAAGTCATCGCAGCGGCATTTAATACTTTTTTCGTTTCCCGTTCTTCATCATTCCGGATGACCCCAACGGAAACGAGTTGATCCATCGCCCGAGAAGAAGCATTGAATTCAACAGGCAGGGTTATCACTTGGAACAATACAGCGGCTGCCATAAATACGATACCCGCCAATAGCAACCCAGGAATTGAAGCTAACATCCCGATTAAAATCAAAATCCAAGATATGTTAGAGCCAAAATTAGCTACCGGTACTAATGCATGGCGGAAACGCAAGAATGCATATGCTTCTTTATCTTGAATCGCATGTCCAACTTCATGGGCTGCAACCGCTACACCGGCAACTGAATGGCCGTGATAGTTATTAGATGATAAACGCACCGTTTTATCCCTTGGGTCATAATGGTCTGAAAGCATTCCAGGTGTCTCTTCGACCCTGACATTGAACAGTCCATTTTGATCCAAGATGGCCCGCGCCGTCTCAGCACCATTCATACCAGAAGAGGCCGATACCTTTGAATATTTTTTATACGTGCTTTTCACTTTCATTTGTGCATAAATCGGGATTAAAATGATAATCGCCAAATAAATGAAATACATGGTATCCTCCTATAACTATTATTACTCTTAATTCTATGGATTGAAGGCAACCATGTCAAATATAGTGTTCTCTTCCCGTGTCTTTTTAATCATTATGCTCTTTCCTTGGTTTTTCCCTATCACCTTTATATTTTCTCCAGCCTACATATGAAAGCGTCATGATAATGATTGAGCCTGTCGATATGATGACCCACCAAAGGGAAGGATCTGTATCATCTTCCCCCATTTCATCAAAAATGGTGCTTAGTTCGTTTTGCAGCGCATCCAGTTCCTTTTGACTTTCTCCATCACTGATTACCTCAGGACGGTATTGGTTGATGTATTGGATCCTCGTGTCCAGTTGCTGCATCGTTTCTTTAGAAAGGTCGACTTTCAAGCTTGGATATATCATTTCATATTGTGATAGGAATAAGTTCAATTGGCTATTGAATGTAATTGTGTCTTGATTGATCGCGGCGTTCTTTGTTTGCTGGAAGGAATTCATCATTTGATCCTCCATCTCTGTCCAAAGGGGCTGATGGGTAGACTTGACCGCATCAACAACAAGCCGGAACTTTGTAACAGAATTAACCTTTTCGGAATCTCCCTTGTTCATATCCTTTATTGTCATCAACGCCTCATTATGAGCTACAGTGATAATTCGAAGTTCGTCCATGTCAAGGATCTGCTCTTTCGCTGTCTCTTTTAAAAACCGGTCAGAAAAAAACGTCAGCATCTTTTCCGAATCTCCATATCGCTTCAACTTGGTCATTTCCAAGGCTCTATCGGAAATGTCATCTAATTGCTCCAAACTTGAAGAGGATGCTGCATAGACAGGGAAATGTAAGACGACAAATAAAACAGCAATGGTTAATATGAATTTTTTCAACATGCTACTCGTCCCTCCTCATATCTCTACTAAAACGATATGAAAGAAAAAACATGAGTAGACCTCGTTCAACATAAAAAAGTTAACCCTGCTTTTACAAAGCTGTATTTAGAGTTAACTTTTAAGGGATGAAGGATAGGGTGATTCGCTTATTTCTATATCCAAAGTACCAGCCGACAAAAATGGAAAGTATGCTGAGCCAAAAAGTGAAATAGCCTATCGAATTCATATATACCAATAAATCACGGTATATTGGCATCATTTCAAAAACATAATCGATAATGTCATTATGTATGGTCCAAATCCCTGCCACTATCATATGCCAAGGTTTTATTCGATAAAATGGTGCATATAATACACCTTGAATCGCCATCCCCAAATGAGAAGCCATTAACATATAACCTTCCCATGGCAATGAACCTGTTGTCACCAAGGTCATCAAATTCATTACAACTGCCCATATGCCATATTTGAATAGTGTCATTATCGCCAATGCTTCCATAAGTCCGAAATTCCTTTTTAATAGGAACCCAACTAAAACAAATACAAAAAACAGACTGGCAGTCGGGCTATCCGGTACAAATGCCAAAAAAATCGCCGGAGTGTTTTCCAATTGACTACCGTACCAATAATATCCATAGGCAGTTCCGAATATATTTATTAATAATAACAAAGCGAGCATTTGCCGATTTGCAAGCCAACTGTAAATAACATTCATTCTTTTACCCTCACTTACATTCTTATGTATACTCATTTTACAGGCCATCAACCAGAAAACCAAGTATTCATTTCAATTTCTTCTCATTAACGCTTCAATTTACCAATAAAAAAGCCGACAACCGTGGTCGTCAGCTTCTTTTTGCAGCATATGAAAGAAAATCTGTTGATGGCTATATTATTTTGTCGATAAACCTGATACAAATTCAGCTAATGTTTTCAATTCTTCATCTGTACCTTTGAACATGCCAGCTGGCATGGCACCCTGGCCTTTGACTGCGATCTTAGAGATTTCTTCTGGTTTTAAACCAGTGTCAATTAAGCTTGGTGCTCCTGCTCCACCAGTTAATTCTGCTCCATGACAGCTGATACAGCCATTAGAATCCATCAATTTATACCCATCGCTCTCTTTATCAATGTCTGCACCTTCAACGATTGCTCCTTGCTTCTTGGAAGCTTCCCAATCGTGATGGGCTGCGGACTCCCATGTTAAATAGAAAACGCCGGCCATTGCCAATAACATGAAGCCTACAGCAAAAGGACGTTTCGCCGGGCTCCGCTCTGGACCACGATCTAGAAAAGGTGCCAAGAGCAATGCCCCGAAAGCCAAACCAGGTATTACCATGGACCCGATTGCATTATAAGGACCTGAAGCATAAGTATACTTAAGTAATTGGTAAAGGAATAGGAAATACCAGTCCGGCAGCGGAATGTACCCTGTATCTGTTGGATCTGCTATCCTTTCCAATGGTGACGGATGTGCGATTGTCAGGCAAAGATAACCTACAAGAAATACAGCTCCTACCATCCATTCTTTTAAAAGGAAATTAGGCCAAAATGCTTCAGTTTTCCCAGGATATTCTGAATAATCTTTCGGAATATTCGGTTTACGGTCCGCGGAGATACGCGAGTCACCTACGAATTTCATACCTTTCCCACGATGCATTGAACAATTCCCCTCCTTTATGAAAAGGTTTTTTTGGTTTTTGGTTCACCATTCTTTTATAGTGGACCTGAAATACCTTGTTTTCGGATCATCAGGAAATGAGCCGCTAGTAAAGCAAATAATGCTGCTGGCAGGAAGAATACATGAATTGCAAAGAATCGTGTCAATGTCTGTGCTCCAACGATGGTTGGATCTCCTGCTATCAATGTCTTGAGTGCCGGTCCCATCAATGGTACCGATTCGACAATTGTCAAAGTAACCTTCGTTGCGAATAGCGCTTTCATATCCCATGGCAATAAATAACCAGTCAAGCCTAATGCCAGCATGATGAAGAAAATCAATACGCCGACCATCCAGTTCAATTCACGCGGTTTTTTGTAAGCTCCCTGGAAGAAGACACGAAGAGTATGTAAAAACATCATAACGATAACTAGACTTGCTCCCCAGTGATGCATACCACGGACAATTTGACCGAAGGCAACTTCATTTTGCAAATAATAAACAGATTCCCAAGCGTTTTTAATGTCCGGGACATAGTACATCGTCAAGAACATGCCTGACAAGATTTGGATGACCGTAATAAAGAAAGTTAACCCACCAAAACAATATACGAATGCAGAAAAATGATGTGCGGGGTTAACATGTTCAGGAACCTCATGGTCAGCAATATCCCGCCATAATGGCGTAATATCTAAACGCTCGTCCACCCAGTCATATAACTTTGTTAGCAATGTTTACGCCTCCCCATGCGGTTTTAGTTGACCCAAATAAAGTATTCCGTCTTTTTCTTTCGTGTCAAAGACATCCAATGGTGAAACCGGCGGTGTCCCTTTCACATTCATCCCATCTTTCGTATACCTGCCATAATGGCAAGGACAGAAAAATTGATTCGGATTAGTCTTATCCGTATTCCAACCTACCGTACAGCCTAAATGTTTACAGATTGGAGATAAAGCAACGATCTTACCATCATCCGTTTTGTAAACCCATGCTGTATTTGTTTCTTCAGACTCATACCACCCATCGACCTGTTTAAAACTAAAGTCGACACGGGTTGGTTCGGTAGTCAGTTCACTTACCTTCTGTTTAGTTGCAACGTAATCCCCGCCTTTATCAGCTGATAATACAGGATCAATTGCAAACCTAACCATAGGCATCAACATACCGGCCGCCATAAATCCACCAACGCCAGTAAGTGTGTAATTAAGGAATTGACGTCGTGAAACATTATGCTTGCTCATGCGTTTTCCCCCCCTCTATTACTATACTGAGAGCCCAAAGGACCAATAAATAGCGACACTATAAAACTAGGACATTTCCATGATATCTCAATAATTTACCAAGGTCAATATTTGTAAAACCCAAAAGGTGGCAACAATGTGTCAAATATTGCGAAAAATCCTACTTTTTTTCATTTTTCCAATTATAAGAGAAAATATCAAGGATTTGGAGAACTTGCTGGTTAATCATTTCCCTAGCTTGTTCAATTTCAAGCCCATCGAGGGGGATGGCAGGAATCCATACTAAATTATTTTCTAATTCCCGCTCTTCCTTTTTCCACTCAAAATCCGATGTAAGAAAAAAAACATGCTCGAAATCATTTTCTTTCACTTCATTGGCCCAACGCTTTAACCGCTCAACCTTATCCATTTCATCACTTATATAATGAAATGTTGGCAATAAAAGAATTCTTCCTTTCATCTGCTTTTCAATTTCCAAGCTTAAAATGGTAAGAAATTCATTCATTGAGCCCGATTGCTTCATTTGACCTTTAAAAGATAGGGGAACCAAAGGAATCAAAACGGTATCCACATACTCTTTTGACTGCATATACATGTCAAGATCTTTTGCTGTCCACTTCATGTCTACTTCACTCCCGATTTTTTGAATCAACTCCTTTTCATTTTACCATTATTTTTATAACATATTTACCATATACCCATAGTCTTTACAGAAATGTGGATTTTATCAATGTTTTATAAAAAATAAAAACCTTTCCTGATTACGGAAAGGTCAATTTATTTTATCCAAGTACTTTTAATTGATTCAATTGTTCTGTTAAGTTCTTAAATGCTTGTTCATCATGCTTATCAAGTGCTTCATCGATTTCCTTAAGCAGTCGGTCCCTTTGAAAATACAACATGCTTCTTTCTAAAAATTGTTCAGCCAGCAGCTGATCTTTTTCATTCGATGCAGTTGATTTCGGCATGAAGGGATTGTGCTCGAGTACCGCTGCATATTGATAGGAAGAGTAAGACGATTTAAAATTGAGCTGAATATAAATGTCTTCATCTCGATTTAAACGGATATCATGAAAAGATTTCTCTGCATCGGTCGTCATGATATTGGACTTATAGAACCTGAAAGGGACTTCATCCACACAATGTGTCGACATGATTAGTCCACGTGGGCAATATTGTGCATTTTCTACAAAATGAACCTTTTTCATTAGTTGATCATGACTCATTAAGTAATTCAATATCCATACGCATTCTCTTCGTTTCAATTGATAATGATTTAAAAACCACCGAATAAAATCCTTCTTCTCATTCACAGAAACAGGGGCAGCCACCATGAATTCCCTCCTCTGTCTTGATTTAGTTTTGTTTCACTTATCTACATTTCATCCGTGCTTTCACCTAGCCGCTCCAAAATCATTGCATACTCATCATTCGCCGGGTTCATCTCAAGCAGCTTATTAAATACTTCTCTAGATGTGGCTCTGTCTCCTTCTTCAATTAAAAAGAAACCATAATCTTCAAGGAAATCTTGATTGTTCTTGAATGAATTATATGCTTTATGATAGCTGGTTAATGACTCTTTAAATTGTTCGGTTTGCTGATAAGATACAGCAGCTATCCATTCAAACTGCGGATCATCCTCTCCATATCGCCTTACTTCACCAATACACTCCAATACATCTTCATACCTTTCGTGGTGCATATACAGTTTCAATAGGGTGAGTGCAGCTTCCAGGTATCCCGGATCAATGGCAAGTGCTTCTTTAAATAGATTTTCCGCCTCTTCATCAAGCCCGCTTTTCAAGGCTATTTTTCCACCGAAGAAGTAAAGTTCCTTATTGAATTCATCAGCCTTGATTCCTTCTTTGACCGTTTTCAAGGCATTTTCCAGATCTTCAAGATGTTCATAACTCTTTGCCAGGTACAAATATAGAGAATGGTATTCATGATCTAATTCTTTCAGTTCAATAAACTTTCGTACGGCTGTCTCATAAAGGCCTGCCTGAAAAGCTGTAAATGCATATTCAAATAGGGTGTTGATTTCAAGTCCATCCTGTAAGGCCTTTTCAAAGTGCGGAAGGGCCTCCTCGAACTTCCCTGAACTGCTTAATGCTTCAGCAAGCCTCTGATTGACATTAACACCAGCGATTTCTTGTTCATGTTCCAAAACCTTTATGTAATTTGCAATGGCTTCCTGATCCCTTCCTTGATGAAAGAACAGTTCAGCTAGTGCAAAATCAATGATGATCTCATCTGGAAGCATTTCCTTGGCTTGCTGTAATTTCCGTTCGCTGACCTCATCCATCCCCTGTAATTGATAAAGGTCTGCTTCCAAAAGCAAAGCACTTGGATATACTTCATCATCTGCACTTACTTTTTCAAGCATCAGCATCGCTTCATCTTCCTGGTCCATATCAATAAGGATTTCCGCCAACGAAACAATCAATTCTCCTTCATTGGGATAGAGTTGCAGCAGATGTTCAAAAAGATCCTTTGCCTCCTCCGCAAAACCAAGCTGGAGCATTTCTTCGGCCAGCAACAATATGTCCTCTGCTGACTCTGATGATTTAATTCGATTTATATGTTTAAGAGCTTCTGTTAATTCCCCTTTTTTTAAATGCTGTATAACTTGTTCCACTGTATTCATTGTTGAATCCTTCCTTTTGCATGATAGACTTGGTCCCTAGTCATACACACTCACGCCATAATGTAACATATTCTTCCATTAAGAACAAAATACCATGTAATCGCGAGATGCATAGTAAACAGTATTCATTAGTTTACCATACTGTAGCCCTGTATTCCATTGATGAAGTCCCCTCCCATTCTCATTAAAAAAAGGTTACTAGTTAATTCTCCACGCTACGGTAAATCTCCTTTTTGATCATGAACCCCTTTTTCATTATTTTCATGACCATACAGGTAAAAAAAGCCCGGATGTTAGCGCTTTCAACACTTTTAAGCATTTAAAAAAAGTTTACAGACCAAATAAGGTATGTAAACTTTTTTTATATTTACTTTATCAATTGGCTCAAATGCCCAAAAAATTGTGGATATGATACATCTATGGCATCAGGGTCAGCAAGTTCCACTTCCCCATCCGTTATCAAAGCCGCTACAGCGAGCATCATCCCGATACGATGATCTCCATGGCTTGTAACCATACCTCCATTAAGGGCTTTACGTCCTTTGATGATCAATCCGTCTGTTGTCGGGGTTATATCTGCCCCAAGGATGGAGAGCTCATTTGCAACAGTATCAATTCGATTCGTCTCTTTCACTTTAAGTTCTGCTGCATCCTTGATTGTCGTTATCCCTTCAGCCTGTGTTGCCAGAAGTGCAATTACCGGTATTTCATCGATGAGGCGGGGAATTAGGTCACCGCTGATGGTCGTCCCTTTTAGTCGGGAGCTTCTGACAGTGATGTCTCCTGCAGGTTCACCCTCGCTCGTCTTCTTCTCTATCGTAATATCCGCCCCCATCGATTTCATGACTTCGATGATTCCAGTCCTTGTCGAATTAAGGCCCACATTCTTTAACACCACTTCACTATTTTCCGTAATCGCTGCAGCCACCATGAAGAAAGCCGCCGAAGAAATATCACCCGGCACATGGATGGCGGTCCCTTTGAAGACTTGGTTTCCGCTTACTTTAATCGTTTGACCGTCCTTTTCGATTTTCCCGCCAAACTCTTGGATCATTCGTTCTGTATGATCACGGGTCTCTTCCGGTTCGATAATGATCGTTTCACCTTCTGCCTGTAAAGCAGCCAAGATTATCGCTGATTTTACCTGCGCACTTGCTACAGGCAATTCATAGCGAAACCCTTTTAATTTGCCACCTCTTATGAAGAGCGGGGTGTATTCGGCTCCTTTTCGGCCATCAATGACTGCTCCCATCTGACGAAGAGGGTTGACTACCCGGGTCATTGGACGTTTGGCTATCGATTCATCACCTGCCAAAACGGCCGAAAATTGCTGTCCTGCCAAAATGCCCATCATTAACCTGATCGTCGTACCAGAATTTCCGACATCCAGTACAGATTCAGGTTCCTTCAATCCATTAAAACCTTTGCCTTCAATTTTAACGTTCTGGCCATCTTGTTCAATATGGACTCCAAGCTGCTTAAAACAGGAAATCGTACTTAAACAATCGGCTCCTGGAAGAAAATTAGTGACTGTCGTTTCCCCTTCGGCTAGTGCTCCGAACATTATCGAACGATGGGAGATCGACTTATCTCCAGGTATGGCAATCGAACCACGTAATGTCTGGATGTTCGTTTGTAATTTTTTTGTATTCATAAAACCATCCTTTCCTATCAATATTATGCCAGGATCGTTTCATAATCTGTATGTCTAGAAATACACTCCGCAGCTTTTATGCGATCAACGTCCGTTTGAAAGCTGATGACCAGCACACCGTATATCTCTTCCCTGGTTTCAATGATCCTTATGTTTGTAATGCTGATACCTTCTTGAGCCAAATATCCGGTAATCTCAGAAATTATTCCGGCATAATCCGGTATATCGATATATAAATCATAGAACGCTGGTATGGCGCCTTTTGCATGTGTTGGCAAATCATCCCTGAAAATCTTGGCATCGGTAAAGAATCGAAGGATTTCTTCACTATCTTCATTCGCAACCAGACCTTTTATATGCTCCATTTCATTCAGCCAATCATTCATTAATTCAAGTAGCACATCCCGGTTATGTAACAAAATGTCACGCCACATTTCCGGACTGCTTGAAGCAATTCTTGTAATATCTCGGAATCCGCCTGCTGCAAGCCTTGAAATCAACTTGTTTTCCTTACTGTAATTTTCTGCCTGTTTAACGAGCCCCGATGCGACAATATGCGGAAAATGACTAATGACCCCAGTCAGCTTATCATGCATGGCAGGACTCACAACCAGAAAGTTAGCTCTTGTCCCTTGCAGCCACCCTTTCAGCTGCTCAACTTTTTCTTCTTCAATGGAATCTCCGGGAGTAAGCAAATAAAATGCATGTTCGAATAAATGCAATTTGGCTGCCCCAGCGCCGCTTTTATGGGAACCAGCCATAGGGTGCCCCCCGATGAAGGCCACCCCTTTATCTATCAATGGTTTTGCTGCCTTAACGACTGTATCCTTCGTACTTCCTGCATCCGATATGAGGACATCACTTTTTAACTCCATATCGGCCAATTGAGCTAAAATCTTCACGGTTTCATTGACAGGCACAGCAAGTAGAATTAAATCAGCTTCACGTGCTCCCGCTTCCAAAGATGATACAGAATCATCAATGATTCCCAATAGCATCGAAAGTTGAATATTCTTTTCACTTAGGTCCGTACCAACAATCACAGCTTCAGGATGTGCATGGCGTACAGCCATGGCCAGTGATCCGCCAATTAGACCTAGACCTATTACAAAAACCTTACCCTTCACTCTTCTCTCCCCCGCATCTTTTATGCTCCTCTAGGTTTGATGAAACGTTAAAGCAGCGAATCAGAAGGTGCCTCAACTTCATTCAAAAAAGTCTTAATAGCATTAATCATTCCTTCATTTTCTTCAGTGGAACCAATCGTTACCCTCAGGCTGTTAGGAAAACCGAAAGATTTCCCCGACCTCGCGATGTACCCGCGCTCAAGCAAATATTGAAACACCACATCGGCATCCTGTTTAAAATGGATAAAGATGAAATTACCTTGTGACGGGTAATAAGCTAAATTTTCCTTATTGCAAAATTCATAGTACCGCTTGAGCCCTTTTTGATTTTCTTCCTTGCATTTTTCAATGAAGGCTTGATCCTCCAAAGCGACGATAGCAATATTCTGTGCGAATGTGTTCACATTGAATGGTTCCCGGGATGGATCTAGTTTCTGAATAATATCCTCATCCGCCAAACCGTACCCTACCCTAAAACTGGCAAGTCCATAAATTTTTGAGAATGTCCGGAGTATGATCAAATTTTTATATTTATTAATCCATTGATTCGTTCTCGGGTAATCCTCAGCCGTTGCATATTCACAATAAGCTTCATCCAAAACGATAAGAACATCTTCCGGCACTTTTTCGATGAACGATACTAAGTCATGTTCCGAAATGTATTTACCAGTTGGATTATTTGGTGTACAAAGCCAGACTACCGCCGTTTTTTCATCTATTACTTTAAGCATTCCTTCTAGATCATGAGCACCGTCAATATGAGGAACTTCCCTGATTTCCGCACCTTCTAACGTGGCATTATGGCGATACTGCGAAAAAGTGCCTGTTGCCATGACCGTATTCTTTCCAGCTCCCAATAGACTCCTGGAGATGATTTGAATGTTCTCATCAGATCCATTTCCAAAAATAAGCTGAGTTTCTTTCACACCTGTATGTTTTGCAACAGCTTCCCTAAGCATCGTTGCATATCCATCCGGATAGATGGCAAACGAATGGGTTGAATTCCTAACGGATTCCTTGACCTTTTCCGAACAGCCAAAAGGATTTTCATTTGAAGCTAATTTCGTGATTTTTTCCAGCCCGTATAATTTTTTCACTTCATCAGTGGATTTTCCCGGTTGATAAGACTTCAAGGAAAGGACCGCTTCATTCCATTTCATGTCAATCACCTCTATATATTTTTATCACTTTAAAGTAAGAAAGTGCGAGAATAGTATATCATATTCATAGATTTAAAATCATCTTATATCTGCTTTGTCAAATCTGGCCGTAATACCGTAGCCCCTGCCTGGTATACATGATGTATCTCTTTTTGAGATTTCGTCGTATTTACGTGGATCATGACCCGGATGCAAAATGGCAAGGAATTGCTCACCGGTATTTCTTTCATGCATGTAACCGGTACATAAGTCCAGCCTTCGAATTTCCTCAAGGCTTTGGCAGGGAAGACAGAACGAATCTCTTCCGTCGCAGAAAAAAATACAGAAGCTACCATATCGGGATCAATCTCGTTAACCTGAATGATCTCTGCCATCAACTTTTCGGCAGCTGAAATCACTTCCATTTCTGTGTCTCTCTCTACTGTAGTGGCACCCCTTATTCCTCTTATCACACATAGTCCCCCTTCTTCAGAACTCTATATCATATCAGCCATTTCCTCTATCAGCTCAGAGTCGGCTATATCCATTAATAGCGGTGACCCCACTTCGTTTAGCAGAACAAAGGTAGCTGCATCATTGACCGATTTTTTGTCTGTTTTCATTAAATCAAGCAGCATTGCATGTTCAAGTCGGGTTGGAATGGTTATTTGATAACCTAAAGAAGAAACCCAGCCAATAAACTCATCTAGCTTAAAATCGAGACCCACTTTCTTTCTGCTTAATTTAAGAGCATATACCATCCCGATTAAAATTGATTCCCCGTGCGTAAAGTTTCCGTATCCCATTGAACTTTCCACTGCATGTCCAAGCGTATGACCAAAATTCAAAAAGGCACGAATGCCATTTTCCTTCTCATCCTCTTCGACAATTTTAGCTTTAATGCCAATTCCTTTTGTAATCATTGTCAGGAATTGCTCATCCGTTATATTATTCAAATCAATAATATTCGACTTTAACCATAGATAAAATTCATTATCTGCTATCAAGGAATGTTTAATGACTTCCGCAAAACCTGACCTTAATTCTTTAAGAGGCAGAGTTTTAAGAAATTCAAGATCATAAATGACCGCTTCAGGCTGATGAAAGGCCCCAATCATATTTTTCCCTAGCGGGTGATTGATGGCAACTTTACCGCCCACTGCACTATCATGGGCGAGCAAAGTCGTCGGAACCTGTATAAATGGAATCCCTCTCATAAAAGTGGCCGCGACGAATCCAGCCAAGTCACCGACTGCACCACCGCCAAGGGCGATAATCAATGACTTGCGATTAATCTGATGGGATAAGCAGAAGCTTTGGCATTCATAAAACACATCGAAAGTTTTAGCATGCTCCCCTTCTGGCACTACATGATGCAGGACCGGTTTTCCGGTCTTGATCAGGGCGTTTTTCACAGTCTCCAAATGAAGTGCCGCCACTTTCTCATCAGTTATGATCAGAATCTTGTTTAGGTGATTTAATTCATGTGTTATTAATTCTGGCAATTCATTTATTGCCTTCTTGCCAATTAAAACCGGATATTGCTTGGAAGCCGTTTTTATTTGGATGGATTCCATGATTTAAAACCCCTTTACTTCTTCCCGATATGATCTCATGTATTCTGCTAATTGCTCATACCGATCTGAAGGGAATTGATCAACGATGGCAGCCGCCAGCTCCCATGCCACTACCGCCTCAGCAACTACTGCTGCTGCAGGAACCGCACAACTATCGGAACGTTCGACACTTGCTTCAAACACTTCCTTCGTATCAATATCAACACTTTTCAAAGGTTTATATAAAGTCGGGATCGGCTTCATCACACCGCGTACAACTATCGGCATTCCAGTTGTCATACCGCCTTCAAAACCGCCAAGGCGATTGGTTTTACGGTAATAACCCTGACCTTCGTCCCATGCGATTTCATCATGGACATCACTGCCGAATAGATGGGCCGCTTCAAAGCCAAGACCTATTTCCAC
This sequence comes from Bacillus sp. B4EP4a, assembly GCF_006680105.1. Lineage (NCBI taxonomy): Bacteria > Bacillati > Bacillota > Bacilli > Caryophanales > Bacillaceae > Bacillus > Bacillus sp. B4EP4a. Next base: position 215,969 of record NZ_VHIK01000022.1, read on the forward strand.
ACCTTTAAATGCATTGATGCTCATTATCGCTGCGGCTAGTTTTGCATCAAGCTTACGGTCATAATGCACATAACTTCCCACACCCACCGGCATTCCTTCTACAATGACTTCAACGATTCCGCCAATGGAATCTCCTTTTTGTTTCGCTTCATCAATTGCATCCTTCATTTGCTGCTCTACGTTTTTGTCAAAACATCTAACAGAAGATTCTTCCGTTACTTGTTGCAATTGCTGAATCGTTTCGTATTTTGGCGGTTCTGCCTTCACTCCGCCAATTTCCAAAACATGCGATGCCACTTCTATCCCCAATAATGACAATAGCTTTTTAGCGACAGCACCTGCTGCCACCCTTACTGTCGTTTCACGGGCTGAAGAGCGTTCCAGAACATTTCTCAAATCGCGGTGCCCATATTTAATCCCGCCGTTCAAGTCGGCATGACCAGGACGAGGCCGGGTGATTTTACGTTTAATTTCTTCAGCTTCCTCTTCTGAAAGCCCTTCACTTCCCATAATCTTTGTCCAATGCTTCCAGTCATCGTTCTCAACCACCAAAGCAACCGGTGAACCGAGTGTGTAGCCATGTCGGATTCCCGAAGAAATAAATGCCTGATCTTTCTCGATCTGCATCCTTCTTCCACGTCCATGCCCTTTTTGCCGGCGCCCTAATTCTTGATTAATATCCTCATTCGAAATCGGCATTCCTGCCGGTAATCCTTCAATGATAGTAGTCAGTTGCGGACCATGTGATTCTCCCGCTGTTAAATATCTCATCTTCCAGCCCCCTTTTAGCACTTTAAAGTGTATATGTATCAATATACCACAATTTTATGAAATGTGGGTATATGTAAAACGTAAAAACCATATTGTTTGAATTTAATCACTTTTCTCTCTATTTTACAAGTACTTAAACATTTTCGATATAGTTTAATCTTTCAAATTTGAGTTCTACTGGATTTGCTATTACACGACAAACGAAAAGGGACTGAATGCTCATGTACAGAATCAGTCCCTTTTTATCCAAAGTATTTACTTTTTCTTATAAAAAAATGTGTCGACCGTTTCAAATTGATATTTTCCTGGGGTGAATATTTGCTCTGTACTTCCTACAAAAAAGACCCCGCCGCTTTTTAGTGATGCACTGAATTTTTCATATAATAAATTTTTGGCTTCTTCAGTGAAATAAATTAAAACATTGCGGCAAATGATTAAATCGAATCCCAGTTCGAACCGGTCATCGAGAAGGTTTTGCTTTTTAAATGTCACCCTACTCTTGATTTCATCATCGACACGATAAAACTCCGCCTTTTTTTCAAAGTATTTCCTTTTGATTTCTTCAGGTACTTCATTTAAGGAACGTTCAGGATACATCCCCAATTTTGCTCGCGCCAATACATTTTCATCCAGATCCGTCGCCAATATCTCTATCTGGCTAAGTGGAACCAGATTGGATAATATCATTGCAATCGTATATGGTTCCTCGCCAGTTGAACAGGCTGCACTCCAAATTTTCAACTTTTTTTTGCTTGCTAATAATCCAGGAAGGATTTTCCGCTCCAACACTTCCCATCTTTTCGCATTTCTATAAAATTCGGAAACATTGATTGTCATTCTATCCAAAAATTCATTTAAAACTCCGGGATTGGTTTGAATGTCTTTATAGTATTCACGAAATGAATGATACCCTCTTTTTTCATATAGAGTTGTTAGTCGCCTTTTCATTTGCCCTTCCTTATATAATGCCAAATCAATGCCTGTCAACATTTTGATATTACGAATAAACTCTTCATATTCTTGAGGCATTCCTACGACTCCCCTGCACATAATTATTTTAAGTGGTCCTTCCCTTTATATATCGGAGAGTGCCATATTTTCTTTAAACTAACCTTGCCGGGAAACTAAATAAGCAATACAAAAAAAGCGGGCTCCATCGCATAATGACGATGGAACCCGCTTTTTATAGAGTGATCGTATTAATTAATAAACCCACTCGCTTACAAGTTTAGAATACTCAACAATTTCTTCTTCTTTGAAGAATAAACCGATTTCACGTACAGCGCTTTCAGCTGAATCAGATCCGTGAATGATGTTTTTGCCGACAGTTACGGCAAAATCGCCACGAATTGTTGCTGCTGCTGCATCTTTAGGGTTAGTCGCACCCATCATTTGACGTGCAGTAGCGATTACGTTTTCACCTTCCCAAACCATTGCGAAGACAGGACCTGAAGTAATGAAGTCCACTAATTCGCCAAAGAAAGGACGTTCTTTGTGCTCACCATAATGTTGCTCGGCCAATTCTTGAGAAATTACCATTAATTTTGCTCCTGCAAGAAGGAAGCCTTTCTTTTCAAAACGGGAAACGATTTCACCGATTAGATTGCGTTGAACGCCGTCAGGCTTAACCATTAAAAATGTTCTTTCCATGAATGTCACTCCTAATATGTATCATTGTTATTTGCCTATATAAGGCAATACTTTTAGAATATTACCATTGTTTGATGAGTTTCGCAACTCCCATTATCAAAACTTTCTTTTTCCGATATTTTTCGCGATGTCCGATAAAGTTTTTCTAGCTTTAATGGCAGGAAGGCCTTTCAATTCAGTAAAAGCCTTTTCTAAATACATATCACTGATCCTCGCTGCCTGTTCAATGGCACCGGAAGTTTTTATCGCATTGATTATATGGGACATTTCGTCTTTTGGCGTATCTTCCCGAACTGTTTCGATAAGCTTTTTTAACTTGGGATCTTCCATAGCAATCAAAACGGGCAAAGTGATATTACCTTGAATCAAATCACTGCCGGCTGGTTTCCCAAGCTCTTCTTCCGAAGCCGTAAAATCCAATATATCATCGGTGATTTGATAGGACATACCGACATAATATCCGAATTTAAATAGCTTTTGATGAACCAGTTCTTCAACACCTGCTGAAATGGCTCCCAACTGGCAGCTGGATGCAATGAGCAATGCCGTTTTCCGTTTGATCCTTCTAAAGTAAATCCGCCAATTCTGTTCGAAATTGTACTTATCTTTTATTTGTTCAATTTCCCCAAGACATAGTTCAACCATAGTATCTGCGAGAATTTGATGCGCAAGCGGAGACTCGATAACCGCCATCATTTCCAGTGCACGAGCAAAAATGAAGTCGCCTGTGTACATGGCGACACGATTATCCCATTTTGACTTAATGGTAGCCGATCCCCTGCGTAAATCCGCATCATCCACAACATCATCATGTACAAGGGAGGCCGTATGGATGAGTTCCAAAGTCGCTGCGACATGCTTTACGACATGAATATCATAGTTGCCAAACTTCGCACCCAATAGGACGAATACCGGACGGATCCGTTTTCCACCGGATTGCAGTAAATGCAGGGAAGCTTCCCTTAAAACCGAGGAATCCGCTTCAATTGCGGCTTCCAGTTCTTTTTCTATTAATTGCAAATCTGCATTCAAAAATGAATACATCATTTTAAATTTCATACATTCCACCCAGCTTTGTCCATTGCTATTCTGCTTATTTTGAAGGCTTGTACCCGAAATGTGTTGCTGCTACCCCACCGAAATGGGCCTTATAACTGACATTTTCCATTCCTGCCTGCTTAAACATGTTTTCAAGCTTTTTCATGCCTGGGAAATCCCGGGCTGATTCCTGCAGCCATGAGTATTCACTATAGCTTTTTGCGAATAATTTGCCGAACATGGGCATAATGAAACGGAAATAAAAATAATAGCCCTGTTTAAAGCCTAGCATCGTTGGCTGTGATGTATCCAGGCAAACGACCATTCCACCCGGCTTGGCTACACGGTTTAACTCTTTAAGCACTTTCATGTAATCAGGGACATTCCGCAGCCCGAAACCGATCGTGACATAGTCAAAGCTATTATCCTCAAAAGGAAGTTCCATTGCATTCCCATGCATTAGGGAAACTTGATCTAGATTGAGTTCATTCACCTTTTGTTCGCCGATTTTCAGCATGTTCTTACTAAAATCCAGACCAACAACCTTTCCTTCTGGTCCTACTTCATTAGCAAGGGCAATGGTCCAGTCCGCTGTTCCACAGCATACATCCAGTGCATGGGCGCCTTTTGGGACATTCATGATGGCCATTGTAGCCTTCCGCCATTTAAGATGCTGTTTAAAGCTGATGAGGGAATTCATCTTGTCATAATTTCCGTAGATCTTTTCAAAGACATGATGAACTTTTTGCTCTTTAGACTGCTCCATGATTCACCCTTCTTTCACATATGAATTTGCTATACTCTCTGTTTGTTCCAAGATGGCCTTCACTCTTTCCAGTAGCTCATCATCCAACTTTGCAAGCTTCCGCATCGAGCGCTCTACGGATTGCCTTGCATCCCACAGGCACTTGTCGAATTGGGTGCGTACCTGTTCTTCTTTTATGGAAACTTCCCCACCAATCGAGTCATCAAAAGTCATTTCCCTTAGGACATCAAAAACTATCGATTGACCCGACTTCATATAACTGCACTTCTCGGCATGCAACCGTTTTAAAAGCAACAGATCTTCCGATAGTTCCATCCAGGCAGGCTCACTATAATAATCCCCCAGTTTATGAATCAGCGAAGCCTCGATCGCTTTTATCGTCATTAAAAGCGTTGGTACATCATTAATGGACCCTTGTTGGTAAAGGATGATTTTATTATCATTTATTTTTTTTATCGCGCTTGAAAGTATACGGATCATATCAACATTACCTACACTGGCAAGCCCTTGATAATATAAGCCGCTATAGTAATCTCCGGCAAGCACTTGTAATTGACGATTTTTCAATACCTCGGGCGACTCGATTCCTTCACCCGAATTCGAGACGATTTCATGGGTATCCAGAGCTATTTGCACTAACATGGTTGAACTGATATATTGATTCCGTTTTTCGCTTGTAACGTCCAAATCGTTAAACAATCCCCAAAGCAATATCAGTTTATCTTCGTCCAAGCTTGGCTTTTGTATATACTTCAATAAATATGGATGTTGAGCTTTCGTTTCTATTAATCGTTTTAATTGCCTTATGTCGTCCGTAATGTTTAACAATTGAGATCACCCTTGCATCCCCGAAAGATAATTTTTTTTATACATATTGGTTTCTGTCTGTGTAAAATACACATTATTATACCATAAAAACAATCAGATGAAATGGTCAACGTTTATAAAATGAAACTTCCAAAAATAAGGAAACCATCGTCTTTTGCCCTTCAAAAAATGGATGCGGGAAATTTACAGCTTGTTAAACCCGATAATCAGATGATTGATTTACTAATTAACCAAGCAATGAGAAGCTATCATTTGTCAGGAGAATTCTTTTTGGAATCACTTTCTATCTCTCCGAATGGAGTATAGACCTTTGCATGGCCCCTGATTTTAATTGCCGAGGTATGTTCCGTGAATTGTGCAATCATCACCTCTCCTGAGTCAAGTTTTTCGGAGTGATGAAACTTGGTGTCCGTTCCCCTTGTCAACCCGATGACATTCACACTATCCTCAATGGCTTTGATTACGACAAAATCATTCAGAATCTTTTTTTCATTCATTTTTTCCTGCCCCCATGTCCTTAGTCTTTAATGAATGCCAGCACTTCAGCTCTAGTACGGTGATCCTTCGCAAACGTTCCCCTTACAGCTGAAGTCACTGTTTTAGATCCGGGTTTTTTTACACCGCGCATGGTCATGCACATATGTTCAGCCTCTACTACAACCATTACACCATGAGGCTCGAGCTTTTCCATTATCGAGTCAGCAACTGTAGAAGTGATGCGCTCTTGAAGTTGCGGACGCTTCGATACAGCCTCAACCGCCCGTGCCAATTTACTTAAGCCAGTCACTTTTCCGTTTTTCGGTATATATGCTACATGGGCTTTCCCGTAAAAAGGGACTAAATGATGTTCACATACTGAGTAAAACGGAATATCCTTTACAAGTACGAGTTCTTCATGGTCCTCCCCAAAAACAGTATCGAAATATTCCTTTGGATCTTGATTAAGTCCAGAAAAAATTTCTTCATACATTCTGGCTACACGGCTAGGAGTATCCAGCAGTCCTTCCCTCGTTGGGTCTTCCCCTACAGCCTCAAGAAGCATTTTAACTGCTTCTTCTAATTTGGCATGATCAACATTAGCCATTTTTTGTACCTCCTAAAAAATCAATAATATTATGTATTCAGATAAAAAATCCAAGGCGTTGCACCCGGATATCCATAATTGCAATTATTAAAGCGACTCTTCCCCCATACATTGGCGCCATTTAAAGGCAGTTTCGCCGGAAGCGGTATTCGGATGGTCATTTCCTTGTGACGGATTTACCATCTGCAGCGTTTCGAAAATATTCACTGTCTTTTATATTATCACAGATGGAAATTAAGAAGCAAAAAAAGGACCGCGTTTTCACGCGGCCCTTTTCGGTTAAGCACCCGTATGTAATGGTAGAATTACTTCACTGCATCTTTCAGCGCTTTACCGGGTTTGAAAGCTGGCACTTTGCTAGCTGCAATTTCGATTTCGTCACCAGTTTGTGGGTTACGGCCTTTACGAGCCGCACGTTCACGAACTTCAAAGTTACCAAAACCTATCAATTGGACTTTATCACCGTTTTTTAGAGCTTCTAAGATTGTATCAAAAACAGCATCAACAGCTTTTGTAGCGTCTTTCTTAGAAATTTCAGTTGCTGTAACAACTTCATTAATTAATTCTGTTTTGTTCATGCCATTCACCTCCTCCCAAAAGGGATCTTTATAAAAAATCATTATTACAACACTATAATAGTGATTTGATATTAGTTTCGGTCAAAAAATTTTCATTCCCTGACAATCATGGATTACCAAGCCCGATTAATTTCCAAATAATTCATCCGGAAATTTATAAATAGGTTGAAATCGCTGTTATAACGCGTTTTCTGTATGTAGATTATCACAAATCCTATTAGCTTAGCAAGGGAATTCAAAAAATAATGGGAATCTTTTCATTAATAATTGTATATATTATAAATTTTGTCTTTCGCTATTCATCATTTCCCTTTTTTATAGAAATTAAACTTATTATATTGCTGAAAATCGCTTAACCACAGGGTTTTTTCAAGATTATACTAAAAAACAGCAGATCATTTCAAATATTAGCATTCATAAATGATATTTTCCCTGCGATCCTGCCGTTCATCCCATGCAAAAAGACCAATCCATAAATGGAGTTGGTCCAGCTTTTAAACGTTTTCTATAATATGATGGCAATCAATCCCCCACTGCCCTCATTAATAATCCTCTCCAGTGTTTCTTTCAATTTATAGCGCGCATTGTCTGGCATCATCGCTAATTTCACTTGTATGCCTTCCCTTACGTAGGAACTTAGGCTTCTGCCAAAAATATCGGAGTTCCAAATGGAAAGTGGATTGTCTTCGAAATCCTGCATCAGATACCGGACTAATTCCTCACTTTGCTTTTCCGTACCGATGATTGGCGAGAATTCGGATTCGACATCGACCTTGATCATATGGATGGAAGGAGCTACGGCTTTTAACCTAACCCCGAACCTGGCTCCCTGACGGATGATTTCCGGTTCATCAAGACTCATATCATTAAGGGATGGGGCTGCAACACCATATCCAGTTTGTTTGACCATTCTTAATGCATCGGCCACCTGATCATATTCTGCTTTAGCGTACGCAAAGTCCTGCATCAATGATAACAGATGATCCTTGCCCCGGATCTCTACACCGACAATTTCCTTCAGGATATCATCATAGAGTTCATCAGGGGCGTATAGGTCTATTTCTGCAACACCCTGCCCCATCTCAATGCCTGCAAGCGCGGCACGGTCAATGAACTCGAATTCATTGAAATGACCGACTACACGATCTACATCCCTCAGGCGTTTAATGTCCTTGACGGTCTCTTTGACCGCGTCCTGGTAACTTTCCCTCAACCAATGATCCTCGCGCAGAACCATTACCCAGCTCGGGAGATTAACATTGACCTCAAGAACAGGAAATTCGTACAGGGCCTCGCGCAGTACACTATAAACATCCGATTCCCGCATTCCTTCGACACTCATGGCCAATACAGGGATATCATACTTTTCCTGCAGGGATTCCTTCAGTGCTACCGTATTCGGGTGGTGGGGCTGAACGGAATTGACAATCATGATAAATGGCTTGCCAACCTCCTTCAATTCTTCGACAACCCTTTCCTCGGCCTCTAAATAATCACTTCGCGGAATTTCTCCTATCGATCCATCTGTCGTAACGACTACGCCTAATGTGGAATGATCCTGAATTACTTTGCGAGTACCGATCTCAGCCGCTTCATTGAACGGAATCGGTTCTTCATACCAAGGCGTGTGAATCATGCGGGGACCATTTTCATCTTCATATCCTTTAGCCCCGGGAATTGTATAACCGACACAATCGACTAAACGGATGTTCACGTCGAGGCCTTCAGCTACTTGAATCGATGCTGCCTGGTTCGGTACGAATTTTGGTTCCGTCGTCATGATTGTCTTTCCGGCTGCACTTTGAGGCAATTCATCCTGTGCCCTGGCACGGTCCGCCTCTGACGGAATATTCGGAATGACAACTAGCTCCATGAATTTTTTAATAAATGTGGATTTCCCAGTCCTGACGGCACCGACCACCCCCAAGTATATATCGCCACCGGTCCGTTCAGCTATATCTTTAAAAATATCTACCTTTTCCAAGGTATCCCCTCCCGAATTAGAGTTTTGGGATTTCGTTTATCCATTTGCATTTATTTAGGACATTATATATCTATGATGTTGTCCTAAAAATTTATTCCAATTATTTCCCTGGTTCAATCCCTTCCTCCACCAGAAATTTTATATAAGGGTTGTTATTTTAAAAGTAAGATGAAATAAAGATAAAAGAAATAACCCTTCCCCTACAATATATTTTGCAGAAGAAGGGTTATGCCTATTTTGTAAGAAATATTGGATTATTTGTTTTTCCATCAATTGTATATGGCAATGAATAGGCAGGGACGAACTCCGAACTCTGAACCAGCAGTTCCCGGATATCTTCACCTGGCTTAATTTCCCCCTCATGCTTCTTTAATGCCTCAAGTAAATCCGGGGTATAATCCACAAAAATACTGCCTTGACCATCGACTACAAGATATAAGTCTTTTTGTGAAAATGGGCTCGTGACCGTCGGAGCTTCCTTCAGGCCCATTTTCTCATAATCAAGAGTGAAGACATTATCGGATAACCTTTCCTTAAATGGCGGGTATCCGTTGCTTTGCTGATAAGCAGTCAATCTCAAGGAAACATCCTGAATTTTCTGCGCCATCCTGACATCCAACAGCTTTACAGTCGGATTCTTTTCAACATTTACAAGGATGTATTGAAAGACGCCTCCCGATTCAAAGGCATTGTCTGGCGGTTCAGCCATATACCTCGGTGAAATCTTAGAAAATTTTATGACATATTTTTGATAAATCGGTGTTTCAGCATCTTTTGTAACGATGGGCAGTATGCCGCCTTCATCTTTCTGAAATTGATCCACTGCACTTTGGACTGATTGTATTTGCTCTTTATAAGGCAGTTGGTTTTGCATTTTTTGCTTCTCCGGATATAAGCAGCCAGATAATGATACAGAGATGCATAATAAACATAATATTTTGAAAAAATTTCTCATCATTTCTCCTCACCTATCAAGTGGTTGGCCCGCTAAGAACAACGATAAGGATGATCAAGCCGGCTAGAATCATAAGTATGTATGCGATAATTGCTGTCAAGACTCTCCAAAAACCTTTTAATTTATAACGGCTTAAGTAGATTAGAAATATAGAGATAACCATAAAGCCCATAGCTATAAAGGATATCCACATTTTTTGCAGAGCAGGTGTCATATCTTCATCACTCCTTTTTCCAGAAATTATTATAACATACCAAATTACGTTAAAGGAATTAAATCCTTGTCCAATCTGTGTAATTCCCGTTTTCATGACTCATTTTCATGAAAAAAAATTTCTGAGGTGCAGTACTAAAACGAAAAATATGTAAGTAATCCCGACACCCCCTCTCCAATCAAAAAAAAACAGCCCAAAGGCTGTTTTTCTTCTTACTTAAATTAAGATTGAAGCGTCGGCAAGACCTCTTTAAACGCTTTAATGACTGTATCGACTTCATCCAACTTAATAGTCAATGACGGCTCAATCCTTATTGTTTTGGAATTTATGAGCGTACCTGCTACCAAGATGCCTTTATCAAAGAGGGCTTTTGAGAATTCATAACCCACTTCATCTTTATGGAACTCAATACCAATCATCAAACCTTGGCCGCGGATCTCCAAAACCTTATCTTTGTGCTCATCAGCCACTTCCCTTAACCCATTTAAGAAGTATTCACCAACTTCTGCAGCACGCTGCGGTAAGTTTTCTTCCAAAAGTACGTCGATCGTAGCAATGGCCGCAGCACAAGCTAGTGGATTTCCGCCAAATGTCGTAGTGTGCATGAATGGATTGTCGAACCAGCTTTTAAACACTTTCTCATTGGCTACAACAGCCCCTGCAGGCATTACTCCGCCGCCAAATGCTTTCGCTAAACAAATAATGTCCGGAACAACATCATATAGCTCGGAAGCGAACATTTTACCTGTACGGCCCATTCCAGTTTGCACTTCATCCAATATTAATAACGCATCATATTCGTCACATAATGCCCGAACCTGCTTTAAATAACCTTGCGGAGGAAGGATGACCCCACCTTCACCTTGGATTGGCTCCAATAGTACAGCAGCAACATCTTCACCGACCAACGCACAACTTTCAAACGTTTTTCTCATCATATCCACATCACCAAAAGGTACATGACGCACACCTGGGATCAATGGAATGAACGGTTTTCTGAACATGCCCTTTGCCGTTGCCGATAGTGAACCAAGGCTCTTCCCATGAAATGATTTTGTCGTGGAAATGATCGTGTGTCGGTCACTGTACATTTTGGCCAGCTTAAGCGCAGCCTCCACGCTCTCGGTACCGCTATTCGTAAAGAACGAGTATTTTAAATCTCCCGGCGTGATTTCGGCAAGGATCTTGGCAAGCATTGCACGTAATGGATCAAGTAAGTCCTGGCTATGAAGGGCTTGTCTTTGCAATTGATCGGTTACAGCCTTTACAACTTTAGGGTTACGGTGGCCTACATTATAAATACCAAATCCACCTAAACAATCAATATAATTTTTTCCATTTACATCCGTAAAACAGGAATCTTGATCAGACCACTCAACCGAAGCGAATTGTGTGTCTTTAGTGACCGTCTTGCGGTATTCCAAAAACCCTGGGTTTACATGGTCACGGAAATTCTCGACCGTTTCTTTCGTTACCCACTGTGCATCTTCTTTTGAAATTTCTTTTTGTTCGATTAATTGAAGCACTTTTTTAATATAATCTTGGGTTGCTGATTGGTTAGCTTGAGTGTTTTTACTTTCTACGTTAATTGACATTTTTTTAATCTCCTTTTTTTTATAACTTTAGTGGATGGTTAATTAAGATTGCTTCTTTATGAAACTTTGATGCTTACCTCCCTTTTTTCTTATACTTATTAATCAAGCAAGAACCATGCCAAGTTAATTAACCAATAAAATCGCATTTCTTTTTGATAAATCACTCCGATACTATGCAAATATGCATAGTGTTATTTCACTTTGCATAATCATCTTGAAAAATCATTAATAGCTTCCCTAATGCCGTCAATAAAAATAAAAGCCGTTGCCAAGTGATTTTCATCACTCGGCAACGGCTTTTATTCAAAATGCATTGTTTTCGATTTTCTTACTCTGTTCAGCTAACACTTTTTGATACTTCCTGCTCACTGACGATTGACTTATCCCGAGCGCTTTAGCCGCTTTGGTCGTGGTTTTATACTGTTTCATGGCAAGCATGATCAATTGTTCTTCGACATGATCCTGTGCTTCCTGCAATGGAAGAATTCTCGTAATGATGGGTTTCGTTTGTTTAAAGTCACTGCCTACAGGTATGAACCTTTGAATGAAGTCAGCATCGATCATCTCTTCATCTGCAGAAACAACCAATCTTTCTATCATGTTCTGCAACTCACGAATGTTCCCCGGCCAGGTATAGACTTCCAGTATATTTAATGCATCGGGGGAAAAGTGGTAATTCCGCTGATACCTTTCATTCAGTTTTTGTAGGAAATGAAAGGCTAGCGGTGGTATATCCTCCGGCCTCTCCCTTAAAGGGGGCACATGTATGGGTATGACGTTCAATCGATAGAATAAATCTTCTCTGAACGTGCCCTTCTCGACCATTTTTTCCAGACTCTTATTCGTGGCTGCAACAATTTGAACATCAATGGAAATGGGCGTAGTGCTGCCAATCGGAATCACTTCCTGTTCCTGGAGGACCCGCAGCAGTTTGACTTGCAGATGTATTGGCATGTCACCCACTTCATCAAGGAATAAAACACCTTTATTGGCCTGTTGAAAGTATCCTACCTTCCCATTTTTATCCGCTCCTGTAAAGGAACCCTTCGTATAACCAAACAATTCACTTTCGAGGAGGTTTTCCGGAATCGCCCCGCAATTTATCTTCAGGAAAGGCTGTTTAGATCGCCTGCCCATTTTATGGATGGCTTCGGCTATCACTTCTTTACCTACTCCCGACTCCCCATTGATTAATACAGTAGATGAAAAATGAGCGATTTTCTTGACTTGGCTGATTATCTGCTCCATTTTAGGACTTGCAAAAACCAACTCTTTATAAAATTGATCTTGTTTTTTGAAAGAGTCCAGTTCTTTCCTCATTTCATTTAATTCCGATTTCAATTGGGTCGTTTCCGTTATATCCCTTGATGCAATGACTATTCGATCTATATCGCCTTTTTCATTGAACACAGGGGTGCCCACGGATAGGACTTTCTTATTCATTTTCGTATCCTGGACAATCGATACTTTCTTTTTTTGGTCAAGGACTAACCGGGTGACCGAAGGATTAAAAATCCCTTCATCTTCTAATTGCAAGAGATTCTTCCCAATATAATCTTTTAAGTTCTTCCCCCAGAATCCTGAGATGATGCTGTCACTATAGCGCAGCAGCTCTCCTTTTTGATTGACTACAAGTATTTCATCATAGATATTCGCCAAAATGGCATTCAAGTCTTTATTCGAGCTTTTTATCAATTCTATTTCCATGGCCATTTCCTCAACCATCGGTAAATCCTGAACGATGATGATCAGGCCTTCGACTTCCTTTTCATGGTTCAGAATTGGGCTATAGTCGACAAGCACACTCATGACATCAGTAATCTCCAGCTGATTCAGAATACTGCTCCCGCTGGCAAACACGCTATGTATATGCTGCTTATTGAAGATGTTCGCAGCAGGTTCATTAAGGACTTGATCAGAAGGCTTTTTTATCATCTTCAAGCCTGATTCATTAAAGTTCACGATATTTTTTTCTTTATCAGCCACAAAAATCCCCATAGGAATGGAGGTTAAAATCACATTTAGCAGGTCTAAATTTTGTTTGCTGTCCTGCTTGAATAATTCAGCTAATACATCTTCCCTTTTTACATAACCGGTTAGCAGGCCTTCATCCGTTTTAATCAGCACGATAGGTTCACCGATAATTTGAAACAGAAGCGGCAAGGATATGTTAGGGTGCAATTTACAGACATTATCAATCGAAAAAGCATACTGTAAAAGCTGATCGACTGTCGTTATTTTTTCATTTAACGGGAGGTCATCCATGCGGATATACGCAAACACTTGATTTTCCTTCATAAGAAAGAAGAAAGGTTCTTGTATCTCATGAATTTTTTGGTCTGAAAATGTAGGCTGATCAATTGTTATAGTTATGAATGGTCTTATTTTATCATCCGGAATAGATAACACATTTTCACTCTCCTTTTGTAACCTAACCTACATTTTATCACAATTCTGAATTGTAAGATAAAAAATAACATGCACCATTACTCAATATCCATCATTTACCTTTATTCTTTTCACAGCAAAAGGGTCCTTTAACGGACCCTTTTGACCTAAAAATATGGTATGCACCTTAGACTTATTTTATAAAGGACCGCTCACCTTTTCTTAGCCTTTTTCAAACCCCTGCTTGTTATGATTCGAGGATGGTCGTCCTCGCCCTAGGCTTTTTATAAAGATAGGGCAGCTTCCACAATACCGTCATTACGGTTCCATACCTGTTTGCAAAGTTTTAAAAACACTATAAGAACTTAATGGTATTTGCTTTCAAAACTTCTGCTAGCGACACTTTTCCTTGTTCCCCATATGTAATATCACAGATGGATTAAACGATGAATATGACCATGAATAGCAAGGCGACTATCGTTAGTATAGCAATTGCTTTCGTAGCCATTTTCATCCCCATGAGATTGATAAACGTCACAATAATCAGTAAATTCAACACCCATGCATAAGCCGGTACGGAAGTAATCCTGTAAAGAAAATGCGGAACAACAATTAATTGACCATTCGAATGAATGATTAATCCATCAGTATCGACTTACCTACAAGAAAACCGGCAGATGTACGCATATACCAAACCTGCCGAAGGAATGATTTTTCCATAACTGTACGCTGTGAAAAGCATCACCATAAAAGCGAGCCAGCAGGCTCCCCGAACCATACCAAGTGACATATTCTTGCTCATAAATGCTGAACACAAGTCGCTGACGCCATGAACGAAATTAGAACAACAGGCATGGGCATTAACGTCCTCTTCATTTTTTCATCAGCCATATAACAACCACCCTTGTTTCATGAATACAATAGATTCACTGTGCTTTTTCAAAATGGAATAGCGGAGGGGATTCCGTCAACCATTTTGTCCGATACAGAAGATAGCCAATCCCAATTACCGCCCAGACAATTCCTAAAATTAATGAACTCATCTCGAGATTAAGCCAAAGGATGAAGACCGAAGCCGCGCCTAATACCGGGGAAAGAATAGTTGAAAGAAATCCTTTAATCGTTCTGAAGCTTTTGTTTCTTATTGCGTGGACGATTACGCAAATATTCACGAAGGTAAAAGCGATTAAAGCCCCAAAGTTTATGAGGGAAGCGGCCGTAACCAAATCAAGGAATAAGGCAACCATTGATATGGACCCGACAAATATGACATTAAAAAATGGCGTGTTGTATTTGGGGTGGATAAACCCAAATAGTTTTTTCGGGATCATTTGGTCACGCCCCATGACATATAGCAACCTAGAAACACTAGCATGAGATGCAAGACCGGAGGCAAGGGTACCGCATAAGGTTCCTGCAAGAAAGAAAGCCTGAAATAACTTCCCGCCAACGAAAAGGGCAATTTCCGGAGAAGCTGCTTCAGGATCGCTAAAACGGGAAACATCCGGGAAAAATAACTGTGTAAAGAATGATGCAGTCACAAATAACCCCCCTCCGATAAGGGCAGTCAAAAAGATGGCCCGGGGAACCGTTTTGGATGGATTCGATGTTTCTTCCGATAAAGTAGTGACTGCGTCAAACCCCAAGAATGAAAAACAAAGGATTGTAGCACCAGATATGAGTGTCGACATTTCCAAATGTGGCCCGAAGAATGGCTGAACCGACAAGACCTCTCCATTGCCTTCTCCACTCATGACTCCTTTAACGACAAGTGCCACAAAAATAACGATGACCAACATTTGAAAAAAAACAAGGAAGCTATTAAAGTTGGCTGCAAAATTAACATTGAATAAGTTAATGACTGTCATTAAAAGGACAAATGCCACCACCCATATCCACGGGTATACTTCCGGAAAAAGAGCAGTTAAGTATATTTTTGTTAAAATGCCGTTCACCATCGGTAAAAATAAATAATCAAGTAACGAAGACCACCCGACAAGGAAGCCTAAATGTGGATTAATCGTTTTTTGTGTGTAAGTATAGGATGAACCTGCCTGTGGATAGATTTTCACCATTTTTCCATAACTGGATGCAGTAAACAACATCGCTGAAAGAGCAATGACATATGCGGTTGGCACATGCCCCCCTGTTTTTTCGGAAACTATCCCGAATGTATCAAAAACAACCATCGGCGTCATATATCCAACACCAAGCAATACGATATGCCATAAGTTTAAGGACCTTTTCAGTTTTCCTGTTTGCATGTATCATTCCCCTTCCTTTTTTAGCGAGAAAAGTAAACCAACTTTTCTGGCCTCCCTTATAATTCTTTGGTCATATTACACTTCGCAATTTTCATACCAAAAAAAATAGTCGATTTTTAACTAAAAACAAGGAAATATGTAGAATGATTTATGCAATACTGAATAAACCATTCACTATTGCATAAATCCACAGAGAACAGATGATTTTTTGACCATAAAAAAAAGCAGAAGATATCTGAATATCTTCTGCTCATTTGACTAAATCCCCCGTGCCGTGGTCAAATTACTAGTTTACTTTCGTTGCATTGTATGCTGATACACGGCAAGGCGCATCATCAAATGCCTAATTTAATGAAATTCTTTTACGAAAATCAACAAATTGGAGGTTAATCCTGCTGCCTGCTATCCAATATGTTGTAAAGTTCTTCCATCTCATTCGTTTTTGAACGATTCATCAAAAGGTCAACAGCCTTTTTCACTTCTTCCCCATTGAATAAAACATCGTACAAAGCTTCTGTGATCGGCATGTTCACTTCGTACTTTTTGGCTAGTTGATAGGCAGCTTTAGTGGTTCTGACACCTTCAACGACCATACCCATGTTTTCCAAAACTTCTTCAAGCTTTTGCCCTTTACCAAGCATATTCCCAGCTCTCCAATTACGGGAATGAACGCTTGTACAAGTGACGATCAAGTCGCCAATCCCAGCTAAACCTGAAAACGTTAGTGGGTTAGCCCCCATGGCCACCCCTAGACGGGATATTTCAGCCAATCCTCGTGTCATTAATGCAGCCTTGGCATTATCCCCATAGCCTAAACCATCCGTAATGCCGGCGGCCAAAGCAATGATGTTCTTCAATGCCCCTCCGATTTCAACACCAACCATGTCCGGATTTGTATATACACGGAAATTATTATTGATAAAGATGTCCTGAACCCTTTCGGCAGCCTTCATATTCTTTGAAGAAACGGCAACTGTTGTCGGGTGACGCAGACTTACTTCCTCTGCATGGCTCGGTCCTGAAAGAACCACTATATCCTTAAGCCATTCAGCCGAAGACACTTCTTCAATCATTTCTGATATACGAAGCAGTGAATCAGGTTCAATTCCCTTACTCACATGAACGATTGTCAATGGTTTATCATGAGCCTCTTTTATCTGACCAAGCACTTCCCTGTAGGCTTTGGTCGGCACAGCCAAAATAATTATTTCAATCCCGGCCAACGCTTCCTTAAGGGAAGAATAACCTTTAATCCCCAAAGGCAATTCAATCCCAGGCAAGTATTTTTCATTCGTATGATTTTGATTTATTTCATTGATTTGTTTCTGATTATGTCCCCACAATCTCACTTCATGCTGATTATCGGCGATTACGAGCGCTAAAGCAGTTCCCCAGCTCCCAGCTCCAATCACTGCGATACTTTCTTTATCTTTCACCATGATATAACCACCTTTACTATTTTCTCTGGCGTCCAAAAATTCGTATTGGTGTTCCTTCAAAACCAAAGGCATCCCTAATTCGATTTTCTAAAAATCTCTCATATGAAAAATGCAGTAACTCCGGATCGTTAACGAATACAACGAAAGTTGGCGGCTTGATCGCTACCTGAGTCGTATAATAAATTTTCAAACGGTTGCCATTGTGAGTCGGTGTCGGATTCATCGCAACGGCATCCATGACCACTTCATTCAAGACATTTGTTTGAACCCGGATAGCATGATTCTCACTAGCCTGATCAATGACCGGTATTAATGTATGTGTCCGTTTTTTCGTTAAAGCAGAAAGATAAATGATTGGCGCATAATCTAAGAATAGGAAATGGGCACGGATATTTTCTTCAAAATCCTTCATCGTTTTTTCATCTTTCTCGATGGCATCCCACTTATTGACGACGATGATGACCGCCCTACCCGCTTCATGGGCATATCCGGCAATTTTTTTATCCTGCTCACGAATACCTTCTTCAGCGTTCAGGACCACAAGAACAACGTCTGAACGCTCAATTGCCCTTAATGCACGAAGTACGCTATATTTTTCCGTGCTTTCATACACTTTACCTTTTTTCCGCATCCCTGCTGTATCAATAATGACATATTCTTTGCCATTATATTTATAAGGAGAGTCAATCGCGTCGCGAGTCGTACCTTCAATATCACTTACAATGACACGTTCTTCACCTAACAATGCATTGACCAGAGATGACTTACCTACGTTCGGTCTTCCAATCAAACTGAATTTAATGACATCATCAGCATAATCCTGGCCGCTGAAATTAGGGAAATGTTTGGCCGCTTCATCCAGAAGGTCACCAAGACCAAGTCCATGAGACCCGGAGATCGGGAATGGATCCCCAAAACCTAACGCATAGAAATCATAAATTTGATCTTTCATTTCCGGGTTATCGACTTTATTTACTGCAAGAACAACTGGCTTTCTCGATTTATAGAGTATCTTAGCTACTTCTTCATCAGCAGCCGTTACCCCTTCACGACCATTCGTCATAAAAATTATCACATCAGCTTCGTCGATGGCAATTTCAGCCTGCTGGCGAATTTGTTCCAGGAACGGCTCGTCACCGATATCAATTCCACCAGTATCAATTATGTTAAAATCATGTGTCAACCATTCACCAGAACTATAAATCCTGTCCCGAGTTACTCCAGGAACGTCTTCGACAATCGAAACCCGTTCTCCAACTATTCTATTAAAGATTGTCGATTTTCCCACGTTCGGACGACCGACTATCGCAATTACCGGTTTTGGCATTGCTATTCACCCTTTCTGCTACTATATCTCTGTCAAAGTCACGAAATTCATGAATGCATTTATTACGGTTGCTTTGCATTATTGATTTTCATCATTTCCTTTTAAAGGAAAAGGCTGTATCCATCATCATTTAAAGGAATCTTTTATCAGTAAGAAAATCCTAACTGATGTTCAGTAAAACTCATCAAGAATTCACGGGCAGTTTGTCCACTTGACGCCCCGGTTCCTAAAGTGACGTGAAGCCGAACCCCTGCATGCTCAAACTTGATTATAAACAGCCCAAAAAAATGAAGAAAGCTTCGACATACGGCTTCCTTTTTAATTGTTTAGAGCATTTTACGATTTATCTACAGACCTCTAACTATCCTATAGTAACAAATTTCTCGCCAATCAACAATGATTGTATGAATAAAAGCCTTCCAATTCCAATTGGTTCCATTTATACTTCTACCTTTTGATAAAGCGGCTAATACCCCATACCATTTTTCACCATACACTTCATTGATTAAAATTCTCTTTTCCTTGTTTTGATAAAAATCTCGATTGGGATATTAAATAAATGTATTGGCCAACCATTTCCAACATTCTCCACAGTATGTTTGCGCCCAATACCAGAACTGCATCATCATGCCATGGGTAAGCAAGGGCCACATAAGGTAAAGAGTGGTAAGCAAGTAATCCAGAATATATGATATCTCCCATCATCATCCCAATTAAAAGGACGAACAATCGATATTTCCAATTTTTAAAAAGTAATAGGATAAGATAATTCAGGAAAATACACAAAAGATAAGAGGGCTTCATGATGAGCCATATCGGATCAAGCAAAGAAAATAGTTGAAAACTGGCATAAGCGAGAGTGATAATAAGACTTCCGCTGATCAGTTCCATCATCTTGATGATTGATTTCTTCCTAATATATACACACAGTATAAAGAAAAGGTACGGACCGCTCAAATGAACGGAAACCAATGGAACCTCCAGTTTATAGCCCGCTAATATCATAACGGCTAATAGATGAAAAAGAAAATCAAAACGAAAGGGAACCGTTTTCGGAATAAAAAACATGACAATGACCCAAACTATCCATGAAATCCAATAAAATATAATTCCATCCATGCAACGTCCCCCCTTTTAGGAACATTATGGCTTGTTTATTCAAAGTATAAACATAAAGCACGGCATTTAATGAGGAAAACCTTCCCCCTATCAATTAAAAGGAGGTGTGAACATGGGAAAAGATCGGCAAGAGAAGAAATTGAAAGAAAGTAAACGGGTGGAGTCCGACAGGGACCAATCACTGGATCATAAAGGAGCAACAAGAATGGAAGGCCCTGAAGAGGCACGAAAAAGGAATAGTTAAGTCTGTCCCTGAATAAAAAGAAGCATCTCAATTCGTTTCAATTGAGATGCTTCCTTTTGTGGTCATTCATTTAGCATACGCCGAACAATCAATGCCTCTTTGAGATAACCAATGATAGGTATTTCCTTTGATGACTAATTTCGATTTCCTTAATTCTGGGATATTACCGCACCCGAGTGCAGTCATGATGACCTTCAAATCTTCATGTATGTAATGTATTTCTTTAATCAATTGTTCCAAGCCCAACTCTTTATAGATCTTGAGGAAATGTCCGGCCAATCCGACTCCTTTCGCTCCTAATGCCAAGCTTTTTGTAATTTCCAAAGGGCTTTGAATGCCACCCGACCCAATGACTGAAAGCTGTGGTGAAACATTAACTGCTTCGACAATCGAAGCGGCTGTCGGTATGCCCCATTCATTAAAATATCCGAGTATTTTTGCTCGTCTTTCGTTCTCGATTTTAGCAAAATTCGTTCCGCCAAACCCGCCTACATCAATGATCGAAACACCCACGGAATGTAATTGCCGCACCGTTTCCATACTCATCCCAAATCCAACCTCTTTTACGATGACAGGAATTCCGATCGTTCTGTTGATTTTTTCTATTCTCGAAAGGGTGCCCGCAAAATCCCTGTCCCCTTCAGGCATCGTCAATTCCTGGATGACGTTAATATGAATCTGAAGGGCATTGGCCCCGATCATTTCGCTTGCCCGCTTAGCCTGTTCGACTGTTGCTTCACCACCGAGATTACCAATCAACACACCATCAGGATTTTCCTTCCTTACAACTTTAAAAGAAGCTTGCTGGCCAGAATCCTTGATGGCTGCCATTTGCGATCCTACCGCCATGGCGATTCCCGTTTCCCGTGCTGCAATGGCTAGGTCACCATTCAATTTCTCGGTTTCAGGGCCTCCGCCTCCGGTCATGGCATTTATAAAAATTGGCGAACTTAATTCAAGTTCGCCAACTTCTGCTGTGAGTTTCACATTATTCAAGGAAATACCTGGTAAGCTTTGGTGAATAAACGAAATATCTTCTAGCCCGGTTTTATGCTGCTGTCCTGTCTTTAGTGCAAATTCTATATGATCTAATTTTCGTTGTTTTCTCTCCAAGGCCATCACCATTATTATCTTATTTTAGTTTTTTCAATTGATCACCGATCATTTCACCTAGCTGAAAGCCCTTCGATTCTTCTGGGAGCTCATAATCTGATGTGTTGTAATTGGATTGAGGTTCTTCAAGTTCCTTAATGCTCAATGATAGACGTTGATCCGTTTCATTGACTTCCAGCACTTTCACTTTGACAGACTGGCCTTCTTTAAGTACTTCTTGCGGTGTGGCAATATGCTTGTGCGAAATCTGTGAAATATGGACAAGCCCTTCAACCCCTGGAAAAATCTCCACGAATGCACCGAAAGAAACAAGGCGCTTGACGATACCTTCCAGTGTAGAGCCTTTGGCCGCTTTTTCTGCAATGCCTGCCCAAGGTCCCGGAAGGGTATCCTTAATGGAAAGTGAAATCCTTTCATTATCACGATCGATGGATAGTACTTTCACCTGCACCTTATCCCCTTCGGAAACGACATCGGATGCCTTGTCGACATGCTGATGGGAAAGCTGGGAAATGTGGACAAGGCCGTCTACGCCTCCAATATCCACGAATGCACCAAAATCGGTAATCCTTTGGACCACTCCCTCAAGCACTTGCCCGCTATCAATCTTATCCAAAACGTTTGCTTTTTGCTTTTCCTTTTGGTCTTGGACCACTGCCCGATGTGAGAGGATTAAGCGATTCTTGTCTTTCTCAAGCTCAACGATCTTGAATGTTAAAGTTTTGTTTTTGTAATCAGAAAAGTCTTCAACGAAATAGTCTTCTACTAGAGAAGCTGGAACAAAACCACGTACGCCTAGATCTACAACAAGCCCGCCTTTGACGACATCTTTAACTTCTGCCTCAAATACGTCTCCATTTTCAAATTTCAATTCCAGGTCATCCCATGCTTTTAAAGCGTCAATTTTACGTTTTGATAGAATAAGAGCTTCTTCTTCGACTTTAATGACTTCCAGCTCCAATGCATCACCTTCCGCAACGGCATCTGACGCCTTTTCGACATGCAGGCTTGAAAGCTCACTGATGGGTATGATTCCATCCGTCTTGCTGTTTTCCACATCGACAATGACCTGTTTTTCTTCTACCTTTGAAACGGTTGCTTTAACTTGATCCCCTACTTTGTAATTGTTCACTTCTACCTGGTTCATATCTTCTGTCATTACTAACTCCTCCTTAACCCATGACTGATCAGCAAATTTCCTCTTCATCGGCCACATATTTTATTTAAGTGGTTCAATAAAAACACTTTCCTAATAAAGATAAAAACAGTTTTTTTAGAGTAATAAAGTTATATTCCTTTTCATCTGCAATAAGGAACAATACCCTTATTTTATAAATTCTAACAAAAACAGAAAATTGTCAAGTATGAAGGACTATTTATGCTCGGAAATCAATTTCCGAATATGGTCCATGATGATTTTTGTAGCTTCATCGGCTGATATTTTCTGTTCGCGATATTCGGTAAAATTTATTGGAGGACCGTAAACGACTTTCAACGGACGCAAAAATTTATACGGGCCGATGATTGCACACGGTATGATAACGGCATCAGACCGCAACGCGAAAAATCCAGCCCCCGCCAAACCTTCTCCCAATTCACCAGTTTTACTTCTGGTTCCCTCGGGAAACAGACCAATCGCCTTGCCTTCCTTCAAAAGCTTCAAACCTTTTCTAAGGGATTCCCGATCGCTATTGCCCCGCTTCACGGGAAATGCATTTACTCTGGGTAATATACCCTTTAAAATAGGTGCTTGAAACAACTCTTCTTTCGCCATGAAATGGATATCCCTTGGAGATGTCATGCCAACTATGGGCGGATCCAAATTATCAATGTGATTGGCACAGATCAATACTCCGCCCTCTTTAGGGATATGTTCCTTTCCGAGCGCTTTAACCCTAAACGAAGGCATTAAAATGCCTTTTACGACGTTCTTGGCAAATGTGTAAAAATCCAATGTCATCTTTTCCTCTCTTCTATTAAAGACATGATACTTTCTGCAACTTCCTGAATCGATAATGAAGTCGTATCGATTTCGATAGCATCCGCTGCCTTTTTCAGTGGCGATACCTCGCGCTCGGAGTCCAGCTTGTCCCGTGTTGCGATTTCTTTCCTTAATTTTTCGATATCTGATGGAAAACCTTTCGATATATTTTCCTGATGCCTCCGCTGTGCCCTTTCATCCACAGAAGCGATTAGAAATACCTTTACTTCGGCGTTTGGCAAAACATGCGTACCGATGTCCCTGCCATCCATGACGACACCGCCATTTTCACCAAAGATTTGCTGCCTGCGAACCAATTCTTCCCGGATGCTCCGGTGCTTTGCAACTTCCGAAACGGAACCAGTCACTTCATTGTTCCTGATCTGGGCTGTCACGTCCTCATTATCCAAGAACACCAACTGTCCGTTTTCACTTGGTCTTAATTCGATTTCCGTATTGATGAGAACTTCTGATAATGCTTGTTCATCATCCAGGCGAATCTTTTGATTAAGGGCCTTATAGGTAAGGGCCCTATACATTGCACCTGTATCCACATATATGTAATTGAACTTTTCTGCAACAATTTTAGCAACCGTGCTTTTTCCAGCAGCAGCTGGTCCATCGATTGCGACTGATAATTTTTTTTCCATAAATCCTCCCAAGAATCCTACAATCATGCTGATTATTTAGTACCCTTTCATTTTATCACAACTAGCGGGAAAATCATTAATAAAAGGGATGTGTACTTTCAAAATAACCTTTGTTCTTTTCTTGATCGCTACAGCCATCAAAAGTTATCCTTTACCTGAAAATCTTCATACAAAAAAAGCGGATCACCGCTTTACTTTTGGGTCCCATTGAATGTTTCAATGATTTTCGTATAATTATTGCTGGTGACACCTTCATACCTCGAGAGCTTGGTCAAATCAAAGATTTGATCCTCCCTGCTCAAAAGGAACTGGAAAAAAAATAAGCAGGCCAATTGGATGACGATCACTTTAATTAATAGTCTTTCAAATGTTTTCATAAGCCGCACCCTCCATCCGTTTATATTAGCAGTATGGATGGAATCGCTGTTTTTCATTCAATCATGTTAAACATACAAGCCTTTTTTCTTTAAATCCACCTGTTTTTCAAATATAAATCTCATTACTGTCTGTACATCATTTTTAGCAGGATCAATGCGAATGACTTTACTTTTTAGCCTTAGATAATGAATCTCACCTTATTTTAACGTAAGCGCCATCCACAGGTATAATTGCGAAACCGATTGAATATTAGTTCCTTTTAAAAGCCTTATTGAATCTCCGCCTGCACTGATATCCTCCGTTAATGCGCGAAAAGGGGTAAACTCGGTATGTTCTGGATGAATGGCTGTATCCAAGGTTACATCCAGGCGCACGTATTGCCTCCTTTGGATTTTCACAAACGTTTCTGCTTCGGGCAGCAATAATTGCATCATGGGTATTCTACCTTTCACTTTTCCAAGCACTTCTGAATCGAATACATAAACAGCCTGCCCTTCATTGGAAAATGTGACTTTGAACTTCGTCCCATCCATGAGAAATGCTATTTTTTCAGTCCCTACATTGATGGGAAAGTCGGTATATACACAACCCGGTCCCATTTCGACAACCATACAATTGAACTTTTCCTTCTGTTGTGAGTATTTCGGTTCGAGCATTAATATATCACCAATTTTAACCATCGTCGTCCACGTCCTTTTTGATCGGAATAAAACCGCATAATATTACCTACTATTTTTCCGATATAATCCAATTATCTTTTAAATTATTATGTCATGAAATAAGAAAAAGGGAAAGTGACCAAGCACATTTCCCTACAACTAATGATTCATTTTTTAAAATTAAATTATATTCTCGTATATCGGTTCGGAGTTCTTTAATTTTTCCACCTTTTCTTCTTGACCGGTATCTGCATTAATGAAAATACGGTAGGTATCATCTTTAATCGTACCGAGAAATTCATAACAAAGAACTTCTTCACCGATATCATTGATGATTAACGCCTTTCCTTCTTCCATTATTTTTACATTATTGTTGATTTTGTCCTTAGCTTCTTTTTCGGATATATTCGGATTCCCTATTTCCCTGGTTTTATGTGATTTTAAATACTCGTCGGCTGAAAACCCTATAACGGATCCATCATCCAATGCGATTTTGACCTTGACTGAATCTGGATAAATCTTGACGCCATTTTCTGATGTTACGAAATTCAATAATGCGATATTATCGTATTGAGCACTTTCAAATAATTCAAGTGAACTGAAATCATGTTCCTTTAAAAAATCTTCGGCTTTTGTATAGGCTTGATTCAAATCAATATTTGTTTTGTTCACGTCCCTATTATTGATATACCAAATAGGGTAACCGCCTTTTTTTGTCAAATCCATATTCAATTCGGTGTCGGAATCTTTATCGAGGATGCTCACACTATAAAATCCAAAATCGGAACCTTTTCCGTTCTCTTCCACATTCACCTTCAAATTCTTGCTTTTTGAATGTGCATAGTTTTTTGCCGTCTCAATTGCTTCTTCTTTAGTAATGGTTTCACCTTGCAAATTTTTGAAATTTTCATCCCTCTGTTGTGCAGAAGTAAAAGTCGGATTCATCTCATTCGTTTCCCCGTACCCAGATACTTTTTTCTCTACAGTCTTTAATCCGTCGATGATCGTGTTATCCGAATTTTCTTTCCCTGATGCAAGAGCCATTTCGACATCCATCCATCTTAAATTGTTTTTAAGGACTAGATACTGCACTTTTCTTAACTCGCCCTGGATGTCCCCGGCCTGTGTGTACAAGGATTGGAGAGTCGCATATTCCTTATCATTCAATGGTTCTTTTTCAAGGTCACGCACCGCTGTTTTATAACTGAAGTCCGCAATTTTAGATAAAAGTTCCTCTGTCTTATTAAAAGGAAGCAAGGTCAATGGCAACTGCCCGACATCACTTTGGGCTTCGGAAGTGATACGCCAAACATCTGTTAAAGCCGGACTTAATGAATAACGTGAATTCATGGCCAAAGTACTGCCGACCTTATCGTGCAATAAATCCACTTGATAGCTTAAATCATGAAAGGCTCGCTGATACGTATTTTCCGCGTTGATTAATATAGCATTTTTTTCCTTATGTTCTTGATAGCCCCAGAATGCAGTTCCCGCAACAACTACAACAAGCAGGGCAATCACTATATTCCTGATCATTTTCCTTCACCTCTTTACTTACAAAAGATATGTTTTCCGATTCTTTTAATTTGTTCCCTTGACCAGATCCATTTGCTTGTTGCTGTATTAGGATTAAAGTAATATTCTGCATTACCGCTTGGATCCCACCCGTTGATAGCATCTACCACGGCTTCTTTCGCCCTTTCGTTCGGTGTCAGCCAAATCTGCCCATCCGCAACAGCCGTAAAGGCCCCAGGTTCAAAAATCACTCCCGAAATGGTATTAGGAAAGGCAGCACTTTCCACTCTATTCAGAATTACTGCTGCAACAGCAACCTGACCAGTATATGGCTCCCCTCGTGCCTCTCCATAAACGGCATTGGCCATCAGCTGAATATCGTTTTGAGAATATCCTCCTGGAAGATTGGCTGATGTCGTTGTTTTGGAAGGGGCCTTTCCGGAAGCGGCCCCTCCGGAAGTAGATTTATTTCCTTTCGCTTTTACCTGTTTTTCAATGGGGACTCCCCCATAATAGGTGAACTCGTTCCCTTTATTGATCTGTTCGTGAACAAATTGTTTATTGAAATTAGACGCATTCGTCAACTTCTGTTTTGTTGTTGTCCCTGCCAAACCATCGATTGGAAGCCCGAAATCTTGTTGAAAGTTTCGAAGTGCCCAATAAGTGCCCCATCCATAGGCTCCATCAATCTTTCCTTTATAGTAACCGATGTTTTGCAGGCGTGCCTGCAGCTCAATTACATCATCTCCAACCGCACCCTTTTGAATGACTTGGCCCGAAAAGGCATTTGTTCTTGTTTCCGGGTAAATTACGAAACATATAGTTATACACGAAAACAGCAAAAGCCATTTCCATTTTGACGAAATTCCTTTCATCAAAAACACTCCTCTTTTTCTTGAATTAATGTAATTCTATTTTCTTCTTTTCGGGTTTTTTTATTCCAAGCATAAAAAAAACGGAGCGGGCAAAATATGCCAGCACTCCGTTTTGATAGTATTCGTCATTTGCTAAGGTAATGATTTTGTGAAAGTTTTTTCGCGTGAAAGTCAGACAACAAACGTGCCTTCTTTACTTTTTTCATGCCTAACCACCATAGATAAATCATGAATGGCATAATAAAGTACACCCAAAATCTTTGGGAAACTAAAATATAATCGTAAACCCCATGTAACGAAATCGGTATGATCAATGCCAATAATAAATAGACCCTATTATTCGAAGCCGAAAATTTCGCCTTGCCCAAATAATATCCCATGATCACACCGAACAAAGCATGACTGGATACAGGGAGTACCGCCCTGAGAAAAGCGTGTTCCACCCCGTTGGCCAGCAGGTATAAAATATTCTCCATTGTGGCGAATCCAAGGGAGACTGCAGCTCCGTAAACAATCCCATCATATGGCTCATCGAATGCCACATGCTGATAAATAACATAAATGAGTATGAACCACTTGAAGAATTCCTCAAGCAGTGCAGCCCATAAAAAAGCATTTGCTAAATCAGTATTCAGGATATGTTCGGTTTCGAGCACATACTGTATGAACATAATCGGCAATACAAGAAATACACCGAATAAAAATGTTTTGACCACAACCGATATCGGTTCGGTTTCATATTGATCTTTCAAATAGAAATAGCTCAGTAGCGCCAATCCTGGCGCAATAGCCGCTGACAACATGACCAGCATTAGCTGACCCTCTTTTCATCTTCTTTTCCTTAATCGTACCATGGAATGAAGAAAAACTGAATCCAAGAATCAAGTCTTCCAAATTTTATTTAATCCTTCAGTACTTAAAGAAGGTCTCATCTATATGGTTTTCACTTGCCAGCATGACAGCTAACTTGATTCGAGCCTTCTTGCTGTCATAATCAGCTCCTAATATCACACCGCGTTGTTTTAAATCAAATGCGCTGCCTTCATAATCATAAGCTGGGTAAACTTTTCCTTCTTCTGCACTTGTAGTCATGATGATCGTAATTCCTTTATCGATTGCAGCTTGTATGGAAGTAACCATTACAGGGGTAACTTGTCCCCTTCCTACACCCTCGAGCACAATTCCTTTCGCACCGTTTGCAACCGCAGCATCAATAAAGAGGCCATCAGCGCCTGTATGGCACTTGATGATATCCACCCTTGGGATGCTATTCTGAATATCATAACACTCCCTATGTAAAGGTTTTTGATAGATGCTGACGACATCATTATCAATTATCCCCAAATATCCATAGCCAAAAGATTCGAACCCCTGCAAATTGGAAGCATGAACTTTTTTGACATATTTTGCAGAATAGATCCGCTCATTAAAAACGACCACTACTCCAACATCCCTAATAAGATCACTCGCAGCGCATAATATCGAATTCCTAAGATTGGAATATACATCGGTGCCCACCTCTTGAGGAGAACGTTGGGAGCCGGTTAATACGATAGGTCGTTGATCCATACTCGTGACATCAAGGAAATAAGCAGTTTCCTCAAGTGTATCCGTACCGTGGGTCACGACGATTCCCGTAACTTCGGGATCCTCCAATTCCTTTTGAATGGCTGAATTAAGCTGTTGCATTTTCTCAAAGGACATGGACATGCTTGAGATCTGGAAAAGATCAACCACTTTTACCTCGATATCGTTGGGCAATTCGCAAAGTGATGCCAACTCATGGCCAGTCAATGCACCAGAGGCCAGCATACCATTCACAGTTTCTTTACTGGCAATAGTCCCACCAGTCGTTATTAACGATATTTTTTCCATACTGTCACTGCTCCTCATTTAAATAATTCACTTTTCTTTAACAGCCAAATGATAGGCAATCAATCCACCATGAAACCTGCCGTTCTCGATGAAGATTTCGTTCGCATTATTTCCGGCTGCCAGAACTCCTGCAATATAAAGACCTTTAACGTTCGTCTCCATCGTTTCCTCGTTATATGCGGGCCTTCCAGTCTCCTTATCAATAGTAATGCCCATTGAAGCTAAAAAGGAATGGTCAGGATGGTAACCAGTCATTGCAAATACAAAATCATTTTTAATGACTTTTTCCTCATCCCCCACATGGTAGATGACGCTGTCTTCCGTTATCCTGTCAACATTTGCATTAAATTCCATCTTGATGGTTCCATTGCGGACTAATGCTTCAAATTCAGGAAGAATCCAAGGTTTGATACTTGGAGAGTAATCCGATCCTCTATAAAGGACTGAAACCCTTGCTCCTGATTTGACCAATTCCAGAGCGGCATCCACACTTGAGTTTTTGCCACCGATGACTGCAACATCACAATTGAAGTAGGGATGGCCCTCCTTGAAGTAATGATACACTTTAGGGAGCTGTTCACCCGGTATGCACATATAGTTAGGATGATCATAGTAACCGGTCGATATGATCACATGCAAAGCTGTATACTCACCTTTCGATGTCTTGACTAAAAACTTCCCATCTTCTCGTTTTTCCACATTTTCCACTTTTTCGAATGTGTTGACCCGCAATTCTTTCCTTCTGACTACCTCCCTATAATAGGCAAGCGCCTGATTGCGGACCGGTTTACGGTTTTCGATTATAAAAGCAATATCACCAATCTCGAGTTTTTCACTCGAACTGAAAAATGTTTGATGTGTCGGATAACGGTAAATGGAATCAACCACATTGCCTTTTTCAATGATCAAGGACTGTATTCCCACTTCCTTAAGAGCGATCGCAGCAGCCAATCCACAAGGGCCCCCACCTATGATAATGACTTCTTCAACATTCATCTTTATTCCACTGCCTTTCCATGCACTATGTAATTCGTTCGTATAAAAAATAAAAACTCCTATCAATACATGATAGGAGTTTTTACAAATCATTTCAATGATAATGCAATGAACATGATTTTAACTATAAATCAATACATGATTCGAATCTTTTAGATCCAACCACGGAAGCGAGATGCTTCAGCCATTTTTCTTACACCAATCATATAAGCCGCTAGGCGCATATCAACACGTCTTGATTGTGCAAGTTCATAAATGTTATTAAAAGATTTCACAAGGATTTTTTCCAGCTTTTCGTCAACTTCTTCTTCTGACCAGTAATACCCTTGATTATTTTGTACCCATTCGAAGTAAGAAACCGTTACACCGCCAGCAGAAGCAAGGACATCAGGAACAAGAAGGATTCCGCGATCCGTTAGGATTTGTGTCGCTTCAATCGTTGTAGGTCCGTTAGCTGCCTCGACAACGATTGATGCTTTGATATCAGCAGCATTTTCTTCAGTGATTTGGTTTTCAATTGCAGCCGGAACTAAAATATCACATTCCAATTCAAGCAGTTCTTTATTTGAAATTGTGCTTTTAAACAATTTCGTTACGGTTCCGAAACTATCTCTCCGATCGAGAAGATAATCGATATCCAATCCTTCAGGATCATGAAGAGCACCATATGCATCCGAAATCCCAATAACTTTAGCACCTGCGTCATGCATGAATTTAGCTAAGAAACTACCTGCGTTACCAAAACCTTGAATGACTACCCGTGCACCTTTAATATCGATGCCACGTTTCTTGGCAGCTTCATTGATACAAATCGTCACACCCTTAGCAGTGGCTGATTCACGGCCATGAGAACCACCAAGCACTAGCGGTTTACCAGTAATGAATCCTGGCGAGTTGAATTCATCCATACGGCTGTATTCATCCATCATCCAAGCCATGATTTGGGAATTTGTAAATACATCAGGTGCCGGGATATCTTTAGTCGGCCCCACGATTTGGCTAATTGCGCGAACATAGCCCCGGCTCAGCCTTTCAAGTTCACGGAATGACATATTACGAGGATCACAAACGATACCGCCTTTACCCCCGCCGTATGGCAAATCAACGATACCGCATTTCAAGCTCATCCAAATGGATAATGCCTTCACTTCACGTTCCGTTACATTAGGGTGAAAACGGATACCACCTTTTGTAGGCCCAACAGCATCGTTATGCTGGGCACGGTAACCTGTGAAAATTTTAACCGAGCCATCATCCATGCGGACCGGTATCTTCACCGTTAATAAACGCAATGGTTCCTTCAACAGCTCAAAAACTTCTTCCGGGTAACCCAGTTTATCCAAGGCTTTATGTATTACAGTTTGGGTAGACCTCAGTACGTCGTGTTTTTCTTCTTCATTTACATGGCTATTGCCTTTTGCCGATTCCATTAAAAGTACCTCCTAGAAAATCTCCATATATAAAATTATAATGTACAAATAGTCCTCTTCATGTGCTAGTATACACCTTCGTTACATTAATGCAAGAGTAAAAATGGGAATTTAAAAGTTGGAAATATTCTAAAAATGAAAACGTTATCATATCAACTGTTTTCTTACTCCTTTTGCGTATATCTTCTTCGGCAGAAAGTTGAGACAAAAAAGGCAAACCGCATTGTTTTTACCATAATGTGGCTGCCTCGTCTCATTTGTTTTACATCAGCTAAAGTGTGTGAGCAAAACATGTATCGCTTCATTTTCGATTATACATGTTCCATATTCATTGATGCGGCTGAGTGTCAATGTAGATACATGGCCATACTCAGCCGCTAAAGATATGACCGTGTCATACGTCGTGTCTTTAACATTTTCGATAAGTAAATAGTATCTTCCCTCAAAATGATAAAGAGTACTATTAAGCAAACCTTGAAAAGATAATCTACGACATAATTGAACGATATCTTCAAAGTCATTGAATACATACAGAATATGGGGGAAGTCATCTATTTTCACTTGTAAATCCAAGAATTCCTCTTCGTCAGTCAATAATTCCTCTTCGTCCTTTGTCACGATGATTATCAACCCTTGTGCAGGCAAAGAGAAAATTTCGATTGCAATGGAGCCACTCATTTTAAAGCTGAGTTCTTCGCACGCTTCTTCGACCATATCCTGAAATAGCTTGTGGACCTTTAAGGAATTCCCTAAAATATCTTCTTTTGTTATGCCTCTATCAATTAAATCATCAAGGGTCAAAAAAATCTTGATTTTATTATTAGTTAATCGCTCCAGCTTCATAAAAAAATGCCCCCTGGTTACCATCTTCATACATCATATGAAGCCTTGGTCGCAGGGTGCATATCCATTATTTCTCTTAAGCCGGCCGCCGCTAACCTTTCAGCCATTCCTCCCATTTCGATTGCGTGTCCCCCATTAAAACTCCGCTGAAGTCCGTACGGTTTTCCTCGGAAATAAGGCTCAGCGCCGCACCGCCAAGGCCCACCTTCAAATCCGGGAAATCCTTTATTAATGCTTCAACCAGCCTAAATGTTCCATCAAGATTCTCTTCCAGTGAACATGACATGAATAGGTAAGAGGGTTTTATGATGTTTAAAACGGTGAAAAGGTCATTATCAGCAATGGATTCACCTAAATAAATGGTTTCATACCCTTTCCTCTTCAAAAAAACGGTAAAGACCAACAGTCCAAATTCATGTTTTTCACCGGGAGCACAAACGGTAAGGGCTTTCGGAAGAAAACCATTAGTCGGAATGGTATGCATAACTGAACTGATCCTGGATTTCAGGATGTTGGACGCAAAGTGTTCATGAGCGGAAGTAATTTCTCCCCTTTCCCACTTATCCCCAATCTGAACCAATATTGAGCCAAGTACATCAACTATGGTTTGTTCGATTGTATACATACTGAATGCTTGGCTTATCAGCATATGAGCTTTATTTTCATTGAAATTCAATAGAGCTTCGATTAATTCATCCGAAAACTTAATCGCTTGTTCATCCTTACGGTTCGTTTCAGGAACTCCAGGAGCTAGAGTGCCAGTACTTTCAAGAAGTGAAACGGCTTGGCTTATTGTAAAACCTTGCTTTGTTTTATTGATTAGCCACTTAAGGATTTGCAGATGTTTTTCAGTATACAGCCGGTGCCCCGATTCATTCCTGACAGGCTCGATAAATTTATAGCGCCTTTCCCATGCTCTAAGGGTTCCCGACTGAATGTCCAGCAGTTTTGAAACTGCCTTTATATTATATTTACCTTCTTGCATGGTTTTACAAGGCCTCCAATAACTGTACGATCATTTGTTGAAATTATAGTGGATTTTTCATGGTCTGTAAAATTCCGATATGCTCGATTAATAACAGCCTAATAGGTCTTTTCCACAGCTTCGCCTATTTCAGTGTCTGTCCCCCTTTTCAGGGTGAAGAGGTGCGTTTCCGGCTTAGCCTCAAGCCTTAAAGGCACTGCGCTTGTCCCATAGCCATTACTGGTCATATATAAACAGTCCCCCTCTTTTTCAATGCTGCCGATCTGATAGGGCCCGAATCCGAATATACGAATCTGCCCGCCATGGGTGTGACCTGACAGGACAAGACTAATATGGTGTTCCGGAGTCAACTGTTTCTTGACCAATGGATTATGGCTCACCAAAATCCGAAAATCTTCATTCCCGCAATCCGACAGGGCAAGGTCAAGCCTATCACGTTCTTCTGATATATCATCAATGCCCAGAAGAGCGATTTTGCTTCCATTTTGAGACTCAAAAGAAACAGCTGTATTATCAAGGATTTTCACACCATGTTTCAAAAGAGTCGCATCCAGTTCATGGAAGTCTCCTTCATAATCATTATTACCCCAAACAAAATAAAGGGGACCAAGTTCTTTTAGTTTCAATATATTTTTTTCCACGCGTTCTAAGGGAACCCCGCTTTCCCTAATGTCACCGCCGATTATCACCAAATCTGCCTTGTCACGAGCGTCCTCAATTAATTTATCCGCAACGATCCGCCGATGAAGATCGGATATAAAAAAGATCCGAACATCTCCAAAGCCTTCAGGAAAGTCTTTGAAATATAAGTCTTGAGAAATCACCCTATCTAGCATAGCCGTACGCCACATGTAAAAGATCGTGGCAAATGACAGCAGAATGATGACTAAAAATAATCCAGATAACCATAACATCTTAGTTAAACCTTCTTTCCATCCTTATCCCAAACGTACTTTCATATAACCATAAAACCATATTACCCGCAATTAAATATGATTTAACGCGATCATCATTTATTTTCATGATATAAGTTAATATCATAATTCTTCTTCATCATTTCAAATACCTTATGGCGGCTTTTCCATTCTTCCTCTTTTTCCCACAATTGCTTACTTTTATTAATGATTTCACAGCGTAGCAGTTGAAACTCCTTTTCAGCTTTATCAAGCTTTTTTTTAATTAATACCATATATCCATATAGACCAATCGCTGATGCCAAAAAAAGGAAATGACTGAAATGGTCGACGAAAACACTAAACATACTGAAAAAGGAATAGGAATAAGGTACAACGATATAAAAATATAGATAAATCATAAAAAGGGCAGCAACAATCATGGTTGCCCATAAGCTTTGAAGGTGCTTCTTTTTAAGTGCCTCGAATTTTTTCTTTCGATCCACGACATTCTGCAGCATTTGCTTTGTTGCTTGATCCGTCTTCTCATCCAATAAAATGATTGTCGATTCCATCGCATTTCCTCCTCTACTCTTTCAAATCATGATATGAAAGAGTAGAGGAAAAAATGATAAAGTACCTGTCACGTTTACCTTCACACTGAACTAAGTCAACCAATCTTAAAAACACCCTGCCTATAAAGACAGAGTGCCATCGTTATTTCTTGATAGGAATTTTCAATACCTGACCTTTGGAAATTTCATTGCCATCCAGCCCATTCCACTCCCTGATCAGAGCAATCCCTTCCTGTGATTTGTAGTAATTCATGGAAATTCGAAATAATGTTTCTTCACCTTGAACAGTATGTAAGACAACTTTGTATCCCTCTTTATCCGGTTTCGCAGCTTGAACATTTTCGGCAGCCTTTTTCTTTTCTGTTTCTGCCTTCTTTGCTTTTTCATCAGCTATTTGCTTTGCTTTGGCTTTTTCCTCAGCTTCTCGCTGTGCTTTGGCCTTTTCTTCAGCTTCTCGCTGTGCTTTGGCCTTTTCCTCAGCTTCTCGCTGTGCTTTGGCCTTTTCTTCAGCTTCTTGCTGCACTTTGGCTTTTTCTTCAGCTTCTTGCTGCGCTTTGGCTTTTTCCTCAGCTTCTTCTTTTTCTTTCTCCGCTTCAGCCTTTGCCGATTCTTTTTCCTTTAAATCATCTGCAGTAGCTGTAGTTGGAATCGATTCAGTAGCTTCCTCACTAAAGACGACTTGGTCACTTTTCACAACAGGTACAGGCCTATCCTGCAGATATGTATAAAGGGCGTAAAATCCAATTGGAAGTAAAATAAAAAATAATGCTAATAATTGAATCATTGGGAACTTCTTCACTTTACTTTTTTTCTTTTTATTCTGGTGGACTTTGCTCCGCTTGGGCAATGAGGACTTAGCCTTCTGACGTTCAATTCGCGAACGAAGTTCACCAGCCTGATCGTTTTCCTTTTCATTCTTTTGCACTCGGCTCATTCAAGTCACCCCCTTTCTTGCTAAACCCTCTTTGCTTTTTGTTCCTGATTAAAATACCAAGGATAAAGTCAATCAAAAAGTGAGCTGTTATCGTCACGATGAGATTATTGGTCATTTCAAATAGAAAACCGATAAAGAAGCTCAAAACCAAAACATTTAAAAATAAAAACCAATTAAAAAGGTAACGATAATGAACGGCTGCAAAAATGAGGCTCGTAAGAAGCAAACCAAAATGTGTTTGCAGCACTCCACGGAATAATACTTCTTCACTTATCGCAACCACTAAAGTTACGGCAAAAATCATCGGGTATGACAAATTACTGAAAATGCGTTCGTTAATACCACCATCATCCTGATAGGAAGATGGTGTCACTTTCATAAACAATATGTCAAATAACACGACAATGACTCCAGCGGGAATTCCAATAAGCAAAATGTTCAGGTCATCAAAGATAAATAAGTCGAAAAAAGCTGAACGGTCTTTAAATAAAATAATACCTAAAAAGAAGGCTAACGTTAAGAGAATAATTTGCGTAAGAAACAAATTATATAGCAACTGTTTATCTGTAAGTTGTTTAATAATTTCAGCTTGCTTATTTTTCATTGCCATTTTCCTTCTTTAATAAGATATAAGCCAATTCTTTTTTCCAAGTGGAAAAGGAATTGACCGGGTCCACCTTGACTTCCGGCCATACATCAGCCATTTTTTCGACATCCATCCCACAGATATCACAGCAGATGTGGTTCACTTCCCGATGCTTTTCTCCAAAGTAGTCCAGTATCCCTAAACGGCGACATTCCTGTGTATAAATCCAGTGAAGGAATTTATGCAGCTTTTCCTGATTCCTTGATTTTCTCTTTTGACAATACTCTTTCATCTCTGCCATTTGATCTAGGTTATTGCCCGTGATAAGCTGCGTAAAAAAACGGAGCTGGATTTCGTTCAACGAAAAGGATTGAGACAGCTGTTCTTTTTCCGAGAGGGTCAAATTCGCCATATTTTTGTGTGATGCATTAAGGAAAGAACATACACCATCGATTTGCGAATCCGTAGGCAACTGTTGCTCCATCAAATGCAGGGGAAGCCCTTCATCCCCTTCGCTATATAATAAGACAGCCACACTTTGTTTCCGATCTCGTCCAGCCCTGCCTATCTCCTGAAGATATGCTTCCA
Source organism: Bacillus sp. B4EP4a (assembly GCF_006680105.1). Lineage (NCBI taxonomy): Bacteria > Bacillati > Bacillota > Bacilli > Caryophanales > Bacillaceae > Bacillus > Bacillus sp. B4EP4a. The sequence goes on from NZ_VHIK01000022.1 coordinate 253,089, forward strand.
TCGTGGACGGGATATGAAAATGAATAACATATCTGACATCCGATTTATTCACACCCATTCCAAAAGCACTTGTTGCACATATAATTTTCAACTGGCCGGAAATGAATTGCTGCTGAATGAGCATCCTTTGCTCCTGTTCCATTCCACCGTGATAATAATTGACACTATCGATCCCGTTATCCTGTAAAAACCCAGTGACTGATTCCGCCACTTTTTTAGAGGAAAAATAAATAATTCCGCTTCCGGTAAATTTCCTGACAAGTTCCAGTACACGGGCTAGCTTCTCATCGTAACTGAACATTCGCTCGACAATAATTGCAATATTTTCCCGATCAACAGATGATACCATTTCCTTAGCCTGCCCAATGTTGAGTTTACCAACGATGTCCCTCCGGACCTCATCGGTTGCAGTTGCCGTCAGGGCAAGAGTCAACGGATTGTTCAATTCACGCCTCACTTCTCCTAAATTTAAATAATCCGGACGGAAATCATACCCCCATTGTGAGATGCAGTGTGCTTCGTCTATGACGAACAAACCTATGTCTATGGATTTCAAGGATTTTATCACGCCATCCAGGCTTAGCATTTCAGGAGATAAAAAAATAAAACGATAACTATGTAACCGGTCGAAAGCTTTCCTTTTTTGATTTAGCGTCAAAAAAGAGTTGAGGGTCAATACACTTTTTTCGCCACTCATCTTTAGCTGATCTGCTTGATCCTGCATTAAAGATAATAACGGGGAGACAATTAGGACAGTCTTATTTAAAAGATAAGCAGGCAGCTGGTAACATAATGATTTACCTGATCCGGTTGGGAGCATCGCTAAGGTATTACGGCCGGACATCAATGATTCAACCACTTCCTTTTGTCCAGGGCGGAATTCATCAAATCCGAATTTTTCTTTGAGGACTCGTTCTATGTTCATCATCACTCACCTATTTTCGCAAGTACAAGTCTTATTTGGAAAAAGCTTATTTGTTTATTATCGACCATCTGCTTGATTGCTTTAAGCTTTTTCGTACCAAGTTCCTTAATAGCTTCAGCAATTTCCCTCTCATCCTCGATAGTTACATAATCGGAAATCGGAAAATCTTTTTCCGATAAGACAATTTCTACAAGGTGATCTTCGATGGTGTTGACTTTCAATCTGCGGATTTCAGCTATTTCACCCAGATTTTTCCCTTCCTGGATGTATCGTAAAGTTGTATTTGTAGATTGTGTCAATTGAGGATTCCCACTTCTTTTCCAATCATTGGTTAATGAGGACAAGAGAGGGTAATCCTTTCCCGTTTCCATTTCTGCAAGCATTTGATGTAATGAGTCAAGGAATGTAAAGCGAACATACTCTTCTTCTACATCTTTCCTTTTTGCAATCTGTTCAAACGTAAGTCCAATCCTGTTTATTCCGGTTAACCTCAAAATGAAAATATCTCGTTTCATATCACTTTGACTTTCTAAAAGGGATATCAATTCATCATATAGATGTTGGGCAATCACCGCTCGATCCTCACGATTGACATGTAAAAATTCCTTTACGAAGAATTGGATTTTGGGATTTCTTTGTATCGGATAAAAACGTCTTTCATTGTGGACAATATGGGATATAGTTTGAATGAGTAAGTTTAACCTTCCCCAGAAAACCGGGGTGATATTGTGATACTTCCAACCATTTATATACGTCGGAAAAGGTTTACTTTTAAAGTAATCGCCTAACATTTTCTCACCTTGCATACTAATTTCATACGCATCTGGTTTATCCGTTAAATTAATCATGTCATGCTTAAGTAAATGTTCAATGTTTTGATTTAATTGCTGACGGGTAAATCGGGGTATTGTCCCAAAAATATCAGTTAACCCGAATAAATGGGCATCCTGGATTGTTTGTGACGATTTCTTACCCTGCAGCATATGGTATATAGCATAAATGGAACGTTCGCCTTGAAATTTTTTTATCGCATATAGAATGATGGCCTGTAGATAATTATTCATGGGACTCACATCCTTGTTTCATTTAACCAATAACCCCATTGTAACAAAAAACTGCAAAAATCGCCGTTATTATTGATGATTACAAGGGAAATTATGTGACTAAATGACGAACCATGGAGAGAACCAAGTTAATTATTTCGATGTTTTTCGTTGACATTCAGCTACATGATAGTTATTATCAATACAATTTCTATTGAAAAGTTTGGCATTCGGTCTTACAATAAGAAAGAGATAATAATCTGAAATAAAAAGATTATCAGTTGTTAATCAACTTAGGAGGGGTTATATTCATGGCTAAATTTACAATTGTGGATAAAGAAACATGCATAGCTTGTGGAGCATGCGGAGCAGCGGCACCAGATATATATGATTATGATGACGAAGGGATTGCATTTGTTACCCTTGACGATAACGAGGGAATCGTTGAAATTCCAGATGTACTTATAGACGACATGATGGATGCATTTGAAGGATGCCCAACGGATTCCATTAAAGTTGCTGACGAGGCATTTGACGGAGATGCACTAAAATTCGAATAACGGTACAAGCCATTTTCAATCGAGAATGGCTTTTTCTTTTGGCCAATGTTGGATTACATCTCCTCATACAAAAAAACAAACATAAAAAACAACCGAATATGGATATCCGGTTGTTTTTTCATTTCTATCGTCAATGCCGTTAAGCATTTTTATATAATATTTGCTTATTGATCCATGTCTGTAATTTAATGAACAGCAACATGAATACAGATGTGATGAGCACGCCTTTAATCACGTTGAAAGGCAAGATTGCCGTCGTAACGAACTTTCTTGACTCGGGCGCCGACATTGCATCCCATCCCATAAAGAAGGTATATGCCGGTAAAAAAACAAAATAGTTTAAAACACTCATGAATACTGCCATGGAAACTGTCCCCGCAAGTAAAGCGAACGTCATCCCTTTTTTTGAATTGATTTTCTTAAATACATAATAAGTTGGCAAGACAAACAGTATTCCGGCTATAAAGTTAGCGATATGCCCCACAGGTACAGCAGTCAAGGTCCCTGTCATGACTAAATCCAATAGGTTTTTAATGAACTCGACTAGAATTCCAGCCATCGGACCGAAAATCAATGCCGCCATCAGTGCTGGTATGTCGCTAAAATCGACATTTAGAAAAGGCGGGAATCCTGGAAACGGGAAATTTAAAAGCATCAATAAATAAGAAATGCTTCCCATCATTGCAAGTGTAACCGTTTTTTTCACTTTGTTCTTATTCATAGTTCTCTCTCCTTCTTTTCCGATCTACCTGAAAAAGAGGTTTGGGTTCCAAAATATGTTGATGCTCAATAAAAAACCTTTAATTCCAATAGAATTAAAGGGATAAATTAAAGGTTACATCAAACAAACGTTCAGCAAATAACTGTTGAAACGCACTCAGGAACCTCCATCTTCTCCCATCCAGACTATACTGTCGGCTTTGGAATCACACCAAATCCTGCCTTGTAAGGCTCGCGGGCTTAGAAGAAGAAATTCCTTCATCACCGCCGGTGGGGAATTGCGCCCCGCCCCGAAGATAGACCTATAAAATTTTTATACTTCCCATTATATCTGAAATTCATTTTTTTTGATAGCATTTTTTCTCAGTAGATGCGTTTAGGATGAATATCGATCGTCGCAGTGAATGGTTTAAAACAAATAACGAAAATTTTTTTATACTATGCAAACGAAGACGAAGCCATTTATATCACGATATTAAATAAATGATCAGATGATAATCATGTTATTAAGCGCTTACATCGAGTTAAGCCAAATTGACATAAGCAGCATTTCAATTGTAAAATTAACTGAAATTTAAGATAATTATTTTCCCTAGGAAGGTGTTTAGACGTGTATCGGATTTTAGTAGCAGACGCCATTAAACCAGAAGGACTCGGACCGTTATCAGAGGCATCCAATATTCATCTCATTCAGAAAACCGTAGAGGAAGCTGCAAACGAACTTGATCGGATCGATGCAATTCTTGTGAGAAGTGCAACGAAGGTTTCGGAAGATTTAATGAACCGTATGCCGCAGTTAAAAATTATAGCACGCGCTGGTGTCGGTGTTGATAACATAGACATCCCCGCGGCGACAAAACGCGGGATTGTCGTGGTTAATGCACCTGACGGCAATACCATTTCAACAGCTGAACATACATTTGCGATGATGGCTTCATTAATGCGCCACATTCCGCAAGCTTACGCTTCACTGAAGAATGGGGAGTGGAAACGTTCTTCATATACGGGAACTGAACTTCGTGGTAAAACATTAGGTATAGTTGGCTTTGGACGTATCGGAGGGGAAATTGCAAAACGTGCTAAAGTGTTTGGCATGGATGTCATTGTCTATGATCCGTTCCTGACTGTCGATCGTGCAAAGAAAATGTCCGTAACGGCCCTGCCGTTAGATGAATTGCTTCCTAAAGCAGACATCATTACTGTTCATACACCACTAACGAATGATACTAGAGGATTAATCAATAAAGAAAAACTGCTTACCTGTAAAAAGGGGGTATATGTACTAAACTGCGCCCGTGGTGGAATTCTAGACGAAGATGATTTATATGAAATGTTAGTCGAAGGACATGTTGCAGGGGCGGCACTGGACGTTTTCGTCGAAGAACCTCCACTTGGCCATAAACTGCTTGAACTGGATAGCGTCATTGCTACACCGCATCTTGGTGCTTCCACGAAAGAAGCCCAATTAAATGTTGCCGTACAGGTTGCCCAAGAAGTATTGACCTATTTTGAAGGAAACCCAGTCTCAAGTTCAATCAACCTTCCAGCCATATCTAAAGAAGTGTTTGAAAAAGTACAGCCTTTCTATCAACTTGTTCAGCAAATGGGATCCATTGCTTCTCAGTGCATGAATGAAGGAATTCAGGAAATCTCCGTTACGTATGCAGGAGAATCATTGGATTTCGATACAGCGATTCTTACAAAAAGTCTAATCTCTGGCTTTTTCAGATCAAGAGTTGATGCATCAGTCAATGAAGTGAATGCCCTGTTGATCGCAAAAGAGTGTGGCATAACCGTTGGTGAAAAAATCTCTACGGACTCTTTAGGTTACTCGAATTTGATCAGCCTTAAAGTAAAAGGTGACAACCGTGAATTAACAATCAGTGGAACCTATATCGAAAATTACGGTTCTCGAATTGTAAGTTTGAATGGTTTCAAAATCGACTTTCAACCAGAACCGAATTTACTTTATATCCAGCATACCGATAAACCTGGTGTAATCGGTAACGTAGGTAAGGTCCTAGGTGATCACGGAGTGAATATCGCCACCATGCAGGTTGGCCGAAAAGAAGCTGGCGGGGAAGCCATCATGGTTTTGAGCTTTGATTTACCATTAGAAGACAACATGAAACAATTTTTAATGGAAACAGAAGAAATTACATTCATGGCCCGTATCTCATTATAAGAAGAAAAAAGTGCCCGTCCAGCGCGGGCACTTTTTCTGTGAATGCAAGGGGCTTTTGCCAACCATAGACAGGGTGTTTTTAACGCACCATCAATTCACTTGGTTCGGTGCTTTGGGCACCACTATGTCTTCAGTTAAATTCAGCTGGCCTACCTCTTCAATAGGAGCATTTTCAAACTTCACTTTTTCAAAACCAAAATCCTTGGCAATGAAGAGTATGGCTTCTAAAGCTTGAAGGGATTCCTTACTATTTTCAATGGCAGCTTGATCTGATAATTGAATGATCACAAGATCTCCATTAGAGCTTACCCTTTCCCATGTCAGGTCATGCGGGATTGCAGGTGAAATTCCCTCGATGTCCGCCTCCCCTTTTCCAGCTTGCAGCGCCTCCTCAAAGTCCTGATAACCCATATTGCTTGGAACAAGGAACCTTGGGGAGGACTGATCCCTTTGGTAAAGAAAGTATGTGCGATTTTTTTGATGAGGTATGTCCACCTCCTTTAAATATCCCGCGTGCGCAAACATGGCACCTTGCTTACCATCTGTAGAAAATGTCATTTTCTCTATATTGTTATATGAAAGCGTTTCCTCCATCGAATGGAGAAAAAGTGTATCTTCATCCAATAGTCGGCTTTTTTCTTGAAAATCAATATGAGCAGTGGTCCTATCATTTCCTTTGCTGATCTTTATATCAAGTGGAAAATAGTCAGATAGCCCATATTGCTCTTCATCCATATCGGACATTTGATTAACTAACTGATTCAGTTTATCACCTTCGTCATAATGTTTGAGTTTAATTGAAATGGGAACGATGAAATTCATTTGATCATCTGGGACACCCATCGTAATGATCGATGCATTTTTAAGGTCATCTTGATAGATCGCTCGTGCAAATGTTTTTTCCTTTTCCCCTTTTCGGGGTTCCATTTCTGAAACCTTGTCTTTAGATTCGATTTCCGCTTGCTTACTCGAAAACTTTTGATTATCCTGTTTATCTGCTGAATGATTTTCTTTGTTACTTCCATCCTGCCGTTCAAGATCTGCCATTTCCTTATTTTCAGATAGAGATAATTTCCCACTACTGCCGCTGTCCTCTTGACTTGTCGTTCCTTTTTTTTCAATAATTAAAGATGATGCCAAAACTACCATTAAGAATAAGGAGGCAACACCCACAAATAGAGGTATCCAGTGTTTCTTTTTCTTCTTATCATGTATTCTCGAAAACACCTCTGCCTTGGTTCGGTCATCTTTTAATTTCGGAAGCTCGCGCAGCAGGTCTTCAATTTCGCTTTCTTTCCAACGGGATCTTCTCAATGCGGTGGCCCTCCTTTCCTGATAAATCTTCCATCAACTTTTTAATAGCCTTCAAAGCACGGTGCTGGGTCGTTTTTACCTTACTTTCACTCCAATTCAATACTTCAGCAGTTTCCGTAATGGACAATCCCTGAATATATCGTAAAATGATGACCGATCTTTGATTCGTGGTACACCGGTTTAAGCATTGATAAATATCTTGGATTTCATCGTTCATGATAGCCACTTCTTCCGGAATGGGCTCTTTATCTTTTATCAATTGCCTATCCCAATCAAAGTTAGGAAAGATTTTATCTTTCCACCCTTTTTGTTTCCGAAAGTAATCAATCGTCACATTTCTTGCAATCGAGTACATCCACGTTTTTTCACTGCTTTTTCCTTCAAAGCGTTCATAAGCCTTCATCACCCGGATATAGACTTCCTGAACAAGGTCCTCAGCCGTTTCTCGATTTTTAGTCATATAAAAAATGAATTGATATATTTCCTGATGATATTTTTCATATAGATCGTGGAAAACGGAATCCATCATTTCCCCACATCCGTTCATAAATATAGTCGTCAATCCTAAACAAAAGTTACATACTTCGGCTTTAATCTTATTATAAAATTCCGTTAATTTCCACATATCAGGGACTTCTTATTTTGTTTCCGAAAAAAAACAAAGACAAGTTGGAAAGAAATCCAATTGCCTTTGTCTTCTCAGTTCCTCATGAAACAAGATTTTTTGGCAAGCCACCCGTCATTCAGCATTTTCCATAATTCGAGGCAGAATAAAACTGAAAGTCGTCCCTTTATTAGGTAAACTGTTTACCGAAATGAAGCCATCATGGGCATTGATTATATTTTTTACGATTGCCAAACCCAAACCGGTGCCCGAACGGCCGCGGGTCCTTGCTTTATCCGCTTTATAAAACCTCTCGAATACAAAAGGCAAATCTTCTTCGGGAATTCCAGATCCAGAGTCCCTCACATCAATGATCAGACCCCTTCGATCACTTGTCCTCTGAATGACATCAATGTTACCGCCCGGAGGAGTATGACGAATCGCATTATCAATTAAATTGGTCAAAACCTGTTCAATGCGGTCCGGGTCGAAATGCCATTGAATTTGATCGTCTTGCATGCTGGCTGATATTGTGATCCCCTTTTCTTTAGCCAGCCCGGAAAACTTACTTGTAATCCTCTTTAAATAAGGAGAAATAGGTACGTATTCATAGCTAAGGTTCATTTTACCCGATTCCAATTTAGCTAGATCGAGGAGATCATTGACTAAACGGCCCATTCTCAAAGACTCATCATAGATGATGCGGGCCATTTCCACCTTTTCCTCTTCACTGCTCGCAATGTCATCTACAATCGCTTCACTATATCCTTGCAACATTGAAATCGGTGTTCTTAACTCATGGGAGACATTCGCTATGAAATCAGTCCTAAGTTTGTCCATACGTCTTTCATCACTCATATCCCGTATAATGGCCACCGCTCCCCGAATATTGTCGGCATTTGTATATAGCGGACTAACAATGAATCCCCAATCACGGCCCTGCAAAGTAATTTCACCGACTTGCTCCTTATGGAAGGACTCTGATTCATCAAAAAGATTCATCAAAACCAATGGGACATTGACATTATCTTCCCGGTTATAGCCCTTTTCAAAGTACCAGGATTGCAGAAATCTTTCTGCTGGCGGATTCGTTTCAAGAATTGTGCCATCTTTATTGAAGGTAATGACCCCATCTGCCATACTGCTAAGAATGCTTGAGAGATGTTCCTTTTCCTGACTAAGTGCATTCATATTGAATTTCAGCTGTTTTCTCATCTGGTTAAACGCTATGGCAAGCTCGCCGATCTCATCTTGTGTCAAGATCGGGACCTTTGTATCAAATTTCCCCCGGGCAATCGCTAGTGCGGCTTCCCTCATCTTCACCAATGGGGCATTGATTCTTGTAGATAAAAAGAAAGCAAAAATCGTTGTCAAAATAATGGCGATGCCTGCTGCCAATAATATGAACTGTGTAGTCGATTTTGTGGTTTCTTCCATCGACTCCAACGATTGAAATAGGAAAACTTCATCCTGTTCCCCATTCAATTCAAGTGGAATGCCTACTACGATTGAGGACAATTCCTCATTGCCTGCATCATCGGATAGCGCCATTTCCTTTTTTACAGTCTTTCTTTCAGTAAAAACCTTGATCAATTCGGAATCTTTTTTAATGAGTTCCGGCGTGATTTCGTACTCATTATCTCCTCCGATTGATGAGAATATCATTTTGTCATCATTAAGAATGATCATTTTCGTTTCGTTGCCTATTAATTCCGAAGCTATTTGTAAAACCTCATTGCTGGATCCCTGATGTTCATTCGTTACCTTAATGATTTGTTCAGCAGTTTTGGTTAAATCATTTTCAATATTTTCAATCTGGAAATTCTCAAAGAATTCGACCAGCAGAACGGTTAAAACAATTAATACAAACGACACGAGCAATAGGATCGTTGCCCATAGCTTCCCTACAACACTGCCCCATAGCATCAGTCATTAATGACTTCGAACTTGTAACCTACACCCCAAACAGTGACAATCATCTTGGCTGCGTTTTCGGATATGCGGTTTAATTTTTCACGTAAGCGTTTAACATGCGTGTCAACAGTTCGAAGATCCCCAAAGAATTCATAGTGCCACACTTCTTTTAACAATTGCTCCCGGTCGAAAACTTTATCTGGGGATTTCGCCAAGAAATATAATAATTCATATTCTTTTGGTGTTAATGAAACCTCTTTGTTATCAGCAAGTACTCGGTGGGCATCATTATCAATGGTTAAATGCGAGAAGACGATCACATCTTTTGCCGTCGTTTCCGTCTGCATGTAACTAGTGCTTGAAGAGCGACGTAATAAAGCTTTAACCCTTAATACGACTTCCCGGGGACTGAACGGCTTTACGATATAATCATCTGTCCCCACTTCGAACCCTTGAACGCGGTTCACTTCTTCCCCTTTAGCAGTCAGCATGATAATCGGTGTCGTTTTCTTTTCCCTTAATTCACGGCAAACTTCGATTCCATCTTTACCAGGCATCATAATATCCAATAAAATTAAATCATAATCATTTTCAATGGCTTTTGTTAAAGCCATATCTCCATTTTCAGCTTCATCGATTATGTAATCTTCTCTTTCCAAATACATCTTTAGCAGCCGGCGGATTCTTTCCTCATCATCCACCACGAGAATTTTTATAGCATTATACATTATGTAATCAGCCTCCTATCATATATTCTACAAAATGAAAACTTCCATGACTAATACTTTTTCCGCACAAAGTACGATAAAGAGCCTATTTTGCATGGCTTCCATGAACCTTTCACCATTTTGTCACAAAAAAAGACTTCGACCGCTCACTAAAAGTTCATGAATGCTATTTCACCGAAATATCCTTATTAAAGTGAGTGACGAAAAAAAGGATCATTCTCCAGAAAAATCGATAAGCCAACTCCTCGATGTTTCTTTCAAAAGACCCCCTTCATCTAAATATTACAATACAGAATCAAGCATATGAATGCAAACCAGCAATAACAAGATTGACGAATATCAGGTTAAACATAATGATGGCAAAACCGATGACGGCAAGCCAAGCTGATTTTTCCCCTTGCCATCCCTTCGACATGCGCAGATGTAAGAAAGCTGCATAAAACAACCAAGTAACCAGTGCCCAGACCTCTTTCGGATCCCAGCCCCAGAATCGTGTCCAGGCCACTTGAGCCCAGATCATTGCAAAAATGAGGGCACCGAGTGTAAAAATCGGAAAACCGATAAGGACCGAACGATAACTAATCTCATCCAATAAATTCAAATTCACATTTTTAACGATCGGTTTAATCAATGCTGCCACTCTTTTGCGAGCAATCAACCTTATTAAACCATACAAGACGAGCCCCATACCGAATGACCAAAGTACAGTATTCAGTTTCTTGGCATTGATCAGTGGAGGCATGTCCACCAGTGGTTCAAATCGATCCGTCTCGATAAGTTTCCCTTCATTGGGACCAACCAAAGCCGGTAAGTTGAATTCCTGTTTGACCTCGGCTCCGTGTTTATCGACCCAATCAAAATTCGCCTTATAATCCATCGCAGCAAAAGAAGAAGTGATGATGACGAATCCAATGGTGCAGACTAATGTGAACATGATGCCTTCAAGCCAGAACGTTCTTTTGCTTGATTGTGTCTGATCGACGAATTTGATTAAATAAATGATGGCAGTAACGAAACTTATGGCAAGGATCGACTGTCCTGCCGCTGCAGTCGTTACATGAATATGAAGCCAATCGCTCTGCAAAGCAGGAATGAGTGGCGAAATTTCTGTAGGGAACATACTTGCATATGCGATTATCAATAACGCAATCGGTAAAGCGAATAGCCCAAGGGCAGGTGTTTTATAAAGGAAATAAATTAATATGAAAGCACCGACCAGCATCATTCCGAAAAAGGTCGTAAATTCAAACAGGTTACTTACCGGAGCATGGCCGGCAGCTATCCATCTAGTGATGAAATACCCAATTTGCGCCGCGAAACCGAGAATGGTGATGAAAATGCCCAGTTTAGCCCATATGTTTTGTTTCTTTTCCTCCGCTCCGCGTTTATCCTTGATCGATCCCCCAAATAAAAAGGTTGCGACAAGATATAATAAGAAAGCTGCATATAAAAAGTTACTGCTTAATTCAGCCATTTAAAACTTCCCCCTTACTAGAAGATTTCTCATCTTCAAGTTGATCCATTGGTTCGGAAAGTGATGTTGATTCTATCGCTTGTTTTATATCTCTTTTAATACCGTGCCAGTTTTTGTTTGTATGGCCGGCCATTAATATCTCATCATCTTTCCTCTTAATCCATATACGCCGGTGATTCCAATAAGACCCTTGGACAACGCCGATCATGAAAATGATTCCACCCGTGAATAAGATCCAAAGCGTTAAATCCTTCCTGACGGTCAAAGCCGTGACATCTTGGGTTTCCACACCATTAAAAGCCATTTTATAAGTGTTTTCCCCTAAAGGCTCCACAGTCTCTTTAATCGCTACGAAACTGACCTCACCTTCTGGCTTATCCGGAGTATGCATTTTAAAGATAAATGCTGGATTATTCGGAATCTTCGATATCGTTCTAGGTTCACCTTTTTCATCGAACTCGAAATCGGGGAAGTAACTGATCAAGTCAACAGAATATCCTTCTTTCAACTCGTATTTCTTTTGTGGATTGTTCAAATCAACCTTTAAGCTTCCATATTTCTCTTCGGTTTTTTTATTTATCAAATTAAAAGACATCGTACTGAGCTCATCCAGTTTATAGTCTACTTGGTAGAGGGCATAATGATCATGTTTCAGAGGTTCATTGACTTTGATTTTATAATCTTTAAGTTTTTCAAGGTCCACTTTTTCCCCTGGTAAGGTTTCTCCCTTGCGCTCATACAACGTAACATCGGATTGATAGGTTTTTGCGATCGTACCGGTTTTATCTATTGCAGCACTGTACTGCGCATCTTCTTGATTCTCTTTGTCATACACCTCTAAGGTAAATTCATTATTCTGGAGGTAATATTCACCATTTGTACCCGGGATTTCTTTTCTCTCGCCTTCACGCAGCCAAAGTACTTTGTCGATATACATCCCAGGGACAGAACGCAATAATGCTCCAATTAAGAAAATGATAAGTCCAATATGATTAACATAGGGTCCCCAACGTGAAAAACGACCCTTTTCGGCAAGTATATGACCGTTTTCCTCCCGTATATGATAACGCTGCCTTTTTAGTCTATCCTTTACTTCTTCAAGGTTTATATCTTGGTCTTCAAGCTTTGTCACCCCATAAATCCGCTGACGTTTCATGAAACCGTCATGACGTGTGACCCCTTGTTTTTTTAACGATCGATATAATGGAAAGAACCGATCGATACTGGCAATCAATAGTGATATGCCCAGCATGCCTATGATAATCAAATACCACCATGAACTATATAAGTTATGAAACCCGAGTTCATAATACACTCTTCCGAACCAGCCGTATTCCAGTTCATAATGCTCAGCAGGCGTAGCTGTTGAAGGTATGTACATTTCCTGAGGTAAAATCGTCCCGATAGCTGAAGCGATCAACGCAATGACAATGAGCGTCACCCCTACCTTAACGGAAGAAAAGAAGTTCCATATTTTATCGATGATCGTTTTTTTATATGTTTGTGAACGCCTGGCACTTCCCTCATATCTCATATCAATAAGCTTGTTTTCTTTTTCGTTACCAAGCACCATCCCGCATTTACCACAAATCTTTGTGCCAAACGGATTTATATGACCACAATCGCATTTTACTTCTTTCATGTCAAAAACTCCCCAATATTATGGTTTAATTCTCTCCATATGCTTTTGGATGCTCTCTTCTGTCAAAGCTCCGGTGATGATATCTATCACTTTCCCCTCTTTATCGACCAAAAAGGTGACAGGCAATATATCCACGCGATAAGCATTTTCCACTTCCCTACCTTTATCGATCATGACAGGAAAGGTCAGATCATGCTTTGTAATGAAATTATTGACAGCATAGTCAGATTCCCCGACATTAACCGCCAATATCTCTACGCCATGGTCTTTAAAGTTTTTATATTGATTTTCCATATAAGGCATTTCGTATTCACACGGCTTGCAATATGTACCCCAAAAGTTCAGGAAGACGCCTTTTCCCTTGTAATCGGAAAGTTTATGCTCTTTGCCTTCCATATCAGTCAAGACGAAATTGGGTGCATCTGATCCTTTTCTCAGACTTTCATTCTTATCTTTAGTGAAGTTCGTATAAAGGGCAAACACTAAAGCTGCACCTAAAAGCAGGAGAATGATGGTTCTGCTAATTAGGCGTCGCTTCTTTTTATCCATAGAGATCCTCCTAAGGCCACACTAAATTTAACCATACCATTATACCATTTAACGCCATGTCCTTTTTATTTACATTTCTGAAGGTTTTGTGACATTCTTTCCTGATTCATGAAGGAAAAGGTATTTACAGGTTGTTTTCCACTACCCCATTCTTCCAGGGGAAGAATGGGGTAGTGGTTTCAACCTATTAATACAGGAAAATTCTTTCTTACATTCTCCGCTGTTTAGGTTCGGTCGTTGCTAAAGTCCGCATTAATTTAACTTCATGTGGAGTCAGCTCCCGGGAATCTCCTGCAGTTAAACCGTCCAAGGTCAAGAAACCATATTGTTCCCTCTTCAATTTAATGACGGGATGGCCAATTGCTTCGAACATCCGGCGGACTTGCCTGTTCCTGCCTTCATGTATTGTGATTTCAACTATCGCCGTTTCCTTTTTCTTGTCGGTAGACAATACCCTTGTCTTGGCTGGTGCAGTCTTGCCATCCTCCAACTTGATACCTTTATCCAACTTTTTCAAGCTTTCACGCAAAGGCATCCCTTTCACTTTTGCCACGTACACTTTATCCACTTCATGCTTCGGATGCATTAACGTGTTTGCAAATTCCCCGTCATTGGTTAAAATCAATAAGCCTGAAGTATCGTAATCCAAGCGGCCAACTGGATAAATCCGTTCATTGATGTAAGGGAAAAAGTCAGTTACGACTTTTCTATTCTTATCATCAGAAACTGCCGAAATGACGCCGCGCGGTTTATAGAATAGGAAATAAACTGGGGCTTCTTTTTCTAGCGGGACTTCATTAACCTCAACCTTATCATTAGGCCCAACTTTCACACCTAATTCCTTCACTACTTTGCCGTTCACTTTTACCTTACCTTCTAAAATCAACTCTTCTGCTTTACGGCGGGAAGCCAGTCCAGCATGTGCTATCACCTTTTGTAATCGTTCCATCTATCTTCACCCCATAGTATAATCATTCGTTTGTTATTGTCTATACATACACAATCATACAATTATTACATATTGAGAGGCAAAAACAAAAGGTTTTTCGCGAATAAGAGCTTTTCTTTTATTATTACACCAATAATGGGACGGTTAAATGGGTTGGTTTCCATAATGAGTGTAACATAGCTTATTTTTCCATACAAAAAAATGTTTCTTTTGGATGAAAGTTCGATTTCGTTTAAAAATGGAGAACTTAACATAGCCGATTGTTTAAGAAAAAAGACAAAAAAAAAGAAATGGAATCGCCCATTTCCCTAGTCTTTAATTCATACCAAAAACCAATGTGACGACGATAACGGCAGCTATGATACCGATCAAGTCTGCCAAAAGACCGACCTTTAGGGCATCACCCATTTTTTTGATCCCGACAGCTCCAAAATAAACGGTCAATACATAGAAGGTGGTATCTGTACTTCCCTGAATCGTGGCAGCCAATCGCCCAGTAAAGGAATCCGGTCCATAAACAGATATCAGGTCGCTGGTTATTCCTAAAGCGGCTGTTCCGGATATTGGTCTAATAATAGCAAGGGGTAAAACCTCAGATGGAAAATGAAGAAAGGAAAGCAAGGGGTGCAGTGATTGTACAATAAAATCCAAGGCCCCTGATGCCCTAAATACTGAAATCGCCACTAGCATCCCTACCAGGAAAGGGATGAGGGAAAAAGACATGCTGATTCCTTCTTTCCCCCCCTCAACGAAGGTCTCATAGGTGGGAACTCTTTTCAATGTGCCGTACAGTAATATACAGAGGATCAAAATCGGTATCATCCAAATTGAAATGGTGGTCATCCAGTGCAACATCCTATTCCCTCCCGCTCCTCTTTCTCTTGTAATAAAAATATCGATCTATCGCGATTCCTCCAACTGCAGAAATGGCCGTTGCTATTATGGTCGGAAAAACGATGTCCGTCGGGGAGTGGGCATCGTAATTCATGCGGATAGCAATGACAGTAGTTGGAATCAACGTTACGCTTGAGGTATTGATGGCTAAAAAAGTGACCATCGAGCGGCTGACCGTTGCTTTTCCCCCATTTAGTTTCTTTAGCTGTTCCATGGCTTTTATACCAAGAGGCGTAGCTGCATTCCCCAATCCAAATGTGTTTGCCATCATATTGGAAAGTATATACCCCATAGCGGGATGATTAGGAGGCACTTCAGGGAATAGCCATCTCATGAACGGCTTGAACAAATTGGATAGTTTATCTAACAGCCCCGATTCCTCCGCTATTTTCATCAAACCCAGCCAAAAGACAAGTATGCTCATCAGTCCCAGGCAAAGGGTGACCGCTTCCTTTGCGCTGACAAATAGAGCTTCATTCACCTGATCCATCGTCCCATTAATCATGCCAAAGACAATACCGATCACAAACATCCCGACCCAAATGTAATTAACCATTGCGTCCGATTCCCAATACCGCTTCAAATACCTCAGCCCATGAAGATTGGAATGATTGTTGCTTGAAGCTTTCTTTTGCTTCCCCATAAAAAATCGAACGACTACCTATTTTCTTTCCATCGAGATAGATGGATGCTCTGCCGACCACTGCTGGGATTTTCCTTTTATCCTTCCAAGCCCTCTGTGGCTTCAACAATTTCATTTTCACATTGACCAACTTTCTCTCTTCTTTTGTCAGTGGGTACGAGAAATCATTTTTAATGTAGACATGCCCTTTATATATTTTATTTTCCATATTCTTTACCATGCCTTCAGGTAAAATTTCTGTTGGCTTATAATCCTTAAATGCGGATTCGTACATTTGAATATGATCATTCCAATCATCCGGACCATTCAATGTCACAGCAATCAGGTCATGCCCGTTTTTTGTTGCGGTCGTGACCAAGGTACGTTTTGCTAGTTTGGTATACCCTGTTTTCCCCCCTGTGCAATACTCATACAATTGTGTAAGTAGGCGGTTTTTGTTCTTCCATACATAATCCCATTGTTCTGTGGAATTAGATGCCCTGTGTTCCTTTGTGCCGGCAATCTTTGCATACGTTTCATTTTGCATGGCATAACGAGTGAGTATGGCCATATCATATGCGGTTGAATAATGGTTCTTCGTATTATCCAAACCATGTGGATTTGAAAAATGGGTATTTTTCATCCCGATTTCTTCCGCCTTTTGATTCATCATCCACACGAATCCATCTAGGCTTCCACCAACCTTTTCGCTGATTGCGACTGCTGCATCATTACCCGAACGAAGCATCAAGCCATAAACCAAATCTTCGAGCTTAATTCTTTCTCCTTCTTTTAAATAAAGTGACGAGCCCTCCGTCCCGAAGGCAGTGCTGCTCACCTTCACTGTTTCATCCATTAGTCCCGATTCAATAGCCAAGATAGCCGTCATTATTTTCGTAATGCTTGCTATGCGGTTCTTTTCATGAGCATTCACTTCATATATGACCCTTCCGCTATCCTCATCCATTAAAATCGCACTATGGGCACTTACGGATACATTTGCATTGGCGCTTTGTACGGGTGCAATAAAAGACAACAGGAGAATGACAATACACAAACTTGATAACCCTTTATATGGAAAACGCATGAGTGCCCCCTCGTCTCTTTACTTGTTTTTGTACAAGTTTATGCAAATGGACAAGGGTTATGAATAAAAGAATGTAAACCTTCATGATATCTATTGATTTTCAACATAAAAAAAATCGATAGGGGCCCCCTATCGATTTAGTGTTCTATCATACTAATAATGCGGCTATTTCATCGATTTTCTTAGCTCCGAATACCACTTCTTCATCATTGATGATCATGGCGGGCACGCTCATGACTTTATATTTCTTCTTGATTTCCTGGAAATTGCTTATATCGACCATTTCAGCTTCAACGTTAGGGTTTTCAATCGCAATGCGCTGTGCACCCACTACAACGTCTGGACAGTAGTGACATGCCAATGAAACCATAACCTTAATGTTCGCTTTTTTACTGATTCCCTTAATTGAATTCAATACGACTGAATCCAATGCTTGACCAGGTCCGGCCAGGTTATAGATAGCCAAAATGAAGGAATTCAACTCATGGCCGCCTGGTACACCGTGGTATTTGACGCCACTGTATTCACCATTCGAATTTAAGAGGGAAACGACAGGGAACTTATCTGCATTGATTTTTTCTTCAATTTCCGGACTTTCTCCCTTGTTGTATAACTCAAGATGCAGCTTGTCTCCTAATTCCGCAACATCCAACAAGAAGTCTCGCAATTCGACTGATTTTGGCAAACTTTCATCGACGATGGACACCAACGTTACTTCGCTCTCCATCTTGCCGAAGATTCCCTTTAATTGGCCGCGTAACGCATCACTTAATAAAGCGCTCTTACCTGCCGGGACAGCGGCCTGTTCTTTTTTCGCCGGTTTTTCAACTTCAGGTTCATCTTTGATTCCTAGGCGATCTTTTTCTTCTTCAATATATTTACCGGCATCCGTTGCTGCAATCGCCCCATCAGATACAGCTGTAATAATCTGGCGTAAGGATTTTGGCCTTAGGTCGCCCGCTGCATAGACACCTTTCACATTAGTCTTCATATCATCATCGGTTAAAATGTAACCAGCATGATCCATTTCGATATGGCCCTTGAAAATTTCTGTTTTCGGCTCATATCCTATGAAAACGAAAACTCCAAACGTACTGTCTTCTTCCTTCGCCTTATATTCAAATTCTTCTTTAGTCGCATTATTGATGAAACGGGCACTTTGAATCATCCCGTCTCCATATACCCCAAGGATCTCCGTATTGAATTTCACTTCAATCTTATCATTTGCCATTACTTTATCCACAATGGACGGGGCACACGAGAAGCTTGATTCCCGGGCGATGATTGTAACTTTTGTAGCAAAGCGTGTCAGGAATATAGCTTCTTCAGCGGCTGCATATCCTGCCCCGATAACGAAAACTTCCAACCCTTCAAAGAATTCACCATCACATGTTGAACAATATGCTACACCGCGGCCAGTAAATTCCTCTTCACCTGGAAATCCTAGTGTTCTTGGAGAAGCACCCGTTGCAATGATGACGGAGCGGGCATGGTAATCCCCGCCAAGGGTTTTAACGACTTTCACCTCACCGGAGAAATCCACGCCCGTTACATCAGCTTTGGCGAATTCAACGCCAAAATCTTCGTTTTGAAGCTTCATTTCTTCAACTAACCTAGGGCCCGATATATGACGGATACCAGGATAATTGGCTATTTCCGATGTAGTTGCAGCTTGTCCGCCGCCAGTTCCTTTTTCAAGAATTATTGTTTTTACCTTAGCTCTTCCTGCATAAACGCCGGCTGAGAGGCCTGCAGGTCCGCCACCAATAATTAATAAATCATATATTTTTTTCATCTTTTGTACTCCTTGCTGAATGATAATACGTGCTAAACTGATTATTTTGAAAAACAAAAGGCACTTATTTTAGGTAAGTGCCTTTTGTCATAAGATCTTGCTGGACGAGTTGTCCCAGTAATCGTAATCAATGCTCGGTGTGTCCATTACCTGTAGAAATGGACCATCCCATTAAAAATTAAAGTTTACCTACAAGGTCTAGGCTTGGTTCAAGAGTGGCTTCACCTGGAGTCCATTTTGCAGGGCAAACTTTATCTCCATGTTCTGCTACGAATTGTGCAGCTTGAACTTTTCTTACAAGTTCTTCAGCATTACGGCCAATTCCTAGGTCATTAATTTCGTATGCTTTAATTTGTCCTTCTGGATTCACGATGAAAGTTCCACGTAGAGCCAATCCATCTTCTTCAATCAATACACCGAATTGACGGGATAAAACGTTTGCTGGGTCAGCTAACATTGGATATTGGATTTTACCGATTGTATCAGTAGCATCAGCCCATCCTTTGTGGCTGAAATGAGTATCTGTTGAAACTGAGTAAACTTCACAACCAATTTCCTTGAATGTTTCATAGTTATCTTGAAGATCAGCTAATTCAGTTGGACATACGAAAGAGAAGTCAGCTGGGTAGAAAAAGAATACTGCCCATTTTCCTTTAACATCTTCAAGTGTAACTTCTTTGAATTCTCCTGCATGGTAAGCTTGTACTTTAAAATCTTCAACTTGTTTATTGATCAATGACATAATAAATTCCTCCAATAGCTAATTTTTTTATCTGCTCCTGTTTATAATAATTATTAAATAGAAATTAGTCAATAAATATACCTTAATAATTTTTAAGTTCACAAATTGGTCACAGTTTTTATATTGATATAAATTAATTATTTTTAAAAACCCATAGTACTTCAAAGTAGCCTACTTAACACATTTCCAATGTTATTTCAAGGATTTGACTAAGACACATGCTCATTATTTCGTGATATGATATCATCTCCTTTTCAATCTAATTATAATATCCAAATGAGAATCATAAGTCGCTTCCAAAATAAAATTTGCAGCTCCCCTTCTTATCCTTCCCATATTTTCCCTAAAAATTCTTGATACAATATTTCAGGCAAAAAAAAACGAACCTTCACGGCTCGTATATTTGCAATTGGTTCTCAAAAGACTTTCCTATATTTTATCAGTTATTGCTTTTTCCAGATAAGCTTTTTCGCTTCGGTGAACCTTACGGCAGTTTTCGGCCAGTTTACAACGTCCCACCATTTGTCCACATAGGCTGCCCGATTATTTTTATATTGCAGGTAATAAGCATGTTCCCATACATCAAGAACAAGGATTGGGATCGTATCCCACTGGGTCAAAACCATATGCAATTCCGATTGAAGTATTTCTAGCCGCCGCGCACGCGGAACCCAGACTAAAATCGCCCAGCCAACTCCTTCTACTTGTTTGGCAGCTTCACTAAAATGACTTTTAAAAGCTGCAAAGCTTCCAAAATCCGTCTCAATCTGATTGAGTAAATCCCCCCTTGGCTGTCCGCCCCCTCCCGGAATCATCTCTTCCCAGAACAGCGTATGGAGATAATGGCCTGACCCATGAAAGGCTGCTTCCTTTTCCCAATGTTTCAACAAGGAAAAATCTTTCGTTTCCCTCGCTTTTTTCATCATCAATTCCGCTTTATTCAGACCATCGACATATGCTTGATGATGCTTATCATGGTGCAGATACATGATTTCCCTTGAAATCGTCGGTTCCAGCGCATCATAGGCATAAGGTAACGGCGGTAGCGTATGATTCCCAATTGGCACTGATTGCCTATCCTGTATACTGAATTCTCTAGCGAGTTCTTCAATTTCCTCGTAGACCCGAGCCATCTCTTCTTCAATCAGGACCATATCCTCATAATCCATTTCTTCCTCATCCATATCTTTTGTCAACTGGGAAAGCCGTTCAATATTCGACAGCAATGGCGAATCGGTGATATCGATCTTCTCAAGATATTCCATCACTCCATCAACCCAATCACTTACCTCTTTAGCATAATCTCTTTCATCAGACATCTTGCAACCTCCTCTTAACCTTTATGCACATGAATCATCAAAGTATTTTATGTTTCGATTAAGCGGAGATTCCATTTATAGCAAAAAAACAGCTAGGCCTCTTAAGCCCAGCTGTTTCATTATCTTGACTGTAACATTTTCGTCCGGTAATCCGTTTCATAAAACTCCAATTCTTCACGCATGGTCTGGAATCCACTTTCCACGGCCTTCAGAATGGATATTATGCTGTCAGGTACACTTTGGTGAAATTTAATCGAGTTTTTTCCTGTATAGGCAGATCTGCTGTCCTCAAACCACCGATCTGATTTTGGGGAAAAGTATTCTTCGATACATTGATGATAAACTCTATAAAGCGTCTTTTCAGCTGCAGCTTTATTGAAAACATCATTTTTCAGAACGATTTGGCAAGCCTCCAAGCCCTCTTCACAACTTACAAGCATTCTTCTTAAACTAGAAAGGATTCCTTTATAATAGGTTTCATCCCCGCTTTTTTCCTCTTGCAGCTTAGAATAGGTTGTCTCATTCATAAATTCTTCTAGTTGAGCCACTGTCGTTTCTAAAAACCCTTTTACATCTTCAAGCTGAGATTTTACCAATGTATTCCCCAACCGTGAACCCTCCTCAAAATGATTAAGATTGAATATAATAGTCAACATGTGACTCTATATCATATGGTTTAGCTTGGTCAATAGATATAAACACTTTCTCCAATTTTTCAAAATCTATATTTTCGAAATAACCAGCCATCTCTTTTTCTGCATTTATATAAATACGTTTTCGGTTAACCAGGCTCGGGTCTTTGAGTAGACAGACCATTGCAATGATATCAGCCATATAAATATCTCTGTTAGGGCTTTTGAATATAGGGTTGGCGGGATATGGGGTCCAACGAGTGACCATCTCATCAAAATAGCGAAGATACAGTACATTCAGCGTCTTATCTTCTCCATCCTTTATGTATTGTATAACGGATCGATTAAAGAAGTCCTCAGGTGAATTTGACTTTTCCTTTTCAAGCCCAAATCCATTGCATGCTACAATTCGCACCCGCAATCCCCCCGCATTCATTTTTTTCTATATTATCACAATTTATTGAAAAATGTTATTCGATTGTTTGCTGAAATTTTTCAAAAAACAGATCGGCTTCATCATTTTCAAAGCCATCATCCGAATTATCGGCGAGAGGCGGTAATTCATCAATGGAATTCAGGCCGAAGTAATCCAAAAACTCTTTTGTTGTCCCATATAAATAAGCCCGGCCCGAGCCTTCAGCACGTCCGACCTCTTTTATTAAGACTTTAGTGACAAGTGTATGAATGGGGCGATCCGTTTTCACTCCGCGAATTTCATCAATTTCAGCTCTAGTAATCGGCTGTTTATAGGCAATGATTGCGAGTGTTTCCAAAGCCGCCTGGGACAATCCTTGAGTGCTTGATGTTTCCACCAGCCTTTTCAAGTAATCCGAGTGCTCTTTCTTTGTCGTCATTTGATAAACACCCGCTATTTCGATTACCTGAATCCCGCGTACATCCGATATATATTCTTCCTTTAAACTTTCAACGATGTCCGTTGCTTGATATTCCGTAATTTCCAGGACAGAGGCAATTTGTTTGACGGATAGCCCTTCATCTCCGGCAGCAAACAATAATGCCTCAAGAATCCCTTTCCAATTAATAACTTCCAACTGGTTCTACACCTTCCTTAGCAGCAATCATGATATCCGAAAAATTATCTTCCTGTTCAACGATGATTTCATTTAATTTCATCAGTTCCAGCACCGCCATAAAAGTGATGACGATATGCTCTTTAACCGGGAGCGAGAACAGTTCAAAAAAACTTTTCTTTCCTTTAATCGATTGTAACTCAATCATGATTTCATCCATTCGTTTCTCTATCGATATCTCTTGTTTCGTTACCTTCGTGTAAAGCGGCTTTTGAATTTTTTGCCTTCGCAGCAGTTTTTGAAGAGCCCCCAACATATCGTATAGACTTATATTCAACTCTTGCTTATCACTTTCCGCTTCTTTTACATAAACCGATAAATCACTTGGGGGTTTGGTGAAAATCAAGCTTCTTTCTTCTTCCATCCCTTTAAATTCTTCGGCTGCATTTTTATACTTTTTATATTCTAATAGTTTTTCCACAAGCTCATCACGTGGATCTTCTTCAAATATTTCCCCATCTTCATCAATCATTAGTTCATCTTCATGCTTTGGAAGCAACGTTTTACTCTTGATGGCTAGCAGCGTTGCAGCCATCACTAGATATTCGCTGGCGACATCCAATTCAAGATGCTGCATCGTATGGATGTAACTTAGGTATTGATCTGTAATACCAGCCATCGGAATATCGTAGATGTCTATTTCCAGGCGATTAATCAAATGCAGAAGTAAATCCATCGGTCCTTCGAAAGCGTCAATTTTTATATTATAACCCATTAAATTACCTCATTTAAATCTAATTGGCCGATATAGACCTATTTCTTTTACTAATCAAGTATAGTGGATTGCCGCCCTTTATCCAAATAATAATTTACTGACCTTAGAAAAGTTTTTATTTGGGATTACCATCAAATGGGTCGTTGCCCAATCACATTCCGAAATCCAACATAACCTAGAAATGTAAGAATAGCAGAACAAAGGAGGTACTCATTATGGGTGCAGGTGGTTTTGGACACGGCGGCGGATTCGCGTTTATTGTAGTATTGTTCATATTATTAGTTATCGTCGGTGCTTCATGGTGTTAATTCATGACTGATGAATCAAGCTGATTGCCTTGCAATCGGCTTTCTTTATTTTCCTGGAAAAAATTCTATGCTAAACTTAGTGAGTATACATAGCGGGTGTTAAGCTAAAAGAAAATGGCTTTTTGCCTTACTTTAGATGATTCCATCAAACAAAAGGGGTGCTCCTATTGAATTACGCGGAAGACTACCTTTCTTTCCTTGTCCATTTCCATGGGCCAAGGGATTACTTCGAATGTCATGAAATTCTTGAAGAATATTGGAAGGAAACCGCACCAAAAGAGCGTGACTCTCATTGGGTCGGACTCATTCAAATTGCGGTTGCCCTGTATCATGATCGCAGGGGAAACAATAAAGGGGCTGCAAGGACCCTGTCTAAAGCCCTGGCAAATCTCCATCTTAAAAAGGCCGAGCTCCTGAAGTTGGGACTCGATCCAGAACGACTGTTCAAATTGCTCGAGGACACCCATGAGCGAATGTTATCACAAAAGCCATATAAAAGCATTAATCTGCCGATAGCCGATCAAAGCTTGATTGAAAAATGCCAGTCCATCTGTTTGCAAGAAGGGTACATATGGGGTACAGATAGCGACATGGCTAATTCAGCAATAGTTGATAAGCATCTAATGCGTGACCGTTCGGATGTCATTTCCGAAAGGGCTCGGCAGCTTTCCCTTCGAAAAACAAAAATGGAGGACCGCCCTTAAAGGTGGTCCTCCATTCAAGCTTTCCTATTCAAAAATCTTCACACCTGTCAAGAAAGCTTTCCGTAAACTCATTTGCTTTTAATTCTTTGTCAGGATATTGCTCCTTGATGGCCCTGACCATCGTTTTACCGATACCTTGCTTCCGGAAGGATGGATTTACGGATATATGTTGTATCTCAATGTGGTTTGGAGAGACTTCTATCCCGATCAAGCCCGTAATCTCTTCATCTTTCCATAAGAACAGCTGTAGATTTTCATCCGTTTCATAATTCTTCATCGTATTCCGAAGCGTTTTTATCTCTTTTTCATTTGGCATGAAAGATAATAATCCCATGGCAAACTTCTCATAACTTTTCTTATACTTAATCAACATAATATCCCTCGTTACTAAATAACGTTTTTATTATCTTCCTGTTTCCGATTAATTTGCTTTGAATAATAATCCTCACATATAACATTTACATCATACATAAAAACCTCGTTCGTTTCAACATCACTTTCAGCACTTGATTTATCGCTGTGCTATGTGCTAAGCGATAAACAGCCAATATACGATTCCCCACATCAAAGCGATAATAAGCATCATAAGTAAAAGAGCCTTATTACTTTTCCTCATTCCATACTCCCTTTATGAATGGTCCAAATATTTAAATAACGAATTCATTCTACTATAACTTAACACAAACTGACAAATATCCTTGCAATCTTGCTTCGATTTTACTACATTGGTAAAGTGATCTAGGTTTATAGAGTGCCCTCTTAGGTATAAAAGACAAAGATACACCAAACTTTTTCGTTAAAAAAACGTAGCTATCTTGGGCTATATAAATTTTTTTCAGGAAAATATGTATCTTTTTTATCCTTTGTTTCGTCAAATACTATGAATCTGATTTAAAGTGCCGCCCTTTTATTGAAAGATTCCCAATTCAGAAGGAAAAGTTAAGGAGGATTATCATGAAAAAAATGAATAAATGGGTCATTGTGACCATTTTATTATGTCTATTATTGCCATATAAAGCTTTTGCAGATGCAGCTGTTGGTGAAATGATCGTCACACTTGGTGAGAATTTGACAAATGAACAAAAAAATATGATCTTATCAGAAATGAAAGCACCGAACGATGTTGAGGTTCTAACGGTTACAAATGCGGAAGAACATGAGTACTTAGGAGACTATATCGCTAGCCGTCTGATCGGTACAAAAGCGATTTCATCTTCTGCCATTACTTTGGAGGAAAAAGGTACCGGACTTAAACTGGAGTCGAAAAACATTAACTGGGTTACCGATGAAATGTATATCAATGCACTAGCTACTGCTGGAGTAAAAGATGCTACCGTTTATGTCACAGCACCTATACCCGTTTCCGGTACAGCCGCTTTGACAGGAGTCATTAAAGCCTATGAAATCTCTGCCGACAAGAAGATTCCTGAAGATGTGAAACAGGCAGCGAATGAAGAAATGGTGAAAACAGCAAAATTGGGTGACGAAATCGGTACAGAAGAAGCCTCTTCACTGGTTACGAAAATCAAAGAGGAAATGGCTGCAAATCCACCAGCCAATACTGAAGAGGTCCGCGAGGTTGTCGAGTCTTCAGCAAAAGACCTTGGAATCACCTTAAATGATGCTCAAACTCAAAGTTTAATTGATTTATTCAATAAGCTAAAAGAATTGGATATTGATTGGAACGCTGTCGGTGATCAGCTTACTGCAGCTAAAGATAAACTTTCAAATTTTCTTGAATCCGAAGAGGGTCAATCATTTCTGGATAAATTGAAAGAAGTCTTCAGTAGTTTAATAGACGCGATCAAGTCACTTTTCAGCTGATTCAAATAAAAAAAGGATGGCAACTGCCATCCTTTTTTCTATTCTTTAGTGACGACTGCCGCTTCATGAAGGGCCAAATCCAAATGGATAAGATCTTCGTACGTCTCTCGTTTGATAACCAACCGGGCTTCTCCATTTTCGGCAAAGACGACAGCCGGTCTTGGAATACGATTGTAATTATTCGACATGGAATATCCATATGCCCCTGTACAAAATACCGCCAAGACATCACCGCGGCCGGCTTTTGGCAATGGTAAATCCCAAATCAACATATCTCCGCTTTCACAGCATTTCCCGGCAATGGACACTGTCTCTTCTACAGGGTCAAGCGGCCGATTTGCAAGAATTGCATCATATTTCGCTTCGTAAAGAGCGGGACGTATATTATCACTCATGCCCCCATCAACGGCAATATATTTACGGACATTAGGAACTTCCTTTTCAGAACCGACCTTGTACAGTGTCACACCGGCGTCTCCGACTAATGAACGGCCAGGTTCGATCCAGATTTCAGGCATCACTAAATCAGAATCCGCAATCAAGTTCTGCACTTCCCTAACGATTTCCTCAACATATTGAGACGCCGGTAGCGGGTCGTCCTCTTGTGTATACCGAATCCCGAAACCTCCTCCGAGATTCAATACCTTTGGTTGAAACCCTACCGAGCCGTGCCAATCATTCAGCTTGCCGATAATTTTTTTTGCTGCAAGAAGGAAACCGGTCGTTTGAAAGATCTGGGAACCGATATGACAGTGAAGCCCCAGCACTTCGAGGAATTCACTTTGCAGCGCTTGCCGAAGAGCAGCTTCGGCCTGGCCGTTAATAAGATCAAAACCAAATTTCGAATCTTCTTGTCCTGTCAATATATAATCATGCGTATGGGCTTCGATACCTGGTGTTACACGAAGAAGGATTTTCACCTTTTGTTCACGGTTTGTACAAATTTCTTCCAACAGTGTCAACTCTGAAAAATTATCGACTACTATACAGCCAATGTCATGATCCAAAGCCATATGTAGCTCTTCATCACTTTTGTTATTTCCATGAAAATGAATCCGTTCTGTTGGGAAATTTGCCTTAATTGCCGTATACAATTCCCCTGCTGAGACAACATCGAGAGAAAGTCCTTCTTGCTCTGCCAACTGGATCATGGCAATCGAAGAAAAGGCCTTACTTGCGTAAGCAACTTGAGCTGAAATCCCCAATTCCTCAAATGTTTTCTTGAACCCTCTTGCCCGTTCGCGAATTAGCTCTACATCATAAACATATAATGGTGTTCCAAATTGCTCGATCAATTCGATCGTGTCCACTCCGCCAATCTCCAGATGTCCACGTTCATTTACACCACCGGTTCCGTACAAATGCATGATAGCCTCACCTTCCTGACTTAAAACTAAAGATTAATAAGAAATGAGGCAGCCTCAAATAAAGAAACCCTGCTGTAAAAGGTCCTCTATATGAACAAGCCTCATCCGAATCGATATCCATGTAAATATTGTTCTCTATGACTGCTTGGTAGTTCGAAAGGAAAGACAGATTGGTTTAAACTCCAAAGAGTCATAGTAGCTCTATCTCTTTGTGAAGCCTAACAATACCTCTTTATCCGAATAAAATTAAATTACCACAACTTTTCGACAACATCAACCTTTAGATTTTCTCGGCTGCCTATATAGATCTTGGGGATGTACAATACTCGGACGTTCAATAGTACCAGGATAAGGTCTTCTTAATATTATATGTGACAGGGCCTTTGGCTGAAACGGTAGAAGCGGCCATAAATAAGGCGTATTTAACGTTTTTATACTAGTAAGCATAATAATGTAGAGTGTGATGCCTATAATTAAACCAGGCACTTTAAATAAAGCAACCAACACTATCAGGACTAAACGGGAAATTTTATTTGCAACCCCTAATTCCAAACTTGGAGTGACAAATGTACCGATTGTCGCTACTGAAGCGTAGAGAACCACCTCAGGAACAAATAGGCCAACATCTATCGCTATCTGTCCTATCAAAACTGCCGCAACCAAGCCCATTGCCGTAGAAAGCGGGGTCGGGGTATGAACGGCTGCCATCCTTAAAAATTCTATCCCAATATCGGAAATGAAGATTTGGATCACAATGGGTATATGCGTTTTTTCATTCGGCCCGATATACTCGAACTTCTCCGGCAGGAGGGAAGGCTCTAAACAAAACAATAACCAAATCGGCAGTAAGAATAACGAAACGAAAATCCCCAAAAAACGTACCCAGCGCACCAAGGTTCCAACAGTAGGTGCCTGCCGATACTCCTCAGCATGTTGCATGTGATGGAAAAGAGTAGACGGAGTAATGATGACACTCGGTGACGTATCCACATAAATAAGGACATGCCCCTCAAGTAAATGTGTTGCAGCTACATCTGCCCGTTCCGTGTACCTGACAAGCGGGTATGGGTTATATCTTTGCTTGACGACGAACTCTTCGATCGTTTTATCAGACATCGTTATGCCATCAACCTCAATACTATTCAATTCCTTACGAACGATTTCTATCAAATCGGGATCGGCAATATCTTTAATGTAGCCGATGGATATATCCGTTTTCGATCGTTCCCCTACATGCAACATTTCGAAACGTAATCTTTCATCCCGGATTCTTCGTCTGGTTATCGCTGTGTTAATGATGATATTCTCAACAAAACCATCCCTTGATCCACGGACGACTTTTTCCGTATCGGGTTCTACTGGCTGTCTCCCGGGATAACTCCTGACATCCACAACCAACCCTATTGGTTTTCCATCGACAACAACGACGATTAAACCGGATAATACCTGATCAACAAGCTCATCCATCGTCTTTATTTCCTCAACGGATTGGTGTACGAGCAAGTTTTTGACTACATCAAAAACTTTAGTAGACACGATTTCGGCATTTTTGTTATGAATAAGAGAATCGAGGATATCAATGATGTACTCTGAATCCGTCAGCCCGTTTATATAGTAAATATGCACATCTTTTCTTAAAACCTTTATCCTTCTTACTCCTAAGTCGAAGCTGACGCCCAGACCTACTTTCTCTTTCATGTACGCGTCAACTTCCGCTACCCTACTCGGAATCGGTTTCATGTTTTCAGGTTTTTCTGAAGTCATCATGACCACTCCTTTCCAATATGATTTCAACCGCTAGCTTCGTTATTGGTGCTCCTCTTTTAAAATCGTCCTGATGGGACATTTTTCCGATATCCCCTATCCCCACTACTATGGGAACATGTAATTGATCGATGCAATACACCGTATCTCCAGTTATCTTGCCGAGTTCAAATTCTTCGGCGCCGTATTTATCAACCCCGTTCGGTGTCAGGTTACCATCACGGTCAATACAGATATCCACCTTGGTCCATTCTTCCCTTCTAGTCTTCGAAGCGACCGCTATCACACCAAGGACATTAATATCAGGGTGACCGGCAACCACCTTCATTGCCTGTTCGCCTGATCCTTCACCGATAAAACCGCTATCATCAAACATGACCAATACAGGATCATACTTCGCCTTTTTTATTAATTCAACTAGCTCCAAGCCCGTATATCGTGATGGATTACCTTGGGACATGGAGATACATCTTCCTCCAATTTCCTTGGCTACATGCTCGACAGCCCGTTTCGCATACTCATCTCCATCCGTAATCAATATCACTTTTCGTTTGGTCACCATCTTGGGCCTACCTTTCATCATCAGGAATAGTTACCTCATAAACTTATAAATCGACATAATAAATCCATTGGAATAATGATCCGGCTATTTTTCCCAATACGAGTGCCATTAACAGATAAATGATTTTCTCTTGAATTCCGATTCGCTTTGACAGAACCGGAAATACATTCAGGACTTCAGTTAAGGCAGCAGCAAGCATCCCATTAAAGATCCCGTCAGCCAAACCGATCGGAATTAATAAAAAACGCGGAAGGGAAAATTCCGTTTCCTGTAATCCTAACCATGTTCCTGCGACAACGCCGGCAATGATAGCTCCTTCGTAGTAATGTATCATTTTCATTGTTTTTGTCAGCTGAGTCAGTCTCGGAATCACCCCAAGTACAGTTAAAAACGCTACAAAACCAGCACCTGTCGCAAACCCCCCGGCTAAACCGACAAAGATTCCGAAGATGATTTTACCGGTCATCAAGGCGGCGCACGTTCTCCTTATTTTCATTCATGATTACATAACTGTCCAAATCTTGCTGATAGTTGAACATTTCAACCTCGAGCGGACTAGGTTCCTCATTGAAGCGTTTTTTAAAGAAGTGATTAAAAAATAGAATCATGCCTATACCAAGACCGAAGCTGTATGGGATTTGGATCAATAACGGCTTATCTTCCACTTTTCCCGTTATTATAGTAAAGATTTTTTGATGCACTTCCCCCATGCTGACATCTACATGAAAATTCATGATCGTCATCCCGCCGCCGACAAATAACAAAAACCAAACCAATGCGAATGTCAGGTATGACATTTTCTTTTTCGAGAGGATGATTTCGATGATCGTTTGGGAGGGCCCGAATGTCTCCACTTCAATAGTCTGATCCATCTTGCGGATGGCCATGATAACTTGAGCCAAATCAATGACAATAATATTCCTATCTTCCTTCTTGACCGTTAATAATATGATTTCTTCAATAATGGGAATCACTTCTTCAGGTCCGATTATCCTTGCAATATCTTTTATCCTCACCGTTTGATTTCCCTTTACTTGTACACGGTTCCTCATCCTGATATATACAACTGCCACTATCATCACATCCCGACCTTTTATTTCCTTATGCTAGTAGTATGGATTGGAAACTGATTGAAAATGCAGAAAGTGAATCATGTCCAAATATTACTAAATTGAAAACAAAAAAAGACACGCTGCAATGACAGCATGTCTTTTTGATTTACATTCATACATTAATGAGTGGGGAAGAAAATCAGCTGAACCAAAAATATCAATCCAAAAATATAAATGAGCGGATGTACCGATTTTCCTTTTCCACTGAATACCTTCATAAGGGGATATGTAATGAACCCAATTGCAATCCCTGTAGATATACTTGAAGTAAGCGGCATCGTTAAAATGATCGCAAATGCCGGAAATGCTTCATCGAAAATTTTCCAATTGACTTTAGCCAGTCCTTCCATCATGAAACATCCTACGATAATCAAGACGGGAGCTGTAATTGCTTGAACTGAAGAAATTGCCGATATCAATGGAGAAAAGAAAATCGATGCAGCAAACAAGATTGCCACGACAGTAGCGGTTAATCCCGTACGTCCGCCTGCGGCCACTCCCGTACTCGATTCAACATAGGCCGTCGAAGGACTTGTACCAAACATCGAGCCGACTGTCGTCGCAATCGCATCACCTAAAAAGGCTTTCTTGGCACGAGGGATTTTCCCATCCTTCGTTAGACCAGCCTGTTCCGTCACACCAATCAAGGTTCCTGTCGTATCAAAGATCGTCACAAGTAAAAAGGCGAAAACAATTGAATATAATGAATTCGTGAAGACCCCAGCAATATCGATATCGAAAAATACCGGTGTTGGAGGTACAGATAAGACCCCGTCAAAGTTGAGCAAACCGATAAAGTAGCCAATGATTGCCGTAATGATCATACCAATGAAAATTGCCCCTTTAATATTACGGGCCATAAAAATCAAGGTAATGAATAAACCTGCCAGCGCTAAAACGGTTCCAGGCTGGTGCAAATCTCCAAGCGTCACCATCGTTGATTCATTAGGCACTACGATTCCAGCATTTTTCAATCCGATAAACGCAATGAATAAACCAATTCCGGATGTGATGCCATATTTTAATGAGTTAGGAATCGCATCAATTATCATTTTACGCAAGCTTGTCACGCTAATTAATAGAAATAGCAAACCAGCAATGAAAACCGTACCGAATACGGTCTGGTATGAAAGGCCCTGTGCCCCCACTACGCTGGCAAAATAAGCATTCAAACCCATCCCTGGTGCTATCGCAATCGGGTATTTTGCAACAAGCCCCATGATAAGGGTACCAATCACCGCTGATATGACCGTTGCCATGAAAACTTGTTCAAATGGAATTCCGATTGAAGACAATAAAGCCGGATTCACAATAAGGATATAAACCATAGTTAAAAATGTCGTAACACCCGCCATGACTTCTGTGCGGACATCCGTCCCATTTTCTTTCAGGGAGAAAAACTTTTCCAAAAACATATTTTAGACCTCCAGATCTAAAGGAAACACCGACAACCGTTTGCACGAAAAGACAAGGTGTCCTAATATTGTACTGCATCGACGTTTTTCCTGATCGTTATTCATTGAAAGAAAGATAAAAAACGAATGAGAAACGCGACCTTTACTATAATATTCGTTTTTATTCCTAAATTCAACTAAAAATTCGACCCCATTCATATTTTCGCCTTACCTGATAAGGAATCACTTTTACTTTTTCCTAAAATCAAGATTTATTTTCAGCTCAATAAAAAAACCACATGAATCATTGATTCATGTGGT
Source organism: Bacillus sp. B4EP4a (assembly GCF_006680105.1). Lineage (NCBI taxonomy): Bacteria > Bacillati > Bacillota > Bacilli > Caryophanales > Bacillaceae > Bacillus > Bacillus sp. B4EP4a. The sequence goes on from NZ_VHIK01000022.1 coordinate 285,949, forward strand.
TTTTCATTTGCTGAAGAATCTTCTTTTCCAGCCTTGACACCTGGACTTGGGAAATGCCAAGCCTTGCCGCCACTTCCGATTGCGTCTGATCTTTATAATACCTCAGGAAAACAATCAGCCTTTCACGTTCATTCAATTCATGGATGGCTTCTTTCAAAGCGATTTGATCGAACCAGGATGTTTCATTATTGTCGGCAATCTGGTCAAGAAGAGTAATCGGATCTCCATCATTTTCGTAAACCGTTTCATGGATGGATGAAGGGCTCCTGCTAGCTTCTTGGGCCATGATGATTTCCTCTGGCGACAGCTCTAGATGTTCCGCCAATTCATTGACAGTCGGAACACGGCCATACGTCTTTGAAAGTTCCTCTTTGGCCCTGCGAATTTTATTCGCCATTTCCTTTAATGACCGGCTTACTTTAACCGTTCCGTCATCACGGATAAAACGTTGGATTTCACCAATGATCATAGGCACAGCATACGTTGAGAATTTCACTTCAAACGATAAATCAAATTTATCCACGGACTTCAACAGGCCAATACAGCCTATTTGATAAAGGTCATCCGGTTCGTAACCTCGATTGAGGAACCTTTGCACCACTGACCATACAAGCCTCAGATTGCTGTTGACAATCAGGTTCCTCGCATCTTGGTCACCGCTCTGGCTGCGTTGGATTAAATTCCGCAATTCCTCATCTTTTAAATGGGGCTGGCCTTTCTTGCTCTTCTCGTTTTTAACCTCCACATCCATATGCAAGTCTCCCTTAATTGCACAAAGCTCTGCTTGTAGTTAAGTGCTTTTTTAATCGAATGATCGTGCCTTCGCCCTTGTGGGAAATTATATTGATTTCATCCATGAAGTTTTCCATGATGGTGAATCCCATACCGGAACGTTCAAGTTCGGGTTTTGTCGTAAATAACGGCTGTTTAGCCTCCTCGACGTCTTCAATGCCCAGTCCTTCATCCCGGATGGTCAATTCCACAGTATCGTCTTCGATGACCACTGAAATGTAGACCCAACCTTCCGGGTCACTTTCATAACCATGGATAATCGAATTCGTAACGGCTTCTGACACGACAGTCTTGATTTCTGTCAATTCATCCATCGTCGGGTCCAATTGGGCAATGAAAGCCGCAACAGTTACCCTGGCAAAAGATTCATTTTGGCTAAGTGCAGAAAATTTCGTTTCCATTTTATTTTTCATCTTAGGCAACCCCCAGTCTTTGCAAAGCGTTTTTTTCGGATAGTTCCATTTTAACAATTTTAAACAACCCTGACATCTCAAATAACCGCTTTACTGCTGGAGATATTGCACAGACCACCATTTCACCTTGCTTTTTGTTTACCTGCTTATAGCGCCCTAAAATAACTCCGAGCCCTGAACTGTCCATAAAATCCAATTCTTCCATGTTAAGGATGATATGCTTAATGTTATGCTTTTGAATGGCTGCCTCTGCCTGATTTTTCAATTTTTCTGCTGTATGATGATCCAAATCACCTTTGAGACGAATGCACAATACGCTGTTTTTCGCCTCCATATTAATCGTAAGACTCATTATATACAGCCTCCTTCACTGTCTTATAAAGAGTCAAATTCTCTTTTTCACCTGCCGATTCCTCCTTATTAGCAAAACTAGTGGAGTTTCGCCTAAATTAGTACGATTAACAGGCAATGCGACAATTTATTCTATTTCGCCTGGGTAAACATGCCGAAAGCCCTTTTATACAATTGCCACCAGCTGGCATTTTCAACAGTTTCCTTCGCAACTATCGGAGATTCGACATACACTTTACCGTTTTTCTTCAATTCAAGCGTACCAATTTCATCCCCTTTTTTAATCGGGGCATCCAAATCTTTATCAAGCGTGATTTTTTTTGTAAAGTCCTTTGCCGTTCCGTTTTTGGCTGTCAAAACTGAAATCGGTTCACTTGTGACTCCCACCACGGATTTTTTGTGTCCTTTACTTACCTTGGCTTCACCTAACACTTCGCCGCGTTTATAAATCGGGTATGTGATGTATTGTGAAAATGCATAATCTAACATCTTGGTGACCTGAGCGTTTCGTTCTTTTGGAGAAACGGCTCCGAAAACGACGGCAATGACACGCATATTCCCTTTTTTAGCAGTCGCTGTCAAACAATACTTCGCTTCATTTGTGAATCCTGTTTTCAATCCATCGACCCCAGGGTAAAATTTCACTAATCTGTTCGTGTTTACAAGCCAGAATTTCTTTTCGGTATTTTCACGGAGATAATCTTCATATGTACCCGTGAACCTTGTAATCGTATCGTATTTCAATAATTCCTTTGCCATGATCGACATATCATGTGCCGAACTGTAATGATCTTTAACAGGAAGGCCTGTTGCGTTTTGGAACTTTGTATTTTTCAACCCGAGATCTTTCGCCTTTTTGTTCATTTTCCTAACAAACTCTTCTTCCGATCCAGCTATATGTTCAGCCATCGCCACCGATGCATCATTCGCCGAACCAATCGAGATGCCCTTGAGCATTTGTTCTGTGGTCATTTCTTCACCCGGCTCGAGAAAGATCTGGGAACCGCCCATCGATGCTGCATACTCACTAGTCCTGATTTTCTCCTTCATGCTAAGTTCGCCTTTATCGATCGCTTCCATGATCAGCAGCATCGTCATGATTTTCGTCATGCTTGCCGGTGAAAGACGAACGTCTGCATTTTTATCATAGAGAACAGTACCTGTATCCCGTTCAATCAATATAGCGGATTTAGCATTTGCCGCCAATTCGACTCCTTTTTCTTCAGCTGCTTTTGTATGCGGGATGCTAAACCCCAATGCTACCAAAACGGTTAAAAATAGAGAAAGAATCCGCTTCATCTCCATACCCTCCAATCTTTATAGATTTTATTTTTTCCATTAAACCCATTTTTATACAAATAAAGATGAATTTTGAAACATATACTGGATATAGGGTAACAAATTGAACCAAATTAAAAGAGGATGCGCATGGGCATCCTCTTTTAACATTCAATGGGATAAACGTAAAAAAAGGCCGCTCAAAAGCGGCCTTTTTTTGGAAAATGTTTATTCCATGATCTCTTTATAGATCAATGTAGGTTTTTCTATTTTCTCTTTTGAAATCGCAATGCTTTCATACAATTTTTCCTTTACCTTTGAAACATCTTCAAAATTGCTGTAAATCGTCACTAGGGATTCACCTTTTGCCACGGTTTCCCCGATTTTTTTACGAAGTACCAGTCCGACTGCCAAATCAATCTCTGATTCTTTTGTTGCCCGCCCAGCGCCCAACAGCATGGCTGCCGTTCCTACCTCATCAGCGATGATTTCCGATACATATCCGTCCTCTTTCGCTTCCAGCTCGAAAGTATGAGCAGCCTGCGGTAGTTTTTCCGGATGATCTACAACCGAACCATCGCCTCCCTGCGCTTCTAGGAAAACCTTGAATGAGTTAAGTGCAGAACCATCCTTAATCGCATTTTCCAGCAAGGTTCTTGCTTCTTCCAGCGAGCTTGCCTTTTTGGCAAGGTATACCATATGGCTTCCTAGTGTTAAAGAAAGTTCCGTTAAATCTTCCGGTCCCTCTCCTTTAAGCGTATCGATGGCTTCCTTCACTTCTAAAGCATTTCCGATTGCGTAACCCAAAGGTTGGCTCATATCGGAAATGACGGCCATCGTGTTTCGGCCCACATTGTTTCCAATGCTAACCATTGCATGCGCCAACTCTTCGGAATCTTCGAGAGTTTTCATGAAAGCGCCCGCTCCCGTTTTAACATCAAGTACGATGGCATCAGCACCAGCGGCGATTTTCTTACTCATGATCGAGCCAGCAATCAAACCGATACTGTTAACGGTAGCCGTAACATCGCGCAATGCATATAACTTTTTGTCGGCTGGAGTCAGGTTACCACTTTGTCCAATGACAGCTATCTTATTTTTATTAACAAGTCGAATGAACTCGTCATTTTCTATTTCGACATGAAATCCTTTTACAGACTCCAACTTATCGATCGTTCCTCCTGTATGACCAAGACCGCGTCCTGACATCTTTGCCACTGGAACACCTACAGCAGCAACCAATGGTCCAAGCACTAGAGTTGTGGTATCACCAACACCGCCTGTTGAATGTTTATCGACCTTAATTCCTTCAATCATCGATAAATCAATTTGATCTCCTGATTCAACCATTGCCATGGTTAGATCAGCACGTTCCTGCTCATTCATGCCTTTGAAATAAACTGCCATTGACCAAGCGCTCATTTGGTAATCCGGAATCGATCCATCGGTAAACCCTTTGATGATGAACTGTATTTCTTCTGTAGTAAGAGCCTTTCCATCACGCTTTTTCTCGATTAAATCTACCATTCTCATATTAGAATCCCCACTTTTTCAAAGACACCGCTTCTCTTAGGTGTACTTGGATTTTTTTGTTCGTTTTATATGTCTTTAACGATAAGCTTAACAAATTCAAGAAAACTGCTTTTCACTTTTTCAGTCGTTTCAATTACCTCTTCATGCGACAAAGGCTGATCAAGAATGCCTGCGGCCATATTTGTAAGGCATGAAATTCCGAGCACCTTCATACCACTATGCCTAGCTACGATAACTTCCGGAACTGTCGACATACCAACTGCATCCCCGCCAAGGATCCTTGCCATTTTCACTTCTGCCGGTGTCTCATAGGTCGGTCCTGTATTTCCGATATAGACACCTTCTTTAATATCCAATCCTAGTGAAGCTGCTATTTTTTTTGCTTGTGTCCGAAGGTCTTTATTATAAGCCTCCGACATATCAGGGAATCTAGGGCCGAAACGCTCTTCATTAGGGCCAATCAATGGGTTTGCCCCCATTAAATTAATATGATCCGTAATGAGCATCAAGTCACCTGGTTCATAGCTTTCATTAACGCTTCCGGCAGCATTCGTTACAATTAACTGCTCAACACCAAGTAGCTTCATTACACGTACAGGAAAAGTGACTTTCTCCATGGAGTAGCCCTCATAAAAGTGGAAACGTCCTTGCATGGCTACAACTTTTTTACCACTTAAATGTCCAATGACAAGCTGTCCAGCGTGTCCCTCAACAGTCGATACCGGGAATTCCGGGATTTCGTGGTATGGAATAGTTATCGGATTTTCAATTTCATCCGCTAATACTCCAAGACCGGAACCAAGAATCAGCCCTATCTCCGGAGAGCCTTCAATTTTACTTTTTATAAATGACGCAGCAGTCTCTATTTTATTAAACATCTATTTAATCTCCCCTAAATTTAAATCGCCCAATATATTTTTCCCAAAGGCAGGCATTTTCACGTCAAAATTAGCAGCGACCGTCGCCCCAATATCAGCAAATGTATCTCTTATCGGGAGTTCGGCACCTTCTGTAAATCGTTTGGAATAAACTAATAATGGTACATATTCACGTGTGTGATCGGTTCCTTCATGGACCGGATCATTCCCGTGATCGGCAGTGATGATCAATAAATCATCCTCATTCAGTTTATCAAGGACTTCCGGCATCCGAGCATCGAATTCTTCCAATGCCTTTCCGTATCCCTCTGGATCGCGGCGGTGACCGTATAAAGCATCGAAGTCGACTAGATTAAGGAAACTTAACCCTTTGAAATCCTGTTCTACCGTTTGGATTAATTTATCCATTCCATCCATATTGGATACGGTCCTCAATGATTCAGTGACGCCTTCCCCATCAAAGATATCAGAGATCTTCCCGATTGCGAGCACATCATATCCAGAATCCTTCAATTCATCCATTACTGTCCGGTTAAAAGGCTTCAACGCATAATCATGACGGTTAGGCGTTCTTTTGAAGTTGCCTGGTTCACCTGTGAACGGTCTGGCAATCACGCGTCCAACCTTGAACTCATCAGCCATCGTCACTTCACGGGCAATTTCACAAATCTTGTATAATTCGTCTATCGGAACGATATCTTCATGTGCAGCAATCTGTAATACGGAATCAGCTGATGTATAAACGATCAGCGCACCCGTTTTCATATGTTCCTCGCCAAGCCTTTCAATGATTTCCGTGCCGCTTGCCGGGACGTTCCCAATAATTCCCCGACCCATCTTCGCCTCGAGTTCATTGACTAATAACTCCGGGAAACCATCTGGAAATACACGGAATGGAGTCGATATATTTAACCCCATGATTTCCCAATGTCCAGTCATCGTATCTTTTCCTGTAGAGGCTTCCTTCATTTTCGTAAAGTATGCGAGAGGTTGTTGAGCTTTATCAATCCCCTTGATTTCACGGATATTGCCTAAACCCAATTTTGCGAGTGTCGGCATGTTCAATCCATTCATTCTTTCTGCGATATGGCCAAGTGTATCCGCCCCTTTATCGCCGAATAAATCTGCATCAGGTGATTCGCCAATCCCAACTGAATCCATAACTATTACAAATATTCGTTTAAATGCTGAATTCCCTTTCATGAGTCATTCCTCCTAAAATAGTAAATCACTTTTTATACTCTCTATAATACCCTTATTCTGCTCAGTTACTCTTCATTTAAATGAAATCGTTTGAGAACGTCAGAAGTCTGACCTCTCTACATTGTAAACGATTACCATGATGGAGACAAATAATATATTTCGGAATGAAACAAAGTGCCTTAAGATGCACGTTGGAATCATTTGCAGCCCTTTTACCAGTCAAGTACAAACGGAGAAAAAAGGCTGCTCCTCCAACTGCCTCGCAGTTAAATTCACAACCTTTTCTATCATTCTACTATTCTTTTAAGCTCGCGGATGGAATTTTGAATATACATCCTTGATCCGTACGTTCGTAATATGTGTATAAATTTGAGTTGTCGAAATATCCGCATGACCAAGCATTTCTTGGACGGCACGTAAATCAGCCCCGTTCATCAATAGATGTGTCGCGAAAGAATGTCTTAGTGTATGCGGTGTAATTTCTTTTTCAATTTGTGCCGATTTTACAAGTTTTTTTAGAATCTTCCAAAATCCCTGCCTTGTCAGCCTGTTTCCATGATGATTCAAAAAAAGTGAATCTGTCCTGTGCTTGGGACTGGCCATTTTCCCCCGGGAACTTTCCATATAATGTTCAATCGCACCCAATGCAGTTTGCCCAATCGGAATGATCCTCTCTTTATTTCCTTTCCCTACGCATCGGACAAAACCCATCGATGCATGGACATCACTCACATCCATGGATATCAACTCACTGACACGCATCCCCGTCGCATACATCAGTTCTAGCATCGCCTTATCGCGTAAACCGAATTCATCCATTTTCTTCGGGGCTTCCAATAGTGCTTCCACCTCTTCCATGCTTAATACCTTTGGAAGGCTTCGTTCAGGTTTTGGCGTTTCTATATGTATGGACGGATCCTGCTCGGATACTTTTTCCCTTAAAAGAAATTGATGAAAAGACCGAATGGAAGCTATATGACGCGCCACCGTCTTCGATGATTTCCCTTGATCCTTCAAATGCACGAGAAAGTGCAGGATGTTCACCCGCCGTGAATCATTCCAAGCTTCAATTGTTTCAACATCTTTCAGATAGCTCCAATATGATCTTAAGTCACGCTCATACGAAACGAGCGTATTTTTGGCAAGTCCTTTTTCAATGGTTAAAAAATGAATGAAATCCCTAATTTGATTCTCCATATTCATTACTCCCCGTTTAAATAAAACAACATTAAGCGTTCAAGCCATGCATCATCACCCGTATCAACAGCCTTTGATACTTTTACGGCCATGCCTTTCGGTTCATCATAACGATGATAACTTTGATATTCCTGATTTAACCATACCATTCCTATATAAAAAAGAACAGTGAAGCTAACAAAGAGAACCATCACTTTAGCCGTGTGCAAAACAAGCGATAATGATGTTTTCATCATCTTTCCCCTCCCATTCGATCCTTTGTATCAATCTATGCCCAACAGGACAAGTTTTATACGTGTTTCGGAAAGGAGAAAACAAAAACAGCTCTTCCTTGAGAAAATAGGTTTTTAAAACGCAGAAAACCTTCTCCATTAAATGGAAAAGGTCCGACTTCATTCACCTTAATTTTCTTCTTTGTCATGACATCGATGACAAATGCCATGAAAGGTTAATCTATGGTCTTTAATCTTGAAGTTCCAGTCGCGTTCCACAATGTCTTCTACGTCTTCAAGTAGGTCTTCCTGGATTTCATCTACCGCACCACATTCCACACAAACAAGATGATGATGGAAATGCGCAGCTCCTTCTTGTCTTAAATCATAACGGGAAACCCCGTCTCCAAAGTTAATTTTATCTACTATCTTCAATTCAGTCAGCAACTCTAGCGTACGGTAAACTGTTGCCAATCCAATTTCCGGCGACTTTTCTTTGACAAGGAGGTAAACGTCTTCTGCGCTTAAATGATCCTCTTCATGCTCAAGTAAAACGCGGACGGTCGCTTCTCGCTGAGGCGTTAATTTGTAGCTGGACGAGTGTAACTGCTTTTTTATCCTATCAATTCTGTTTTCTATTTCCATACCTAATATTCCCTCCCGCGCCGCTATCCTATCCATTATATCAAAAGAGGGAAAACTGTCAAAATAGATTTCTTGTTAATGATAAAAAAATTTGCGGGAACGGTAAATTTTCATCAATGACCCAATAAACTTACGACATTTTTCATTAAAGAAGGGGATAGGTACGCTTCAAACACGGCAGCCGTAATCAAAAATAAACCCGACAAAACCAATGAGAAAATATACCGCGAAATTATCGGCTTCAGCGGTTCACGAACCTGCTTTAGGAAAATCCGGCTGATCATTTTCATTGATAGAGAGACGGCAAGGACAGTTATTACGATGAATATCGGGACGATGAATATATTTTGGGGCAGAATAGCGACAAACGATAATAAGAACCCGCTCCATCCCATTTGATTGACTAAAAAGCCGACTGTGAATCCAACAACCATCCCTTTTATAAATAACAAAACCAGGATGACAGGCAAACCGATGACCGATATTCCGAGAATCCAGATGACCCCGATATATTTTATATTATGCATAATACTTTGGCTGAACATATCATGCGAAGATGCAAATTCACCCTTGGATACTTGTCCGAAAAATTGCGATAAATAATAGAACAAGTCTTCCTTTTGGGTAAAGCTCAAACTATTCACCAATATTGCCCCAAAAATGACACCCATCAAAAAAAGCACAGTGATAAAGACATATAATGAGGAATGTTCGTTAATATGTTTCATTACGGCATTTTGTACGACAGATTTTTTTTTCATCTTTCATCCTCCCAACTCCGCTTACTAGAATCTATGTTTTCACTCTCTCATTTATGCTAAGAAAACTTTCCCCATCAGCCGAACGCCTTGAACCCAATTCGTGTTATAATTTTCCATATCAATGATATATGGAGGCAGGATATGAAAGCTATATTAATGGATTTTCCCGAAAAAATTGAAACCCCACGATTATATCTAAGACCTTGTCAGCCTGGCGATGGCCTGGACCTTTACGAAGCCATTGTCCATTCTAAACCTGAATTGAAACAGTGGCTGCCGTTTGCACATCAAGATGTTTCGTTGGAAACTTCTGAACAGAACGTCCTTAAGTCCTTTGCGGACTTTATTTTAAAAGAGGATATCAGACTCCATATCTATAGGAAAGAAGACGATCAATTCCTCGGCTCCACTGGTCTGCACCGAATTAACTGGGATATCCCTAAATTCGAAATTGGCTATTGGATTGATACGAGATACAGTAAACTAGGCTACATAACGGAGGCAGTGGAAAAGTTAACTAAATTTGCCTTTTACCATTATGGCGCAAAAAGAGTCGAAATCCGCTGTGACCCTAATAATATTGCCAGCAAACGGATTCCTGAGAGGCTGGGATATACCCTTGAAGGTATTTTGCGTAATGACTGCCTTAGTGCAGACGGCAAGGAAGTGCGGGACACCTCCATTTATGCAAAAACAACAAACTAAAAAAGTCCTGACAGATCTCATCTGTCAGGACTTTTTTCAGATTAATTCCTTTTTGACCTTTCCGTACTTTCCTCCGCCCCCCACTTCAAAAGAAAGCGTCCCTTTTCTGGCAGAATCGATGTAGCGCGCCAATTTTTCAGGAACGATTTCCATGAGCTGTTCAAGCGTAACTTCATGAAGGATATTCATCTCTGTTCCAAATGCCGCCAGCAGTTTTCCCATGGATTTCGGTCCGAGTCCTGGGATGAAATCGAGTGGCACTTGATGGATATACGGTGGCCTTTCCCTTCCTTTTCTTCCGTCCAACTCGGAAATGGAGAGTTCTTCGATCCTTGACGATACCCCTTTAATAATGGATTTATTACCACACTCGGGACATTGTTCATCATCCCTCAATACCTGGTGTAAACACCCTGAACATACGGTTTGATGATACTTTCCCAATAAGGGGTTCAATCCATAATTAACGGCCACCTTACGATTCCCTTTTTCTTTAAGGGCTTTTGCCAGCTCATTGAAACTTGGTTCTTCAAGCAGGACTTTTTGATATTCACGGGCGATTTTCCCAAGCGAATGCGCATCGGAATTTGTCACGAATACATAGGAGTGCAACTCCTCGATATCCTTGACCATTTCTGTATCTGAACTTAAACCAAGTTCGATGGCATCAATTAGCTTCGGATCGAATACTTCTGTCAGACTGGATCGCACCCCTTTTCCATATAAGCTTTTAAATGGGGTAAATACATGTGCCGGGATAAACAGGCCGCCCAGTGACTTCACGACCTTTTGCAGCGTTCTTCCATCACAATAAATCCTTTGGGAGCTCAAGGTGATATTTTTAACATGTCCGCTCATCCATGAGGAGAATTCCTTCATCGCTTTTAAAGTGGGAAAATAGGCGAGGACATGGATCGGTCCATTACAATTCTGATCATAAATTTCAATCTCCGAGCCTGGAATGATGGTTGTATTCTTGTATTGAAGTCCGCCTTCAATCTTTTCCGTGATTTCGCCATCAAGAATCCCCGCTTCGATCTCTTCGATAATTTCAGGAGAATGGCAATCGATTATCCCGATTAGATCAAGGCCCTTCCTTTCACTTGCCACTTGCAGCACATTGCTGAAGGTTAGCGTTTTAGCGCCTGTTATTTTCACGGCCCTTCCGCTTCTCGTTCTGCCTATATGGATATGCAGGTCAGCGTAAAATTCTTTCATTTATGATGTCATGGCCTTTTTCAACTGCAGATACTGAACTGCATATGCCGTTTTGGCATCCTGGATTTTCCCTTCATCCATATAAGTTTGAGCTTCCTCCAACGTGAGTTCCAGCATCTCGACAAATTCATCTTCATCCAGTGGGGCCGCATTTTCTTTCTTTTTCAAATTGTGGGCCACATACAGGTGGACCAATTCATCGGCGAAACCCGGGGATGTATAGAAGGATATGATGTGCTCCATTTTTTCACATTCATAACCTGTCTCCTCCTCCAGCTCCCGTTTAGCCGACAGAACCGGCTCTTCGCCTTTTTCCAGCTTTCCTGCAGGAATTTCCACCAAGCTCCTCTCCAGCGCTTTACGGTACTGCTCAACCATGATGATTTTATTGTCTGCCGTGAGAGCTATGATGGCAACCGCCCCCGGATGTTTGATTATTTCACGTTTACCCATTTTCCCATCTGGAAGCTCTACATCATCCACTTGCAGGCTGATTACCTTTCCCGTGAAGATTTTTTTCGATGACAGCGTTTTTTCTTCAAATTTTTTCATCCTGACCACTCCTCTGTTCTAATTGCAGCATGATTCCTCATACATTTTACCATAATAGAGATGGAGGGCGATTTAATGAAAGTTTACGTATTGGAAAAAAGCGTTACTTTATCCGGAAAGAGTTGGGAAATCCTTCAAAAACTAAAACAATTACAAAATCAATATGTCTATATCAATGATTGGATTGCCGACATACATGATCAGGTGCCGCCCACTCATCTAAAACGGATCAAGTGAATTCTTTGAGTGAAATGGATTTCTCCTTTACAATGAATGTAAAGGGAGTGGATAACATGAAAAAACGCAGACTAGGAAATTCTGACTTGCTAGTTTCTGAAATCGGTCTCGGATGCATGTCATTGGGGACTGTTGAAAATCAGGCATCCGAAATCATACAGGCCGCTTTAGATGAAGGAATCAATTATTTTGATACTGCTGACTTATATGATTTCGGTATGAATGAAGAAATCGTCGGAAAGAATTTAAAATCGGTCCGCGATAAGGTATACATAGCCACCAAGGTCGGAAACCGCTGGAATGAAAATAAAGATTCCTGGAGCTGGGATCCTTCTGGCGCCTATATTAAAACGGCTGTAAAAGATAGCTTAAAGCGATTGGGTACTGATTATATTGATCTTTATCAGTTACATGGCGGCACCATTTCAGACAATATCGGAGAAACGGTAGAAGCATTTGAAGATTTGAAAAAAGAAGGCTATATCCGACATTATGGAATTTCCTCGATTCGTCCGAATGTAATCAAGGAATTCACTGAAAAGTCTGAGCTTGATTCCGTAATGATGCAGTTTAATCTACTCGACCGCCGCCCAGAAGAGTGGCTGTCCCTTTTGGCCAACAACCAGATCAGCATTATCGCCCGTGGCCCCCTTGCCAAAGGGCTGCTCAGTGAAAAAATGCTTGAAAAGGCAAATGAGGATGGATACCTTGACTATAGCTATCACGAACTTAAAGATTTGCTTCCGCAAATAAAGGAAAAACTTTCTGATAGGAAGTTGAATGAAACGGCACTTCAATATGTATTGTCACATCAAAGCGTGGCTACCGTTGTACCAGGAGCAAGCTCAGTACAGCAGCTCCGTGAGAACTGCCAGGCCGCTAACAGCCCTTCACTGTCCAAAACCGAGTTGGATATCTTGAAGCGGTTGACCAAAGCGAACAAATATGAAAGTCACCGGGAGTAAAAAGAATAGAACTAAACTAAATGTTTCAAAGGAATATCAGGACAACCTTTAGGCTGCACTATCTCCGTTTAACCAACGTGATGGGCAGCCTTTTTCCGTTCCTTCGTTTTTTTCGTCTTACTGCTTCTGTACCGCTTTCAAGTTTCCCATCATTCTAATCCCTTTCCAAACCAATTTAACTTCATACCAACGTTTTAACTTTTTCATTGGACATTCCAAAATTAATGTTGTACAATTCAATTGTGCACAATTTAAAAATAAGAAGATAAGGGAGAAAAAATGATGACAAAAACATTATTTACAACGTCTGTAACAGTTGATGGCGGAAGAGAAGGAACGGCAATTTCTGCTGATGGCAACTTCACGGTTGATATTGCGATGCCTGGAACACCTAGGGCTAAACAGATGCCTGAAGCATCTAATCCGGAACAGCTTTTTGCAGCTGGATATGCTGCATGTTTTGATAGTGCTTTGCAATCAGTTGGTAAAATTGAACGCGTTTCTTTCGATTCCAAAGTCACTGCAAGCGTCAGTCTTTTGATGGGTGAGATGCATCAGTACAGCTTAGCTGTAACTTTGGCCGTGAAGGGATCCGGGGTCGACAAGGAGACATTCGAAACTCTTGTTCATAAAGCACATCAAATGTGTCCTTATTCAAAAGCAATCAATGGCAATGTGGACGTCGCCTTTGAAATAGATGTAGATTAAATCCGACAAAAAGACGCTTGGGGTTACCAAGTGTCTCAGACTGTAGACAAACTCGAAGAAAAGCGAGTTTGCCTGCAGTTTTTTATTTAAAAAAGTTGCAGTTGATTTCAGTTGAGACAGGCATGTTCTTTTGTCGGTCTACAGTTTTTTTAGGGTACTCCGTGTTCTATCTAAA